>NZ_JBAHYJ020000068.1:0-193992 GCF_036697665.2 Scytonema sp. PRP1 | reverse complement strand
AAAAGCTCTTACTGACTGGCCGCCACTAATTTAGGAAAAACTAGAAGACTAACGTAATTATGATATCATCACCAGTTACTCGTCTTTCTGCTATACACTTTAAAGATGACATTAAACAACTAACGAAATATTTTACTGGACGAGATTGGATATTCCACAAAATAGATGAATGGTTGAAAAATGAAAGCGATCGCTTTTTTCTCCTGACTGGGGAACCGGGGGTGGGCAAAAGCGCAATTGCTGCTAAACTGATCGGAGATCCTGAGAGCAAAAATCGTGAGAACGACATCATTAAAGCCTATCACTTCTGTCGAGCAGGGGACGTGGAAACCGTTAGACCGGGGCGTATATTTCGGTCTCTAGCGGCTCAGTTGGTAAAAAACCTACCATGCTACGGGCTAGCTTTAGCAAATACCATTAAGCCTGTTCACCTGGAAGTAAAGGCCGAGATTAACATTGAGCATCTGACCGGAAGTCAGCTTACAGCAGTCTATATCGAAAACCTGAAAGAAAGCGATCCGGATAACGAACTAGATATCCTCATTCGCGCACCCTTGGCAGAGTTAGAGAAGATGTATGCCCAACAGCAGCAAAAGCCACCTGATGCAGCAGTCATCTTGATTGACTCTCTGGATGAAGCCGTAACCACTACAGGGAATGAAAACCTGGTTAGGCTGTTGGCAAAATTGTCTAATTCCGACTTACCGACCTGGGTGCGTTTTATCATGACTTCCCGCCCAGAAAACCGGGTAATGCGAGAGTTTGAACCACTCAAGCCTTACAAGCTGGAGAAAATGTCGGAGGATAATCTAAAAGATATTCGGAAATATATTGAGAAGCGAGTAGAGAACACAAACTTCCAAGCAGTTTTGCAGAAGGCTAAGGTCAAAGACGAAATCCTCAGCAATGAAATTGTCGAGCTTTCGATGGGTATTTTCTTGTATACTAAGTTGCTGCTAGACGATATTGAAGTTGGAAATCAACCCTTAGATGACCTGTCTGCTTTACCCAAGAGCATTGATGAAATTTACCACAACTTCCTCAATCGTCTAGGTGACAAATGGCAAAACAAGTATCAGCCCATCCTAGGAAGGCTAACGGTAACACAGGAACCATTGACGGAAGAACAGTTGGTAAACTTTACAGGTATTAACCCCGAACAATTGCGGGAAGACTTGGGGGTGGTGCGCCAGTTCTTGTATAAGAACGAAGAAGGTAAACAGACTTACGCCATATTTCACCAATCCCTTCGGGATTATCTGCTAGATAAAGAACGCAACAACAATTTTTGGTGTGATGCACAAACGCAGCATAATAAAATTGTTGACTATTACAAAAAAGACTCTCAATCCTGGGAAGAGGTGGACTGGACAAAAGCAGATAAGTATGGGTTGTTGCACCTGCCAAAACACTTGGATGCTGCTGGAAGGGAAGAGGATCTCTACACGCTGCTAACTGGTTCGCCAAATTGGATGGAAAGCAAATTTAAGTTCTTCTCTAGGGATACAGAATATGTAAATGACTTGGAATCAGCAATCAATAAATTCACCGATCCATTAGAATCAAATCAACTGCTAACGCTGGTCAAGCTTTATACAGCGCGGCAAGTAGTACACCAGCGTTCAAGCAATTATGAAGATATCGATCTCAAAACTTTAGTATTGTTAGGACGTGAAACAGAAGCTCTTGCCTATGCTCGTCTTCGTAAGAATGTTAATAGCAGGTTTACAGCTTTAATGGCTATCTATAATGCACTGCAAGAAAAAAGCCAGTTCAGTTCTACTGTTTTAGATGCAAAAGATGTTTTTAATGAAGCTAGAGAAGTCGCAAAGCTACTTGATAAAGTTTCCCTAGAAGCAAAGACACTCTTAGATTTTGTAGATTTTGCAACAGCCTTACTGAAAGCTAGCAACTTCAGCGAAGCTGAAAAGCTAGCAGATGAAATAAAGAACACCTCTGTTAAAGTAAAGATATTACAAAAATTGGCTGTAGCTTTAGCTCAAGCAGGAAATTCTCCGAGAGCAATTGCTGTCTTTAAGAAAGTCAAAGAACTGATCGACACAATTGAGGAAGACTGGGCTAAGGCACAAGCACTAAGCGAATTGGCAGTAGCCTTATCAATAATTGGGGAAGCTCAAGAAGCGAGTAAATTCTTCTCCAAAGCCAAAGAAGTTACCAATGCAATAACGGACAATTTGCTTAAGACAGATAAGCTGATTAATTTAGCACTAGCTCTAGCTCAGGCTCAAGAAGTCAATGAAGCAAGTTTAATTTTCAATGAAGCTAAAGAACTCGCGCGCACAATAGAAACTTGGGAACAGATAAAGGTACTGCCGAAGTTGGCAACAGCCTATTCGCAAGTGGGGTTTGCTAACCAAGCAAAAGAAGTTTTCATTGAAGTTAAAAATCTTGTACATACCGAACAAAATTGGGCACTAGCAGATGACTTAGCGAATTTGGCAACGGCTTTAGTTCAAGCTCAAGATGTCACAGAAGCAACAAAGATTTTCCGCCAAGCAATAGAAGTAAAAAACGGCTTTGAAAAAGGTTGGGAACTAACAGAAAGACTAAGAAAGTTTGCACAAGCCTTAGTTCAGGCTGAATTTACAAATGAAGCGACAGAATTTTTCACTGATGCAAGAAAATCTGCAAGCACTATTCAACAGAGCGGGCAACGGAGCAAGGAGTTGCTGGACTTAGCAGGTGCTTTAGTTCGGGCGAGGTTGATCGAAGAAGGCCGTGCAGTCTTTGCTGAAGCAGAGGAGCTTGCACACACCACTGAGAAAGAGTCGCGGCGAGAAAAGGCACTGAGCAAATGGGCAGCAGTTCTAAATCAGGCTAGCTTTACCCAGGAAGCACTTACAATCTGCAATGACCACCAAAAAGTTAACCAAGCAGCACAAGAAATTGAACAATACTGGGAGGAAGCCTCGTCTTACTCTAGGAATGCTATAGAGGAATTACTTATGAAAAATTCGGAGCAGGAAGCAGGATTACAAGAATTGATACGGGAAGAATTCATGAGTATAAAAGCAATAAATTTGATTCAAAATGAATGCTTTACGGAGGCATTAAGTACTCTTGGACTAAAAGAAAGACCAAATCAATTTTTAGAAAACTTAGCAGTTTGGACACGAGCTTTTAAGGAATTTGACCAGAAGCTATTAGTAAATATTCTGCAAGAGACGACACGCATTTTTGGATGGACTTATCCATATTGGAATGATATCTATGCCAAATTTACTTACAGCAGGCATGACTTTCTTCCTCCTAAAAAAGTCGAACGCCTTGAAGCTTGTATTCAGGAAGCTATTACTATTCTTTCCTCCAATATTCCCAAAAGCGAACAGTTTGAAAAAATAGTCAAGAAATATATTCTTGATATCATCAGTGCCAAACTTAATATTGTTTGAGGAGGTGAGCGCGAAAATTGATAACTGTCATTACGTTAGCGTTAGTGTTGCGGAGCGCATATTAAGCGGAACGAAGTGTTCGCGTTAAGCCTAAACCGCATAGCTGCGCTTAAGCAGCAAGGTGCATCTCAGCGTTTCCCCAAAGAAATAGCAATCGCAAGAGTTTTGGCTAATTTAAATTCTGTTACATGGTTGGCTCAGATCTTGCACCTCTCCGTACAAACATAGGCAACATAAAAAGATGCCCGAAAAAGCTACCTTATTTTTATTGGGTTTTATCGCCAAATCAAGGGTCTCAGTTTAATACTGAGTAATGAATTAACATCAATTTTTATTGGTACAAGATGTGAGTTGGGTTGATTCATACATATCTACCTACTTATCGAGAATAGAGCATTTTTAGAAGATTAACGAAGTAAAAAGGAGTAACAACAATGAAAAAAATTACTTACACGCATTTACCTAGAGTAAATCAAGAGGCTAACAACAATCTAGTTACTAAGAAAATGGTTTTATCTAAGAAGTTCAAGATAAAGTCATTGAAGATTACTGCAAGTTGTTTCTTCTCATCAATCATAGCAATTTCAATCTTAGGTATAGCTAATAAGAGTGTTGCTGAAGTTAGAAACGAAAGGCAGTCATTTGTTGCTGTTATGAGACTCACTAAGAGTGGTGAGTTATTATTCATTCGTCGAGTACCAATGATAATGGAAACAGTTAAGTTACCTACTCAATATATTAATGAAAAGAACGAGGTTGATCCAGAAGTATTAATAGACAATATTGTTGGTCAAATCCAATACTCGGGCCGACCCAGTGACGACCCATTATTAGAAAAACATCTATATCCAACTACAATAGTTCGGCTTTCTGGTTGTCGAGAGGATGGTTGGTGTAGTTTAGAAAAAATTATTTATCATGAAGGCGAGCAATTGATTAGGGCGTCTTACGCAGCGAAGTTCAAAGAAAGTTATCCTGAACAATCAACGATGGTTTTAGAAGCATGGGTGCCTTCTAGTAATTTTTGTGACATAAAGCAAGGACCTCAACCTTTGCTAGATTGTTCGCGTGAAACAATAGATATGGTAAAGAAAGTTATATTAGAGAAAAGTGTATCACATAGATCACGTAATATAACAAATATAACAAATAAATAAGGCAATGCCAAACCAGTAGACCCTAGGTTCGGCAGTGCAGGGTACAGGGCAGAAATGATATTGGAGTTTTAAGTATTACCTTTCTGCATTGTCCCAAAAATGGTTTAAGTCCCCCACCAAAATCTTTCGCGTAGCGTACCGTTTAGCTTTTGCAGCGGCGAAAGCACAGAAAAAGTTTGTCTTCAATTGGATGGGGTCTTAGAGTCTGTTAGCGAAGGGTGGCGGAATACCATATCCTTAGCCTGCAACTAGGGTGAAGCGCTGATAAATGCCTCCTGACTCCAGCCTTCTTCAAGTAACCTAAGTTAATTGAGGTGTAACAATGGTAAGTAACAGAAATTTGAGTTATTTAAACAAAATAATGAAGTGCTTTTTAGTTAATTATACTAGAAAAAATCAGATGTTTTCGCTACTTTTGATTGTGACATTAACTGGAGTAATTTTTCTGGAAAATATCATGACAGAACTATTACCTCCAGTTCAAGCTCTATCTTTAATACGCCTCGAAAATGATGTGATAGGAATTCAAGTTGGAGATGATTTTGAGCCAAAAACAAGAATATTTAGAGGTAATATAGGAACAAGTTTTGTTATTACCTCCGGAAAAAAGGACGGTCTAAGCGACGCTTCTTACATAATTCTATTGAACGGAGAGAAGGTCGATCAAATAAAGCAAGCTCTAAATTCAAGGAGTAAGGAATTCAAAGTCCAGTCAGGAGAGAAATTATATACCATTGTGGATGAGAAAAGTAACAAAATAATAGATGAGTTCATTATCATAGGGACAGCTAACAATTGAAATCATTTCAACAAGAAGGGAACAGGGAACAGGGAGGAACTTTTACGGCAATGTCGTCATTAACTATTCGATGACGAATTTCAAGAAGAACTAGTAGCAATAGAAAAACGAATTGGAGAAGCTCGAAAACCATTTATCAATTCAATTAACTTAAGAAAACAGCGTTTCATTCCAGGAATGTTGAATACATCTAACCAAGGTAGCAGTAAACGGTAGAAGATATAAGATTGAATAATTAGTCTCAAGTTATTAAGAGAATTTTTCCATGTCATGTCAGCTTCCCACTCCCGATGTTGAAGAAATTGAGTAGTTGATGCATTGATTAATGAAGAGAACTCAGGGCTAGGATTTAGAAGATTTTCGGCTACCAACGTCTCAGCAACGAAATTGGAAATAAGTCGCCTGAATGCTTACTAAAAGATAAGCACTAAAAATTATCTCCCACCAGCGCTCAATGCTTTCATAGTCTGTCAGGCGTTCGCGTAGCGTGTCCGTGCCTCTTGCTCCCTTCGGGAGAGCTTCGCTAACGGCTCCGCCGTGCCGCAGGCTCAGGAGATAAATCAGCCCAGTTGAGTTCATTCTTGACTTGTTTAAAGGCATATTCAAGGAGCGTTTCTCAAACTATAAAGTTGAACAACGTTAACTTGAAGGTTAACAGATAAATTAGTCATAACGTACCAGCTTTCATCTCCTGTAGGATCAGGAACAAAACAGGGATAAGTAATTAACCAAATTTATAATCGAAAAGGAGCTAATCATGGTTAAAAATCGCCAGTATGTAAATTTCAATCTCGAATTGCGAGATTATGATGAGTCCAATCAAACATTCAAAATATCTGTTCCCTTCTCAGAAGTAGGTGAAACTCGCAAAGCCGTGACAGTTTCCTATCCATCTAAAGAAATAGAACCTATTTCTGCATCAGACGCGGAGAAAACCCGCGAAGCAGTTTTAATTGAAGGAGTAGAAAAGCAATTTAGAAAACTAGAACGTAAACGTTTATCACCTCAAGAATTAATTGAATTGGGGAAACAGCTAACAATTCGATTGTTTCCACCAGGAGAAATTAGTAACTTATTCCAAAAGGCAGTTGAAAGAGCAGGTTCAGAAGGTGGCGTTCGCCTTCGTTTAGTGATTAAAGATTTAAAACTTGCTCAAATACCTTGGGAGTTTTGCTATCTTCCCCAAGAAAATGAAGAAGATAGTTATGACAACTTCCTGGTGTTGAACCCAAAATACTCAATGGTACGATATGAATCAACTGCTACCTCTACGCATCCAATTAAGAAAGATAATCAAGAATCATTACGCCTACTTGCAGTGACAGCAAACCCTTGGAAAGACCTTGATTTGGATGTTGAGCAGGAAGCTATAGAAAAGGCGCTAGATGGATTTAGTGTAGACGGAGTTACTCTAAATTGGGAGCTTTTCATCAAAAATCCAACATTTGAGGAGTTAACTTCGGCACTAGATAAAAAACCAGACCTTTTCCACTTTGCAGGTCATGGCGCATTTACAGAGGAAGACAATAACTCAAATACTGAAGAGTTCAAGGGTATGGGACATCTTGTCTTGCTCAACAAAGAAAAGCAGCCAGAATTATTACCAGCGAACCACTTGGCAAAACAATTACAAATGGCTGGTGTTAAAGTTGCTCTTTTGGGAGCATGTGAATCAGGTCGCCGTGATGGAGTTTCTCCTTGGACTGGGATAGCACCAGCTTTAATGAAAGAGGGTATACCAGCAGTGGTAGCAATGCAGTATAAAGTGCGAGATGATGATGCAATTGTCTTCAGCAAGCGATTTTACACTGCACTTGCATCTGGGCTGTCTATTGACGAAGCAGTATCTCTAGGACGGCTAGAAATGTACCGTCAGTCAAAGGAACGATTTGAATGGGGTATACCTGTTCTATATATGCGTTCTCCTGATGGAATAATTTTCCCTGAACTAACGCAAAGAGAATCAAAGACAGCTGATGAGCTACGTATTAAAGGTGAAGCACGAGTTAACGAACTCAAAGATAGTACATTCAATGTTGTAGAGATTGAGAAAGTAGTTAAAGCAAATCAAATTCAAGGTAATTACGAAGGCGAGAAGGTAGAAAATAGTAACGTTAAAGTTGTTTTCATAAAAGAAGCTTAATGGGTATTTCTCGTTGATTTGTTTGTGTACCTTATCCAATTGCAAACCGCTATATAGATTTGAGACTAGCATTCTCATAACGGAATATCAAGTTGCACATCGCGTAAATTTCTATATAGCAATCCTATTTGATTTGCAAACACCGAGAGGATCAGATCCCCGACTTCTTAAAGAAGTCGGGGATCTTTTTGTTCGTAACTCATTTAGGATTGCTATATAAATTTCTATGCAAATTCTACCATATAGAGAAATTTTCCGGAACTTCACCGGAACTTTACTGTATCGATAATTAATGGCGATCGCTCTAAATTGAATATAGGAAACCAGCAAAACTCTTCTGGTTATCAGAAAACTTAAATAATAACTGCGTCAGAAAAAACAGTCTGAGAAAGGAGCTCAAGGACTGTGACAAATACAAAAACCCAAGAAACTATAGATGAACTGGATGCTTTGACGGATGTTGAAGACCACTTGCAGTTTGCTGCAAACATAATCGAGCGAGAAGAGATTTATACTGCGTTAAAAAGCGAAATTGATTTTCAAATTAACCAAATTCAAAAGCGACGTGGTGATCCCAATCTCTACTTAGCAGTTATTGGGGAATTTTCTAGTGGTAAGAGTACTTTTATCAATGCACTACTGCGAGATGATTTGCTCAAAACCTCAGTCTTGCCAACCACAGCTGCTGCTACTAAACTGCGCTACGGTAGTTGCCTACAAGTCGAAGTACAGCTTGGCGGAATTCGCCCAGGAATTGTAAAAACCCGTGTAGATAGCCAACAAATCACTGTCCCATGGTTACCTGGAGTTGATGGTATTGATAATCGAGAGTTCATTCACGTTCTTACTGCCAAAGATGAAGTTGCTAAAGATGTGAAACAACTCACTATTACCCACCCTGCTCCTTTTCTTGCCAATAGTATTGTGATTATTGACACGCCTGGAACTAATGCCACAAGTGCCTTACATGGAGAAGTTACCAGAAAAGTCATAGCGAACGAGGCTGATGTAGCAATTATTATTATTCCGGCAACCATACCTTTATCCCAGAGTCTAGCCAGTTTTCTGGGGGATGCTTTGCGCCTATTTCTGCATCGTTGTGTATTTGTCGTCACGCGTATGGATCAGATTAGGCAGAGGGAACAAAGTGATATGTTGAATAATTTGCGATCGCGTCTTGTAGAACAGCTTAGCATTGAACCACCGATTTTGTATAGTTGTTCCGCGCAAGTCGTGATGGATGACATCACTGGTGCAGAACCAATACCACCAGAGTTACTTGTGTGGAAAGAGAGATTTGAACAGCTAGAAAAGTTATTAATTAACCGCTTGTGTCGAGAGCGGTTACTCGCCATATCAGAAAATGTTTTGCGTCTTTTGACACGATTATTTGAGCAGCTAGAGGGAAGTTTGCGATCGCACTGGGAAAATTATCAGCACCGTCAAGAAGCAATTGAACGAGAAATCATCCCGGATCTTGCCTTATTTACTGCTGAACAGCAGCTGTTGTGTCAGCGAATGCTTGACGATGCTATCTCAACAACGATAGCAAAGAGTGGTCAGTGTGTGGAAAAATATCGAGACAAAACTATATCAAAAATATACAACGCCATCTTCAATGCTGAAGATTTACAGGCGCTAGAGAATGTTGTCAAAAATGAGGCAGAATCCATCCTGAAAACAGCTCAGGATGAATTACAACAGGAACTGCAAAACAAAATTAAGAAGATCTCACAAGCAGCAATAGCAGCCAGTCGCGAATTTGATAGCAAATTTGTTGAGGTGTATAGTCGGCTACAGACACTTGGAGGAGGGTTTGAAATTCAGAAGACTATGCATGATGGTGTCCAACTCAACACATCTGATGTATTTACTTCTATGCAATCACTTCAGGAACAGATGGACACTAAAGATGGTTTTGTTGCGGTTGGAGGAATAGCTACTGGAATTGCAATCGGCACTGCTATCTTACCAGTTGTGGGTACAGTCATAGGTGGTTTAGTCGGTTTCATTGTATCCGGTGGGATTATGGGTGCTTCCTTAGAGAAACGCAAGCAGCAATTGTGGGACAAACTGGGCCCTTCACTGGATTCTCACTTTAACAGTGTGAAGGGCAAAACTCAAGATGAAATACAAACCTACGCACGCAGCGTCAGTAATTTCCTCAAACAGCATATTAACCAATACATGGCTCAATACAAGGCAACTGTTGAGGGGATATCGCAAGTACAAGAAACAGAATTGCAGCGTTTGATTAACTTACAGACAACCATGCAAGCAGATCTCCAAGAAATAGACAGACGACGGAAATCTTTATCTGCAAAGCAGCAAAGGCTAGCAGCAATTGAAGGTAAGTAAAGATGTCGAGGATTTTCTCAAAGCGCAAAGTGTTTTTGACAACCGATTAGTAGTTGTCGATTTCCTCACTCAGAAAGTGATTGTTTAATAGGAGAATTTTATATGACGATTGATCAACATCCTATGGATCTCAGTCAGTATCTTGACTCTTGGCTGCACCAAAATTCGCTACTGGCAGAATCTTGTTCTGTTGCAGAGATAGTTTTCCAACTGCAAACCATCACAGAACGCCTGCGTTTTCCTGGTTTTCGACTAGCTGTTGTTGGTGAATTTAGTCGTGGTAAAAGTACTTTGCTCAATCGACTTTTGGAACAGGAGCTACTCCCAACGGGAGCATTGCCAACTACAGCAACTCTAACTACTATTACTCCTGGTACAGAAGACAGTATGGTAGTTAGTTTTGACAGTAGCTCAGAAGTACGTCGCGCTTTAGACGCTTCTGCTTGGGACGACTTGGTAGTGACTGACTCAGAGGGCAAAGAGCAGGAAGTATTAGCCAAAGTCCAACTCACCGTAGTTCATCCTTGGCTAGAAGCACTGGATGCTGAATTAATAGATACGCCAGGAATTGGAGAACTCAATACAACTCGTGCGGCTATTGTCTTTGATTTACTGAGTCAGTGCGATGCCACAGTACTGCTAGTTAGCGCCACGCTGCCCTTTAGTATGACGGAAGCTGCCTTTCTTGAACAAGAAGTGATTGGTAAGCACATTCCCCGGATTATAGTCATTGTATCTAAGTTGGATACCATTCAACACGAACAACGAGAAGAAGTAATAGCTGTCACTAGAGAACGGATAGCCCAAATTTCGGCAGATATACCAGTTTTGCCATCTTATCCAGTTGATAAAGATACGAACGAGACCGAAGCAATAGAGGCAGTGCGATCGCAGATTACTGCAATGGTGAAAGGTGGTAATCACAAAGCATGGCGCAGCCAGCAAGTAGCTAGACAACTGATTGATATATTGACTCAGTTGATTGATATAGGTTCTGTGGCGATCGCATCTGCCAAAATGAGCGCTGCTGAACACGAACAGGCACTAAAAAAGGCAAAAGCAGCAATGCGAACTGCTGAACTTCAATGGGAACAAATTCGCTTAGAGTTGGATCGGCGACGTATACAGCACGGACAAACATTAAAGGAAAATCTTTTCAGTAGTAAAAGCACACTTATAGGAGTGCTGAACCAAGAATTGAGTGAGACAGATAATCCCAAAAGTTGGTGGGAGCGTGAGTTACCTTTGCGGCTGCGGCGGGAGTTATTTTCTTTGGGGCAGAAAGCCGAAGAATTCTTGCTTAAGGGAGTTTCTGATGATTTTGACTGGCTAACCGCAGAGGTATCTCGCACCTTTTCTACTCAAATGACTCAGCCATCAAGTCAAAAACAGGAAACTCTAGAGATAAAGTCTAACTTGCCACAGCTGGAAATGTCTCCTCTTCAGCGATATCGCTGGATAAGCAGAATTGGCGGTGGTGTTGCCGTAATTGGTAGCTATCTTACAGGAGGTGCAGCAGTGATGGCGATCGCTGTCAGTCTGGGTGCAGCCATTCTCAGCGAACAATTCCTCACTGACAAATTAGAAGAACAGCGCCAACAAGTGCAGAAGAAATTGGAACTTTCTATAGACAAGGCATTTAACGAATACTGCGATCACATCTTTGAGCGACTACGCAAGATATACCAGCAAATAGCAGAAGATATCCAACGCCAACAAGTTACCTGCCAATCTGCCAAAACGGCTGCGATTGAAGTAAGTCATCCAGACTCAGATGAACAACCTTGGCAACAAATGCTTGACAAAGCTGAGGCTTTGAAACAACAAATCATCGCAGCAATAGAAATATTCAACTATTAATCCCTGCGTTCATCTGTTTTAAATTCTAAAATTTTTGGAGGTTTATATGGTTCAGACTACTACCCATGCACAATTTGACTTATTCCAACAACGGCGGAGAACTTTAGTTGCTCTCATTCAACGCCAGCTAGAAGTATTAGATTCTTTGGATATGAAGGGTCCGCAAGAAACTCTGCATAAATTGAAGACTCGTGTTCAGGCAGACAGTTTTAAAGTACTTGTGTTAGGAGAATTCAAGCGCGGTAAAAGCACCTTTATTAATGCCATGCTAGGCGCTGAAGTTTTGCCTGCTTATGCAAAACCTTGTACCGCCATTATTAATGAAGTCAAATGGGGAGAGCCCAAACGTGCTTTACTGCATTACACTAACTCTACAGATAATGGAGCAAAGCCAGCCAAGGAAATTCCCGTTGAAAAAATAGAAGAGTATGTCGTAATTAAAGATAATGTAGGTGAAATCAAAGAAAACCCTTACGAAAAGTTAGAGCTATTCTGGCCTTTAGAGATTTGTAAAGACGGGGTGGAGATTATTGATTCTCCTGGACTGAATGAGCATGAGATTCGCCAGAAAGTCACAATGGATTACTTATCCACTGTGGATGCTATTCTGTTTGTTCTCTCTTGTGAAGTTCTCTGTTCTCAAAGTGAACTGAATTTCATAGATAATAATTTGATTAGCATGGGACATGAAGATATTTTCTTCATTTGCAATCGAATTAACCAAATTAGAGACAAAGAAAGAGAAAGTATTAAAGAGCACGCTTTTTCCAAGTTAGCTTCTCTTACCAAACGTGGTAAAGAAAGTATATTTTTTATTGATGCTCTTGGTGCGCTGGAAGGTCGTCTAGAACCAAATAAACCAGACGAACAACAGCGATTGAATCAATCTGGTGTACCTGAACTGGAAGTAGAGTTAGCAACATTTCTCACTACTCAAAAAGGACGACTCAAAATTCTCCAACCTGCTAAAGAAGTCAAAGGTGCAATTCGTGAGGCAAGGCGAATAATTCCTGAGCGAGAAACACTACTACGAACTGATTTAAAAACTATAGAAGAACGATATGAAGCTGCTCAAGAACCATTGAGGTTACTAGAATTAGAACGTCATCAAATAGTTACCCGTGTATCTAATTTTATTGCTGATACCAAGCCATCTGTACATCAAAAAGCACAGCAATTCTATCAAGAATTATCTGAGACAAAAATTACACAATGGATGGCAGAATATCAAATTCAAGAGCCAGTTAAATTTTTGAAGTTAGAATGGGTGACTACACAGATAGAAAAAGTGGTTGAAGAAGTTAAAAACTATCTTGCTCAAAGGATAGAGACAGAATTTGCTACATGGCAATCCTCAGAACTACAACCATTTTTGAATGACCGATTACAAAGCCTCATGCTTGAATTAGACCAAAGAGCAGAAGCATTTGTTAAGAATGTAGAAGATTTACGCGTTGATTTAATTGCTGGTACTTCTGCTTCCCAAGGTACAATTATATATCAAGAAGCAAAAGTGTCTTTACTTGAACGTGTTCTTGCTACAGCTGGAGGTTTTTTGTTTGGAGATGCTGTTTCAGGTGTAATTGGAGCAGTTTTTGGTTATCAAGAAATGCTGAAAAGTTTAATTCCACAAATAGGTATAATGGTTGCAACTTATGCCTTTGCTGGTCTGAATCCGTTTATTCTGATTCCAGCTATTGTTATTGGCGGTCTCGTCCAGGGTGCTTGGAAAGTTCAGTCAACTAATGACAAAATTAAGGCAGCAGTCACTGAGAAATTTATCAACCAAATTCGTACAGACAGTTACCAAATATCTGACGGCATCAGCAATTCTGTTGTTCAGCAAATAGGCAAAATTAAGGATGCTGTTGACCAAGAACTTGGTCAGGAAATTCAAAATATTCGAGATCAGGTAGATTCTATTTTGGAAGAAAAGCAAAAAGGGCAGGAGAATGTCGAACAGAAACTGCATGAGTTGGTATCTATTCGCAAAAATTTAGATGCAATTGACAGTGAATTAGATGAACTAATTGCACAAGTAGCGACTATGTAAATTATTCTTCCCTTTCTTCAGTAAAGTCGGAACTTTCGTTAGCTGGGGGACTTAATACTATGGGCGCGGTGACAAAGAATTGAAAGCTAACTTAGGTAAAGGTTTTAAGTTACTGGACTTGGCACTTTGCGATCGCTACCCTAATACTCCCCCAGTTTTGAATAATTTTTCCGACTAGTGTAGTGCTTACTGTTGGTGACTGTTATAGGTATACTTTATGAATGAAAATCGTCGTCAAGCTTATCTGAATCTGATTGAATTACTGCTAAACCGTCCTAGTGGTGAAGAACTAGCAATTTTGAGAGCCAACCAAAACTTGATAGATGCTGGGTTAGTACAAACAATGCTAGATTATGGAACAAATCTGGCAATAAGAAACAACATAGGTGCTTCCGAACGCCTAATTAATATTGTCGTTAATCTGTTAATTGCTCTTAGAAATGCTGACTCTGCAAGTCAGGAGTTTTCTAAGGCAATGGAATACTACGAGCAGGTTAAAGTTATCTGTCAGGAAAGAAGCTATCAGCAGATGGAAGCGATGCTTCTATACTATATACGTTTCTTTTACCGTTACACAAATGACTATACTAAGCCAATAGAGTCAAGCAAGCAGCTTTTGATCATCGCGCAAAACCGTAAGGAACGCTTTTTGGAAGCTGAAGCTCTGTTACATCTGGGAATTGATTATCAAAGTTTACGCGATTTAGACAAAGCAAGAAATCACTACGAACAGAGTTTGGCGATCGCTGAACAGATAGATGGCAAAGCTGGCAAGGAATTACTTGTAGATATTCTCAATGCTTTAGGAAGCTCTTATAATCATCCCTATGACTGGGGCTTAGGCACAGCTATAGATATCTGCACAAGGAGTTCGGGAATCGCTCTTGAGATAGGCTATCGTCACGGAGAGGCAGTTGCTCTAACCTGTATAGGAAAAGCTCATTATTGGGCTCCGGGACAGTCGAGGAATTTTCCTGAGGCAATAAAGTGCTACGAGCGAGCTAAAGTCATCTTCCAAGAAACAGGCGACCTCGAAAAAGAGGTGGATGCTCTGTATCATTTGCAAGATTCCTACAATTACACGAGCAATTATGCCAAGGCGATAGAGTGCAACAATAAACTTTTGACCATTGCCAGAAATTTAAACAATCGCCTTTTAGAGGCTCACGCTCTATTTGGTCTAGGAAGAAGTTACAATGCCTTGGGTCAGAGGGAGAAAGAGAAAGCGAAAAATTACTACCAGCAGAGTTTGGTGATCGCCGATTTGATAGGTAATCAAGCTGCTCACTGGTTGCAGATACACAATTTGCAAGGTTTGGGAGGCTATTACAGAGCCAATGGGGACTTAACTGCTGCGGAAAGACGTTACCAAGAAAGCCTAAAAATTGCCGAGAATATAAGTGAAGAGCAAGGTCAAGCCAATGCCTTACAAGCTTTAGCTGATATTTACTATTACCAAGGAAATTTAAAGCAGGCGTGGGAGTACAACGAAAGGAGTTTGACGCTTAAGGAGAAACTGGGGGATCAGATTGGTAGAGGAAATTCTATTCGCTTTCGGGGAAGTATTCGTCTTTTAGCCGGCGAATATACCAAAGCACTAGAGTTCTTCGAGCAGAGTTTACAAGTTATGGAGGAGATCCAAGAACTTTCTGGAAAAGCAAGTAGTCTAACAGACATAGGACTTACTTATTTATACTTAAATCAAATTGAAGAAGCAGAAAGTAAACTACGCCAGGGAATTGAGCTTTGGGAGTCTGTACGAAGAAGCTTGGGCGATCATGATAACTTTAGGGTATCAATTTTTGAACAGCAAGCCAGAACTTACAATTTACTGTTAGATGTCCTGATTGACCAAGAAAAACCCTTACCTGCCTTGGAAATTGCTGAACGCAGTCGAGCTAGGGCGCTTGTAGATTTATTGAGCAAGAAGTTAAACGGGCGCTTAGCTGAAACTGAAACAACTGCTACTTCTCCGACTATTCAGAAAATTCGACAAATAGCCCAAGAGAAAAATTCCATACTAGTTGAATATACAATTATTAAGCGTGGAAACCAAAGATTGAAAAGTATTCTTATTTGGGTTATCGAACCTACTGGTAAGATTACATTCCGCCGCAGCGATTTAGAATCCTTGTTGCTGCAACAAGATATTTCACTTGCACAACTTATTATCAACAGTCGCAAGTCTATCGGTGTCAGAGGTCGTGCTAGCTTAGACATCGTCTATGATGCACCAGAACCAGACGAAACACAACGCCTTCAACAACTCCACAGCCTATTAATCAAACCCATTGCCGACCTTCTACCTTCTGACCCCAACACCCACGTTATCTTCATTCCGCACCAAGAACTGTTCTTAGTTCCCTTTGCTGCACTACAAGATGCAGACGGCAGATACTTGGTTGAAAAACACACAATTCTAACTGCGCCTTCGATTCAAGTGCTGGAGTTAACTCAAAAGAAACTAGAACAAATCGAGAGTCGGAAGTTGCCAGGAGAGCAATCCTTCAATATATTGATTGTTGGCAATCCTGTAATGCCCACCGTTTCTTTAGATGTCGGACAACCAGCCAAACAATTGTCGAGCCTGCCTGGAGCCCAAGAAGAAGCATTGGCAATTAGCAAAGTACTTAATGTTGATGCATTGATTGGCGCTCAAGCTATTGAGTCAACTATTAAATCCAAATTACTTCAGGCAGACATCATCCATTTAGCAACTCATGGATTGCTCGATTACCGACAACTCCAAGATCAATCAGGGCAAAGCTTACCTGGAGCCTTAGCCTTAGCATCGGATGGCAAAGAAGACGGATTGTTAACTGCGGATGAAATTTTTGACTTAGAAATTAATGCTTCTTTAGTTGTTCTCAGTGCTTGCGATACAGGTCGAGGAGAAATTACCAGCGATGGCATTGTTGGTTTATCCCGTTCCTTCATTAGTGCTGGAACCCCTAGCATTATTGTCTCTCTGTGGGCAATTCCTGATGCTCCCACTGCTGATTTAATGACAGAGTTCTATAACCAACTTAAGCTCAATCCTAATAAAGCCCAAGCGCTACGCCAAGCAATGCTCAAAACAAGGGAATTCCATCCTCATCCAAAAGATTGGGCAGCATTTACCTTAATTGGAGAAACCCAAGGTACCTTTTTAAACTAATTAACAGGAAAAAATTATGACACAAAGTTCTAATCCCTTACAATCTAACAGTTTCCCCCTTGCTACCCCAGGCTTAAACCAGCAAGACTTTCTCGAACAGGCAAATCTCTATGGTCAACTGCTGAGTCAGAATATCTCTCGCAAACTGGCTTTATTAATTGGTATTAATGACTATACTTTTGCTGGTATCCGTTCGTTGCATGGTTGTCTCACCGATCTCGAAATGCAACGAGAGCTTCTCATCCACCGCTTTGGCTTCAATCCTCAAGACATTCGGGAAGTCAAAGATCGAGAAGCTACTCGTAAGGGTATACTCGCTGCCTTCGAGGAACATCTCATCCAACAAGCTAAACCAGGGGATGTGGTAGTTTTTCACTTCTCCGGTCACGGTTCGCGGGTGATTGACCCCAACCCCATTGATAATCGTCGGTTTAACAGTACATTAGTACCATATGATAGCGCTACTGAAACCGATAATATAGTGCGAGATATTATGGGACGGACACTATTTTTACTAATGTCTGCTATCCGCACTGAGTACCTGACAGTCATTTTGGATTCCTGTCACTCTGGAGGAGGTACCAGAGGCAATTTAGTCATTCGCTCTGCTCGTTCGGCTCGCGGTGAAAACTTAAGCGCCACTCCAGAAGAATTTGAGTATCAGCAACGGTGGCTTACAGAATTCGGTCTTTCCCCAGAAGAGTTTCAGCGACGACGAAAGCAGGGTATTGCCAAGGGGGTAGCACTGAGTGCTGCCAAAGACGATCAATTAGCCACAGATGCTCCCTTTGGGGATTTTAGTGCAGGTGCCTTCAGTTATCTGCTCACTCGCTATCTGTGGCAACAAACTAGCAATGACGCTGTTGGTAAAGTCTTTATTAATTTAGCACTGCGTACTCACGATGTTGCTCAATCATCAAATATTCTTCAAGACCCAAACTTGGAAGTTAAGCCAGAAAGTAACAATGAGAAACAACTCCTTTACTTTAGCAAGCAGGTTACTCTTGGTGCAGAGGGAGTTATCCGGAATGTGCAGGATAACCAGATAGAATTTTGGTTGGGTGGAGTGGCTTCTCAAACTCTAGAAAGTTTTCAACCTGGGTCGATTTTTAGCCTAATTGATAACCAAAGTCAGGAAATTGGACTCATCGAACAACAATCTCGCGTGGGATTGGTTGGGTACGGCAAAGTCGTCCAAGACACCCCTGTTGATGTTGTTCAGCCAGGAGTCTTATTGCGGGAAAGGGTGCGCGGAATTCCTACTAACTTGACTTTGAAGGTAGGGTTAGACTCATCTCTAGATGCAGAAAAAGCCCAAGCACAAACAGCAATCCAAACAGTGAGACGCATAGAAGTCGTGCCAGTGACACAACAGGATGTAGTACATTACTTGTTGGGGCGTGTCACAGAAGACGATGTGCGTCACCTCCAACAACAGCGCATTCCCAATCTGCCACCTGTGGGTGCTATCAGCTTGTTTACCGCAGGGCGAGAACTCGTCCCCAATTCTTTCGGTCGTGCCGGAGAATCAGTAGAAGAGGCTGTACAGCAGCGACTGCGAACACGCCTCAAGTCTTTGTTGGCAGAGCGCATTTTGCAGATGCTGGTTACAGGTGAATCGTCTTCGTCGCTAAATGTCACCACCACAATTCAACCCGTGGATAGTACGGCAACTGCCAACATTGTTTCTAGTCGGGGTAATCAAGAATTCCAAAGCAGGCAATTTATCCAGACTGTACAGTTCCAAGCAGGCACAAACATTCAGGTTCAGGTAGAAAATCATGAAAACCGCAATCTTTACATCAGCGTTGTATTAATAGACTCAAGTGGAGACCTGATTGTCTTGTTTCCCCGCGACTGGGATGCCCCAGAAGATGCGGCTTTGGTTCCTTCCGGAGAAAGGATTACTGTTCCAAAACCAGGAGACAATTTTAAATTCCGCCTGCGTGGACCTTCTGGCATCTTGGAAGTGTTGGTACTGGCGAGTGTTAAGCCAGTCCGTAATGCTTTAAGAGGGTTACAGAATATTGCCCGAAGCCGCAATGTTGGTAGAGGTGTTCCTTTGGAACTTTCTGAAGATGAACCAGTAGAAGTGATGGAGAATTTACTCGGCGACCTTGATGAAATGGCTCGCGCTAGTCTTGACATAATTTCAAAAGAGGTGCAAGCAGTAGATACGACTCAGCTAGCAGCGAGATCAACTATGATTGAAGTGGTTGAATAGGAGAAAATATTCATATCTCGCGTCAGTTCAAAGTGCATATTGTCTCGCCCAACCCAGAAATTCAGTAAATTTCTTGTCGATGAGCTAGACAGCCGTGATGTTTTGCTCCAGTTTCAAAAACCGGGAATATGAGCGATTTGTAAAGGGTGTAAACCTTTATTCTTCATTCAGAACTCGGTTTTTTAAGTTTAATTGAAAATTGACCAAACAATCAGTTATTCCAAATTCTAACTCTAGTTGGTAGGTTAGTTTATCTTTGACAATAAAAGCTATATCTTTAAAGATTGAAAATGGAGTACGAATCGCCTGAGAAAAATTTAATACGCTTGGAAATCCCAAATCCGCAAGGTGCTTCAGGAAACTATTTTGAACAAATTTCTCATACTTGTGTGATGACTGGAATGCAAATCCGCAAAGGCGACATTATTGATGCAGTAACGCCAATTTTCCAGCCTCTTGAGGCAGATTGCTCTATTAAATCCGAACTTTATATTGGGACGCAGCAGGGAGACGATGGAGGCGGTGGAGATATTTTCCTACAATTTGGGTATGTACTCGTAGGTTTACGCTTTCAGACTGTGAATTACTACGGACACGGAGCTATCAATGCCCTGAGCCTGATTTGGCGCAGGTGGTTGAATGGGCAAGTTACTAATGAAGAACTTATCAGCGAACCATTAATACCTCAACTGCCATCTTATGTTAAGACATTTGGTTCTGCTGAAAGGGTAGAAGTGTATTTACCTGATGAATACGTGGCAATAGGTATTTGTGGAAGAGCTTCCAGTTATGTGAACACTTTGTCTCTCATAGCTGGTAAACCTGCTTTTGATGTGTCTGCAATTGTACGAACGCAAGATATCAATGCTCTTGTACGAGTAAACCTCCAACAGATGGAGCAAAAACTAATTCAGGAGCAAAGAGATGCGGATGAAGCAGCAGAACGCGATCGCGAGCGGGCTCAGCTCGAGCAGCAACAAGAACAAGCTGACCGTGATGCAACTAATTATCAGTTAACTTGTGAGTTTTTAGGAGGAACGAGAAGCGCTACAGATGGTTTGTCAGTTGTAACGATTAATAATGATGACTCCGGAGCTTTCGATGGTAAGCTTCGTTTGCTGTACCCAAATCGCAGTTGTATCCGAGCTAATTTTGATTTAGAAGAGCAAACTACTTTTGCCGTACTGTACCTAAGCCATCTCTCTTCTGGAATGGGCGGTAAGAAAGGATATTCACCCGTAAATATTGAGGTTAATAACAAGTGTGTAGCTGCTAACCACGATCCCCGAAGCGATAACTATACTGTTGATCGCTTTGAAATTGCTTCCTATCTTCATGTCGGCACTAACGAAATAACCATCACTCTGGGTGATGCTACAACGCACTATTGGATTGAATGGCTCAAATTATTAATAAACTTACCTAATAAGTAAGTCGGCACGATAAAACGCATATATGTTTAGTTTTGTAAAAAATGTGGAATGACCTATTTTTAAACCCACATTCCGCACCCTCAACTGTCACACAGCAAAAAACAGTACTTATGAACTAATAAAGAAGTAGAATGTAAAAAGACTATTGAGAATAGATAGCATTAATGAAGAAGTGGTAACACAAAGAATATTCAGAGCGATCACAAACTTTTAGAAATCGAGGGAAAAATAAGGGTGCGATCGCCAGCATTTCACCTAGCGCCGTTAGTTGAAATGTTGATTAAATGTAACTTATGCAGGGATAGAACAAAGAGGCTGATAGTGCAAAGCAAAGCTAGAAGGAAGTCAGACCTAGGTAAATTATCACAAAAAGTTACTAAATCAGAAGAGAAATCAAAGAGCGAATTGAAAAAGTTGTCCCAAGAAAAGTTTGCGTGCGAAGCGGATGCAATTAAGGCATTAACAAAACTGTCAAAACAATTTAAATATTACCAAATTGAGAATAGTCAAATATCTTCTTTCTTAACTAACCTGCGGAATGTGGGATAGACAAGTGTTGCAGTGCAATTAGCAATTAGCTTTAACAGCCAACCGCTTGCAGTAATGCCTCGAACAAGGGGTCGCCAAAAGTCATTAACCGCAGTGAAGGCATTTTATCAAATACATCAGGCGAAAAAGTAACTGTGTAGTTTTGTCCTTTGTAAGCAAGCTGCCAAATATGTTCACCTTTGTTCTCAAAAGTCGCTCTGCAAGCTCTTAAAATAACTGAAGTCGTGAATAACTCCTCAATAGCTTTTGGAGTGAGGGGAGCAAGAGCCATTGGTTTTTGAATTTCTACGAGGTCAGCGTCCAAATCCATTGCTACCATTTCTTCAATTGCTGGACGCAGCGGCGGCGTGTCTAATACTGAGTCGAACTCAGACATTAAAACGTCCTCTTCTTCTGGGTCAGCACTCATCGCCGCCTGTTCAATAAAGGTGGGGACTTGCGCTAAAATTGGCTGGAGATTGCCAATAACTGTGGCAAAGGCGTTGATGCGATCGCCCTTTGGGTAATATCAAGATATTGATTTTGAATTAACCAGCTAAGAATTTCAAAGTGTTTGAGTTGGACAAGGTTTTCTGGTGGTTTTAAGTCAGCATCAAGGCGGGTTAACAATGCATCTCGGAGTGCATATCCCTGTTGAATTGCGTTTAAATCTTCTGGGCTAAACTGACAACCCATAATTAACCGCATCCGCCCTTCATTGTGCAGCATTGCACCCAAACCACAGGCAACCTTACTGAGAATAGCACTGTTAAAAAAGCCGGATTTACGGTCATATTGGACAGTACATTCTAATGCGGGGATATAGAAATCTGTAATGGTATTATGAGTATTGCTAGAGTAGCTAATTTTCCAGGGATAGTCACGTAGTTTTTTCAAAATTATAACCAGTTATCTAATCGTAAATTGGTAATATTTTCAAAATCTTTGATATTATTAGTGACGAGGATATCATCGCGAGAACGAGCAACCGCAGCAATTAGTGCATCAATTTCTCCAGTTGGTTTACCAATCTGTCTAAGTTCACTTTGAATCTTGCCAAATTCGATAGCAGCATCTAAGTCAAAGGGTTCAACTGCTAAAAGTTCGGTAAACTGTGCCAATGTTTCTAAATTTTTTTCAACCTCTTTAGAACAGTAAATTCCTTTATACAGTTCCGAAACTACAATTGTAGAAAGGTAGCATTGGCTAAAAAAGCGATTAAATTTAGCAACTGCTTTGGGATTTTCGTTTAGCAGTGCAATGCAAATGTTAGTATCTAACAGGTACATTAGCTGTTATCTTGATTATCAATTGAGTCTATCACTCTACCTCGATAAACGTGGCGCTGTTCGTCAATTTCAGTAAAGATTTCCATCAAATCAGGTTGGTTTTTCCAAGTACCAAATAACTTATTAAGTCTTGCTAGTCTTTCTTCATCCGTTAAAGGCTGTTTTGTTTCATTAATTTGAGTTGGAGCAATTTCTAACTCAACTATGATTTCTGTACCATCAGGAATATTATTAATCTGTTCTAATAATTCGATAGTTTTACCGCGTTTGATTCCTTTAATCTTCATTTTATGTTTCCTCATTTATTGACGGTTGACAGTTGACGGTTAACCGCTAACATAACTTAATCATCAGTCAACAATTCCCAAATCTAAACTCATCTGTCCATAACTTAACGGTAACTCAGTCTGCTGGTAAGAAACCTTGGCTTTAATTTCATCCATTGCTAACCACAAATCTAACAACGCTTTTTCTTCCGGGATGCGTTTCTTTTCATCGCCAATTCTAGGAATAACTTTTAACGCCACTTCAAATGTCCGCATAAATAAATCGTTGCTGACTAAGCCAGTATTTTTCAGAAATCTGCGGACGGGTTCTATATTGCCTTCTTCCTCATAAAGGGCGATAATCGCATGGAGTCCATCTACTAAATATCGTGCCGAAAATTCAGTGTCGATAACGGAGAAGGCGCGTTTTTTCAGGCGTTGTTGCGGGGTGAGTAGTTTGCAAAAACCGCTTGCTGAGTCGAGTAATTTGTGTTTTTTCACCAACGTGTTCGTAGTATACCTGCTCGTTCAGCAGTTGCACGGGCATCATTCTTTCGATGAAGAGGGCGGGGCGTTTGGGGGTGGGTTTGGGCATAGATTAATGGTGCTAGATAAAACACTAACCATTGTTTAGCAAATCCTCTACCAAATTACCAGCTTAGCTCCTTTGCCTGCTTGCGCTGGCGTTGGAACTGCTTGTGAACTGGAACGCCGTACATTTGCTCTTCGAGTTTCGTCCATTTGACGTTGTTCAACGAGCCATAAGGGGCAAAATCCAGAAACTCGGCTTTCTTCACCATTCCAGCATAAGAAATTGTAGCTTGCGTTACTCGCTTCAACCGCACCAAATCTTCAGGGGTGCATTCGCCTTTTTTTACGCCCATCTGAACCAAGCCATCGATGAAATTCTCGTCTGGAAACAACATTTCTGCGGCAAAAATCTCCGCACCAACTTCGATTTCCTCATTTTGATTGTATTCACCACATAAAAGAGATTTCAGGTTGCGGTCAACGAGATAATGCTTAAATTCATGGCACATCGTAAAAAGTGCAGGTGCTTCGGGAAGCGAACGATTGACCATAATGGTCGCGCCGCACTCATCATAAAAGAAAGCCCCCCGCAACTTTTTGAATTTTGCTGTAGGGGGTGCATCTTTTGGGGGCCACAAATCACACTTGATGTTGTACGCCTTATAAATACGTCGTATATCGGACTTGCGTACTTGCGGCGTAGTCAAACCATATTCGCCTCGAATGCGGCGTGCAAGTTCCTTCATCTCCTCATAATATTCATTCAGTGTCATTCTGTTTTTTCCTCTTACGCCCTGATTTCGGTTTATCTCCCTGTTGATAGAGACTTCGCGCTTTACGAAATTCAGCATAGGTACGCAATTCCGCTAAGTCTTCAGGAGGTAACTGTTTAGCTACACGTAACAATGCAGTGAGTTCTTCGTTCTGCGTGATTTCTTCTGAAGGAAAAAAATTTAAAATCGACACTTCAAAGAACCGGGCAAGGCGTTCGAGGTCTTCAATTGTTGGGCGATAAGTTGCAGTTTCCCAACGCGAAATGGTGTTCGCTGTAATTCCCACCTTTTTCGCAAGCGCTTCTTGGGATAGCCCCTTACCTCCGTAACTCGTCCGTAAATATCGGATGCGTTCTCCGATGTAATCCATTAATTCCATTTGGTTTGTAGTATTACCAACTTCCCTCATCGATATCGTTTTCCTTTAAAAGGATATTACTTCCTGTTGATGTTGACGTTTTCTTGTAGCAAAAGTTATCATCCTGGCATAGGAAGACAATTCAACGCCAACAGGATAAAAAAGCAGCTGAGGTATTTCTACGGCAAACTATCACCCTCGGACAATTAGTACTCAAAAGCTCAATTCAATACACAAAGAATTTCGCCATGCAAATTGAAGTCTCAAAAAATACCGAATCCCTGTCCAAAAAGCCAAAAATGATTACTGTTACCGTCAACGAACGCCCTGTAACTTTCTCAGAGCACAAAGCTACAGGCTTGGAAATTAAGCAGACTGCCATTAAGCAGAGCGTAGCAATCCAGGAAGATTTCGTGCTGTTTGAGGTCAAAGGCAATTCTTCCCTCAAACAAATTGGGGACTGCGAAACCGTTACCCTGCATGAGGGGCAACAATTCCGCGCCACCGCACCAGATGACAACTCGTAGGAGATGCCAATGACACCAGAAGTTCAACAGGCGATCGCAGAAATTAAGCAAGCCTTTCCCGAGCATCCTCTTGATATAGAAGCTGAGGCGCAAGGGGGAGCATACGTCATCGTCAATGATTTGCAGATTGGCGAACAGTATGTTCCCTCTACCAGTTGGGTAGGATTTGTAATTTCTTTTCAGTATCCTTATACAGATGTCTATCCGCACTATCTTGACGCGGGGTTACGCCGGATTGATGGTTCAGTACAAGGCGCTGGATTTCAATATCCTGTCAATTGGCGTGACCGACAGGTCATTCAGGTGTCGCGGCGCTCAAACCGATGGAATCCTGCCATTGACACAGCCGCAACCAAGTTAAATAAGGTTCTTTCGTGGTTGAGGAGCCAATGAACAAACTAATCTCGCTGAGAATAGATGAGCCACTTTTTCAAAAGCTTCATCAGCATCTTTTCCCCGGTGATGGGGATGAACATGGAGCAGTGATTGCAGCAGGTATTGTAGAAACACCTCGCGGCATCCGCCTCCTGGCACGGGAAGTTTTCTTGGCACGCGACGGGATTGATTATGTACCCGGTACACGCGGCTACCGTGCTTTAACTGCAAAATTTGTGGCTGAAAAATCAGGCTACTGTGCGGAACAAAATCTCTGTTACCTGGCTGTACATTGTCATGGTGGTAGGGACGAAGTTTGTTTCTCCGCCGATGACATGGCATCCCACGAACGTGGTTATCCGGCGCTGCTCGATATTACTCGTGGCGGTCCAGTGGGGGCGCTGGTGTTTGCCAAAAACGCCGTAGCAGGGGATATCTGGACTGCCTCTGGTCGCTTTCAACTCGACCACATGACTATCGTTGGTTCGCATATCCGCCGACTTTATCCCTCTCCCCAACCCCGACCGCGAGCTGCTGACCCCATGTACGACCGCCATGTTCGGATGTTCGGGGATGTGGGGCAAGAAATTTTCTCCAACTTGAAGGTAGGAATCATCGGACTTGGTGGGGGAGGCTCGCTGATCAATGAATGGTTATCCCGCTTGGGGGTCGGACATATCGTCGCCATCGACTTTGACCGAGTTGAATTAACCAACCGCCCCCGCATTGTCGGTACAACGCCTTGGGATGCAATGACTTGGTTAACCAAGTCACCTGTTCCCTGGTTAAAAAAACTTGGCAAGCGGTTGTCTCCTTATAAAGTCCACGTCGCCCGTCGAGTTGCCAAGCAAGCAAATCCCTCTATCCGCTACGACGCAATTGTGGGGAACATCGTCGATGAGTCAACCACAAAATTACTGGTAGACATCGATTTCTTGTTCTTGGCAGCGGACTCCATGCAAAGCCGTCTAGTCTTTAACGCGCTGGTGCATCAGTACCTAATTCCAGGGATTCAGATTGGTGCCAAGGTTCCTGTGGATAAACAGACAAAGCAAGTTGGCGATATTTTCACTGCTACCCGACCCGTACTTCCTTTTCCTTATGGTGGTTGTCTGCACTGTCATGAGTTGATTCCAGCAGGGCGGTTGCAACAGGAAGCATTGAGCGAAGAGGAGCGCCGAAATCAGCGGTATGTTGAGGATGAAGATATCGCTGAACCCAGCGTCATTGCCCTTAACGTTAAGTCTGCCGAACAAGCCGTGAACGATTTTATGATGATGTTCACAGGGCTGTATAAACCAGAAGTCAAGTTGTGCCATCAGTTAAGGTTTGCGCGAGAACGCAGCATCATCAATATTGAGCCGCGTGCAAATGATGATTGCTTAGACTGTAGCAATAATTCTCGCAGTCGTCGCGCTAAGGGCGATCGCCATCGTCTGCCTTGTCGAATTCCATTTTCCAGAAGTTAAACATGAAATTTCAAGGAGCAGTCATCAAGGAACAGGGAGTGACTTTTGCTGTGGTTGTCGTCAAGAAGCATATTCTAGATAACAAAACTGAAGCTGACAAAACTATACGGATGTTTCAACCTATATTCCCAGGAATACCTATTGTGTTGATGGCTCAAGACTTCAGAGGAGTCCCTACTTATTACGGTCGTAGGGATATCTCCCAATTTATGGCAAGTGTTCCAATTCAATGCGTGTCTTGGAAGGAGTACACACTAAGTTAACAGCAGTAGAAATGATTTTTCAGAGTTAACTATCTCCTAAAAGTATCCGCATCGCCTTCAATGCTACACTCCTTTTACCATTACTTATCTTGGCAAACCAGTAGTGTGACTCTTCATTACTCATTGCAGTAATCCCTTTGGTAATATTAGCAATGCGTTCTGGTTTAGAAAGCGGTTGCAAAGTCTGAAATAACAACGCCAAATTTGTTCCTGATTCCTCATTCAAAACATAGGGCGTTTGACGATTATGAGTTAAGGTTTTAGGGTCGTAATTATTCGCCTTTAAACAATCATAAATTGCTTGTTTTGCTTGTACCAATGCACTACCCTTCAAGCGCCCAATACGCTTGGCAGAGGGACGCTTTTTTCTCCAGCTTTTTTATAAGCACACTGATACAACTCCAAGGCAAAGTTATTGTTGTCTATGGGAACCATGGATAAAATAAGTGGCGGTAGGCATTCGTTAAAGATACTCGTACTGCTAAATCAAGGGTACCTTTTTTATCTTTTATTTGCCGTTGCTGACTTTCTGATAAATCTTGCAAGCGGTTGGGAGAATTGAGAATATTTTGAACTGCCCGATGCTCCCTAGCATTGTCAATCGCTCGTTCTAATTCTTGCTTGTTTGCTACTAAGAATAATAAGCGATTTATAAAAGTGCGAAACTTTCCTGACTCGCCTGTTTCATTAAAAATTTTCTCCACAATTGGCGGAGGACCTTCGGTAGTGGCGGAAATCGTCGCTTCATTGAAATCAATTAAACAGAGGGCAATGCTATCCGGTGCATCATCTACATCTGCTGGTGACTCCGGTGCAGAAACTAGCTTAAAAAATTTTTCAGCAAAAATTGTATTGCGACGGCTTCGTAAGTCGTCCTTCGCCTCAGTGATTCCGATTTGTGCCTTTTCTTCCGCAATAATTTTATTAATTGATGGTTCTTCTTTAAAACGAGCGATAGAAGTTATCGCATCGTTTTCCAAGTACCAAGCAACTTCACTCAACCTTTCCAAGGCTGTATCAACAAAGCCAATTTCTAACCCAGGTGTCAGCAGTGACAAATTTAATTCAGCGCGACGAATACCTGTTGCTATTCCTTGGTTGATGGAATGTAAGAAAATTGTACGCGCTACCCAGGTAGAAAAGGGAGGTTTACTTGCGGCTGTCCATGCTGCGTCTTGTAATTGAGCGTGTGCTTCTCTCCCATCTAAATTATAAATGTCTGCCTGAAGAGGTATACGCATCAACGGACGCTCCAAGCGCGAAGTTAAATCGCTGGTAATTTCTTCCTCAATACCTATAGGAATGTGATGGGAATGAATGAGGGGTATCCAATTAGTTGACTGTTGACTGTTGACTGTTGACTGTTGGTGGTTGACGGTGAACTGTCAGCAGTCAAGTGTGAACTATTCCACAAATAACGTATTACCCTAGCAAACAGCCGCAAAGCACCTCTAGTGCGTTGGAAATTTGGTATTGAGGCGATTTTTTTAGTTAGCAGGTTAAATAGTTCGGGATGGAAAGGGTAACTGGCTTCAATGCTTTGGGCGTAGCGTGCATCTTTACAACCGTCAGGTAAATTGATGCGGCTGGCTTTGTAAGTTTGCAAATATTCTCTAGCAGCGTTTTTGGCAGCACTAGCATCGATACTGCTGAACAATCGCTGCTTAACAATATTATAAATTTCAATATCAGTACTGGGTTTTAGGATACGTTCCTGACGGGCTGAAGCGGAAATTGCCTCACGAATTTCAGTAGTTTCTTCGCCAAAACTGTCGCTAGAAGAAGCTAGGGTATAAACAAATACTAGGTTATTGCAAGCCGCCGCCAAATCCATTAAGGAAAACAAAAAGGCAACCACTTGTTCCGCTAAGTTGCTATTTCCTACTAACGTCGCTTTTGCCGCTCGCAGGTAGCGGGCAATTTCATCGAGGATAATAACAGTGGGTTGCCCTCGTATTATCCGTTCCAAAACGACGGTTCCAGGACTAACTCGCTTTTCATCAGAACCTTTGAGCAAGCTGTAAGCTTCCATGCTGCCAATTTGGTAGGCAATTTCTCCCCAAAGAGTGTAAGTAGTAATACCAGTGTCTTCATGGTAAACACCATTAACTGGGTCAAGGTCTTGACAAGCGATCGCCGCAGCTTGGATCGGGCGGTCTGGAATTAAATTAAGGTCAGCAAAACGGTCTAATCCGGGAATATCCCGTCCATTTTTAGCAATATGCCATAAAGCAATTTCATCGTGGGTTTTACCGCCACCAAAGCTGGTTTCCAAGCGGATGATAGGAGAACCAACAGCTGCACCTACCAAACGCCCAAACACTTCTAAAATTAAGGTTTTCAAACCGTCAGTAGCGAAAGTATTGGTAAAGAAGGTCGTGGGGTCTTGGTAAACTTGAGGCGCTAACCCAGCCACAACCAGTCGCAGCTTGGCGGCGAATAAGTCGGGGGAAATGTCTCCAGCTAATATTTCTTCTCTAGGGATGCAGGTTTTAAATACAGAAGGCAGCATCATATTTTCATTGTTTCTTTAAAGACATTTTAGTCAGTGCTATCCGTTAATGACCTGATCCATGATCATGCCCCTGCTGTAGCTGGTACAAAGCCATTCTGATGTCTATTTTATTCAGAGTGCTAATAAAATTACAGCCTACATCTCTGGCAAAGCGTCCACTGTAGCTCAAATGGTACCAGTTCCAACTGGTTTCAAGTTTCAAATAAGTTATTTTCCGCAATAAGACCCATGAGGCAAAAGAGTTACGCCAATAGCCCCACGCCTGGGGTTTTTACAATTTTACGCCTAATATAACCAAAACCTCTTTAACTGGCGCTTTCTGGATTTCTAGCTCCTGAACCCTCTTCAATAACCGTTTTGGAATGTACCTGCTCTTTTTGACCAGGCGATCGCCATCTTTCCAAAACTCGTAGTGATACCAAGCTTGAGGATAATCTTTGCCGTGAAGGGTAATGGTTTTCCACTGAATTGAGCCACTGCCTAACCCCTTGTCTCGTCTTGTTTTACTAGGGCTGTCTTTACTGGTGGTTGCTTCCACCTGTCCCCCATCGTTACTAGGGCTATCTTTAAGGGACACACATGAAGGCTCTTCCTGAGTACTAGGGCTTTTTTTACTGGTGGTTATTTCATTGTTACTAGGGCTGTTTATAATATCCCCCAGTAATATGTTTTTACTAGGGCTTTGCACAACACCCAGTAATCCCAAAATTTCTATCACTGGTCGTTTCTGTTCCTCTGCTTCTTGAATAACCCCTAGTAATTGCTTAGGAATGTACTTGGTTCTCTTGAGACCGTTTTCCTTCCAGTGATAATAAGCCTGGGGGTATTCCTTTCCATTCTTGGTAATGGTGCGCCAATAAATAGTGCCGTTACCCTCACCCCAATTTCTGTGCTTTTTACTAGGGCTGCTATTACTGGGGGATATATGGGACTTAGAGGAGTTTGTACTAGGGCTGTCTTTACTGGGGGGTATCTCTATCTGTTCGGAGTCTTTACTAGGCCTATTTTCGATATCCCCCAGTAAAAATTCAGAGACTCTCCACTCATCATCTGTTCTTTGTTGGGCTTCTTCTTTATATAGAGGTTGAGCTGGTAGGTGAATGACACCATACGGCTCAAAGACTTCCCTAAAGAGCTGGACATTATCACCCCAGTAAATTAAGCAGTGAGATTGTCGTGCTGGTAACTTTGGCTTGTAGTTGGTATCCAAAAACTTGATTCTGCCCGAACACAAGTAGACGGGCTGAGTCGCAAGCACCGGACTGCACAAGAGCGGCAGTCCGAACTGTAGGTTGCTGCTCTGGGCGTCAAAACCCAGTATCCAGCCATTAGGGCGGAAGGTTTCGACGGTAGTTTGAGGAATCGGCTCTTTCATCATTCCAAATTCCTGATAATTCCATAGGATTTGTCGAAGAACACCATTGCCGTGCCAGTGTCGCCATGCCGTGCCTTAGCCATGATTAGTTCTAGGATTCCTTGGTCTAGAGTGTCCGGGTTGTAGTACTCGTCCCGGTAAGCGAGTATTATATTGTCTGCTACCATCTCTAAGATTCCCGACTGGCTGAGATCACTCATCATTGGGCGCTTGTTTTGCCTTCCCTCAACTGCTCTAGAGATTTGAGACAGCGCCAACACAGGAACATCCAAATCACCTGCCATTTTGTAAAGTCCCCTCGCCACATCTCCTAGTTCGTAGCTCCGGTTGCCTCCAGAGTCCTCTGCCATCATTTGCAGGTAATCAACTACAACCAACCCCAGCTTGCCTTCTTTTGCCTTTACCTGACGGCATTCGGAAGCAATTCCAGAAACGGTAATGCCTCTTGAGTCATTAATGTACAGCGGTAGTTCTCTTGCAATACCAACGATTTTGGCAATGCTGCTAAATTCCCATTCCTCTAAAGGTTCAAATCCTGCCCGGTGTCTGCGGATGCGATCGCTTCTTAAGGGTATCAAGCCCAAATGCCTGTAGGCAGCTAGAACACTAATTAAACTCCACAGTCTGTACTCCAGCTGCTTCTTAGTCATCTCTAGGGAAAAGATAATGACAGGTAGCTTGTGGAGCAGTATCATCTGAAGAGCCAAAAAAAGTGCAATCTGGCTCTTTCCCATTGATGGTCTGCCTGCAACTATAGTCAGTATGCCGGTTTCAAATCCCACCATCAAGTTATCGAGTTCATAAAGCCCTGTAGGGTAAATGGGGCTAGATGACTCTAATTGCTCGTAAGCAGCAATATTAATCGTGCTGTTATGTTCGGTGTTTGAACAAAATTTTTGGTGAGAAACTTGGAAAACTTTCTGCTCTGATTGGTCGAGGACAATTGGTAACTCAGTTTCTGTCTCGTAACCCAGATGGACAATTTCATTACCGGCTTTAATTAACTGCCGCCGTAGATATTTCTCCATTACCAATGCGGCTAGGGCGTCGATGTTGACAGCACTGACTGTACGGTCTACGAGGGAGACTAGTTTATTTCTACCGCCAATGCGAGCGAGTAAGTCGTGGTCAATTAGCCAATTTGTGACCGACAGCAAGTCCGTAGGTTTGCCGAGTTGGTGAAGGCGCAGTGCTGCTTGATAGATATCTTTGTGAGCAGTAATGTAAAAAGCTTCTGGAACCAGATGATCGCTCACCCTGCTAACCGCTTCTGGATCAAGCATTATCCCGCCCAAAATCGCCTCTTCCGCCTCAATGTTTTGGGGTGGCAATCGATCAGTCATACTTCACCCTGCAAGGCAAGCATAGCTTGCTGACGCTGTTCCTCAATTTCTTGTTGAAACTTTTTGGCAATATGTCGGCTGCGTTGGTTGTTTTTAGATTTGTTGATTTGTGTTTTTTGCTTCGCCAAGAATTTTTGGTAATAAACCTCCCAACGGTTTTTTCCGGCTTTGTTGCTGTGAGCTAACCAAGCCTCTATGTCGTTGACGGGTTGGCTGAGATTTTTTGTAAGTTCCTCACAGAAATTCAAAAAATTCGCTCGCTGGCTTTCTGAGAGAGTCTGAATAAATTCTGAATAGTTTGTATAGTTTGAAGGCTCGCTGAAATCCTTGTTCTGTAAAGGCTCCGAGGTTTTCGGAGGGCTTAAATAAGCGGAATCTCCGCTTAAATAAGCGCTACCTCCGCTTAAATAAGCGGAATCTCCGCTTAAATAAGCGCTACCTCCGCTTAAATAAGCGGAATCTTTGCCCTGACTAGATTTCGGGCTGGATTCTGACCTGGTTTTAGATAAACGCTCTGCCTCAGCCTTGGCTTTAGCGGCTGTCAGGTTATGACCCTGCACTGTTACAGTTCGGTAGTCATAAAGTCCTAGCTTGCGAAGTTTCCTCAAATCTTTGTCCACTGTGTCTAGTGAACTTCCTATGGCTACCGCTATATCTGCTATTGGAGGTAAATCATGATATTTAATCTCACCGCCTTGGGTATAATCTGCGAATGAATCAATAGCCATGAGGTAAATCCAAAGGCGGGATTGACTGCCAGTTAACTTGTTAGAAACCGCTATTAAAGCATCTCGCTTAGAAATCATGAAATATCCTTCCACTTTTGACTCCTCAAATTGCTGGGGACGGCGAATGTTACGCTTTGTAGTTGTCAAGGCTGTACCTCCTCGAAAGTCACGATAACTGCGAACTCCCAGCAGGTTTGGGTTGCAAGTGCCAGCTTTGCTAAGTCCTGTTTTCCAAATAGGTGAATGCGTTTGCTATGCTCAGGAAAAAATGCTGAGTAAGCCAGTATCTTTCCTAGAGCTTCCTTCCAGTCATTGATGTTTTTGATTTCAATAACCTCAGATTCGGTAAGCAGGTCAATGCGACCTACAGCTGTGACTACCTCCATCTCACCACCAAGTTCTGCTCTTAGTCGCTGGCGTATTTTGGCTTCAGCATTATCTTGCTCCCTAAATTGAACCTCAAACCATTCAGGTAGCCAATTTTTCTCTTTTAAAACCAGTATTGCTCGACTGACAGTGCTTTTATCCCTCTTCAAATCAGATGCAATGACGCTACATGGGATACTTATCCTTTCACAGGTAGGGTTGACTGTTTTGAGATAGTAAAGAACATCTACTTCTGCTGGTTTTAGTTCCCGGTTGGCTCTTAACCATTCCTCATGCTGAAGTGGGTAAAACTTCCCTTGAATTCTGGAATTGTTCTGCGTCATAATTTCCTTAGTAATGACAATTTCCAGCCCCTGTCCTGCCAGACTGGGGCTAGTTTTCAAGCCTATTGGCTTGAAGCTATTCCTTGATGGCTGCCGAAAATTGCTTAACTTGCGCCTCAAAGGTATCGCCATGTAAGCTAGTAGTAGCTGAAGTTCTGCCCTACTTCCTTCAAGATGATGTTATATCTTTCAGTAAGAGTAAGTCGTTGGCTCAGTTTAGCGAGAGGAAATCCTTTGCTACCATTGAGTTATCCATGTCTTTAAAAATCCTAATACAGTTCTCTTTAAATATCGCATACTATAACAACTAACTAATCCTATAATTGGCTTGGCAATGCAAAATTTTGTAACAGAGGAAACTCCTCTTTACCAGCAACTATTTGACGAAATGTTCGACAGGTTTAACCTTTCGGCAAAAGTTGTAGCCAAGCAAGCTGGAGTTTCAGAGGTGCTAATTTCCAGATTCTCGTAAGGGAAAGGCTGATTTGGGAACTGGAAAGTTTCTAGCATTGCTAGGGGCTGTTCCTATGGAAGCGCGGGAGTGGTATTTGTCTCAGTTGCTAGGGGCGAAGCCTGGGGTGAGCCTACGAGTGCTTGTATCTGCTGCTTCTCCTGTAGAAAGAGTGGAAATCCTTAACTTAATTGGCCATTCTTTCCTTGAAGACCGTACAACTACTGAGTCAAGTGAATTGATGTCACAAGCAGTATGATAGTGAGCAATCCCACTTTATGAGTGAACATAAGGGATGTTGGTGGATGTGGACGTGTTACCTGCCCACATCCACGGCTGGGAGGAGTCAAAGCTGTAGCCCAGATCCACCCTTAAGTGACACGGTCGGATAATTTCCGTGTTCGTGAACCTAAAATACTTGCATTGTAGGGATTTTGTGCGGCAATGGTTAAGTCCTTCAAGGTAGAAATTCATTATCGAATAATCAACACTAATGACTTGAGCGAGCTTGGTAACTGTTGTATCCCTGATAACTTTGGAAAAATTTCAGAGGTGCCTAGTTGAAAGTACAGTTTGAGTAATGCCTAGCTTCAGGCGAGCCTCCTATATCCTAAATTTACCCCACTCCACAAAGAGCAATCCTCTGGGTTTTTACTGTTATAATTGTAAAAATTCTATATACTAAATTGTAAAAATACTTAGCTATAGCTGGGTGGGGGTGCTGTAACCTACGCGATTGCCCTTTTTACCCTAAAATCCTCTTTGTTGTGACTATTGAATACTTATATTGCTGACATCAACAGCTTTCTTAATATTGGTAGATTTATTTGGCTAATTTTTTATGGTTTTGCGATGGTGGTGTGTTGTACTTCTACTGAGTTGAGCGTATATATTATAAAAAACACTTATGTGTGTAAGGTGAGATTGAGAAAAAACGTAATGTAGAGGTCTTGATACCGGAAAGACCCGACTTGGTGAAGGGGTTGAATTATATCAAAATGCGTATTATTTTACATCAAATGGTAATTTTTTGGTTGGTGGATGAGGTGTTATAAATATTCAAAGAATGTATACCGAATACCACCATATATGTAAATTTATCGGCTCCGGCTCTGGTCAAATCAAACTTAAATCAGAGATATAGATTTTGATGAAGTTAAAGAGCTATTATCTCATTCCGGTTCACACCGGGCGGAATGTGCTTGAGGATATTTATCCATAAAACTACGAACTGTGAAACTGGGAAATAAGCAGTAGATATTCTTGCAAAAAGTATGGAGTTGATGTATACCCAACTTGGATAAACGTAGGTTATCCAAATTAGCTCTGTACCTCCGCCTTTTTATTAACTGATTTCATTATTTATGACTAAAAAAAGGAATAACAAACAAATGGTAGAGAATCCGAATCAGGAGACAGGACGGGTAGTGATTGTCACTGGAGACAAGGGAGGTGTGGGCAAATCTACATTGGCTAGGGGATTGCTTCATCTGTATATCAACAAAAAGCTTAAGTATTTGGCTTACGACTCGGACCATCGCAATGCTCAATTGTACAGACATTACAACTCAGTAGAACCTGGAGTGAAGCTGCTTGATATTTTTACGAGGGGCGGTGCCGATGACCTGCTAATAGACCTGGATAGTGAACGTCCCCCACTTGCATTGGTTGACTTGCCAGCTCAGTCTGGTGCGTTTTTTGAGGAGTTCGAGAAGGACTTAGGCGTTTTTGATGCAGTTAAAGAGTTGGGCTACAGAGTCACTATGGTGAGTGTGCTGTCCAGGGTGAAGGACTCAGTGAATATTTTGCGTGTCCTCTATGAGTACTGTGGCGAGCGCGTGGATTATGTGGTGGTGAAGAATCTGTTTCATGGAGATGCCGATAAGTTTGAGCGTTATCAAGACTCTGAAACTCGAACTAAACTTTTAGAAGCTGGGGCTATAGAAATTTTGATGCCCGACTTGTTTTTCAAACCCTATGACTATATTGATGAGAAGAACTTGCCTTTTAGCGCAGTTTTAGAGAGCAAAGAAGCCAACATTGTCATCAAATCTCGTGTTGCAGCTTGGCTTAAGGAATTTGAGCAAAATGTGTTGGTTGCTAGTCAGTTGCTAGGGTTAGAAAATCATGCAGCAGCAAGTCAAGCCGCTTAACCAAAATGCTCCTGCGATTCTCCCCATTCCTAAGAGACTAGTGATGACAACTGGCGATGCTAGGGTAGGCAAGTCCACAACAGCACGGTTGTTACTAGAGCTTTACCTAGAGTCCAGACTAAAGTTACGAGCTTACTACACTGGTAACCGCAATAAGTTGTATGCCTATGAGGTACTGTTACCTGTTGGGGAATTGCCATTAACGCGGGGTGGTGCTGACCAATTGCTTATCGACCTAGAGTACTTTTCTGATGTGATAGTAGCTCTTAGTGACTTGCCAGGGCAGAATTTTAAGCAGTTCAAACAATTTGCAGAAGAAGTGCTGCTGTGGGATGCAATTGCTAGTTTGGGTTATCGCATCACCTTTGTGCATCCAGTTTCTTATCGACGTGATTGTGTTGAATACTTGCAAGAGCTTCTTAACTACTGTGGCAATAGGGCAGATTATGTAGTAATCAAAAACCTGCACTTTGGTGATGAGTACCCCTACTATGATGGCTCTGATATCCAAAAGTATATTCAAGATAGAGGTGGTGATGAATTGTATTTAGGAGCGTTATGGAGAGGTGCTTATGAATTGGTAGAATCTATAAATTTGCCCTATAGTCAAGCCTTACAGAACCCAGAGATAGATTTAATGAACCGCTCTCGTATTTTTAACTGGATGGAAGAGTTTAGCCAGCAAATCAAGAATAATAAAATTCTTTCTGAATTATTAGCTTTTTCACAACCAGTATCATCAGTTAATCTTCAACAAAAGTTAGATTTTGATTTTTAGTTTTTGGTTAGTTAAAGGTTTTTATGAGTGGGAATACTTCTATAGAAGGTTCTTTAGATGCAGCTTTAGAAGGACGTTCTGACCATTTTAAACAGAAAGTTCTTGATGTAGTTCGGCGTTCTGGCATCAATCCCAAAGACCCGTTGTTTTTGGTTTTAAGTTCCCTTGGTAAGTTCGAGGTATTAATGGAGGATATTCCAGGGAAACTTGATACTGTAGTGGAGGGATGGACAACTGAAATAGATGAGAAGCTCGATAAGGCATCGAGTGTAGCTATTGTTCAACAGAAGAGTGCTATTGCTAAAGCTGCTTCAGCTTTGTTGAAGAAGGTGGAACAACAAAAATCAAAGACAGTCCTTAGTTCCATGCTAGCTGCTGCCTTAGTTCTATCTGGTGTTTTTGGTGTGGGTATCCTAGTTGGTAATATGATTCCAGCTTGGAAAGGAGGTGGTTTGGCTGAGCCAGTTCGCCTGACCTTTGAAGAGAAAGAAGCTTTGACTTGGGCAAAATCAAAAGACGGACAGTTTGCCCGTCAGCTTGTGAAGTGGAATGATTTTGAATTAAATGTATGTCGTAAGGAAACAAAACACCTTAAGGGTAGATGCGTTCTTTGGGTTGTGCCTTACAACCAGCGTTCTGTATATCAGCAGCAGTTAAGCGATAGATAAGTTTTGAATTTGGTAGTTGTTGTAATCATTTTCTTGCCACACAGGTGTTTCGACTAGCCCTTCAGAGATTGCTTTGATTGCTGCTTGGGAACGACTTTCACAGTTGAGTTTTTGTAGTATTCGATGCACATGACTTCTTACTGTTCCAATAGATATATATAGGTTTCCAGAAATTTTTTCATTGCTCATTCCTTGAGCTATTAATCGCAAAACATCTATCTCTCTCTGACTGAGTATACTTGCTCCATAAGCGGACTCTCTTTTATTATGAATTTTTTGGATTTTCCGAATAGATTTTGTTGAATCTTTCATGTTCTCAATCACGATTTTGCCAATTGTTGAGTCAATCCAAGATTCCCCTCTATAAGTGACATATACTGCTTCTGTTAACTTTTTTCTTGGTAAATTTTTGACGCAGTATGAATCCGCTCCATACCTAAACGCTTTTGTGACTGTATCCTGTGTGTTATCAGCAGTTAATATTATGACTTTTGTATGAAAATTGTCCTTAATTCTTTTGCAAAGTTCTGCACCATCTATATCTGGAAGATTAATATCTACTAAGGCTATATCAGGATTATGCTTTTTTATCAGACTTAGACCTAAAGAGCCATTGTCTGCTTCCCCGCACACCTCAATGTGTTCGTTTGCAGAAAGCGCTGTAACTACCCCAAACCTCATTAGCTCATGGTCCTCAATAATTACTACCCTAATTCTACTCATCTTTGCTCCTTTTTCTCTTTTTGTAAGTAAATATACTGAGACAATAAGTGCTTTATTTATGGATATTTTAGTATTTGCATTTTGATCTGTGACATAGCAATTCTAAGGAAATAAAAGTTATTAAATTTATTTATATTCAGCATTATTACCGATGTATTATAAGTGATACTTATCATAAATTTTGATTAATCAGGGAAATAGAGTGGAGTGATTCAACACCCATAAGCGAATGCTTTCAGCATTATACTGAGGGCTTTAAAGATAGCCTTATTTGAGCAGATTGCTATAAACAAATTTTCTAGTGCCGTTATTAGAAGAGTTTAAATTTGTACCTTGGGGTGTGCTACTAGCTTCAAGCCTTGTAACAAAAAGAATGTGCATCTGTATACTGAGGATTTCCTTTACTATTAAGTGATGGATACAGTTAATGTATATTAGTCATTTTCCTTCCACCGCTAACCCCTATATAGCGGAGGCATCCAACGGAATTTTAGGTGAAACAGATTATAAATACAGAATTTTATTAGTGAGTGATAGTGACAGGGATGATGAATCTCAGTTGCTTAACTGCATTCAAAAGGAGGCATCATATTGGATTAAAAGTGCTTCGGTTCGAGAGGCGTTGGAAATAGTAAGGGAGTCACCCCCAGATTTAATGGTTTTGGATGTGAGCAATTCACTGTTAAAGTGGCATGATTTGATTAGTATCATCCGTTCAACTGTGACGCCTTACTTTCCGATTTTGCTAGTTGCCAATAGCGACCACCCCAACTTGGAGTTGGGATTGGAAGCTGGTGCGGACGATTTGGTGACAAAGCCTCTTGTAGCAAACGAATTAGGAGCGAGGATTCGGGCATTGCTAAGAGTGAATCGTAGGATTGCTGAACGAGATGCTCGCCTTAAAGCTCAGGAGAATTTTGTACGACTCTTAGTCCACGATTTGCGAGTTCCACTTGCGGCTGCAATTCATCTTTTGGATTCTCTTGTGGACGGAGTTTATGGAGATGATCTTGAAGAGATTTCGCCAGTGCTACGTCGTCTTTACTCTAGCACCCAGAGCTTGCTGGATTTGGTCAACACTCTTTTAGACGCTTCTCTCTATGATGCTGGCGTAAAAAAGTTGAATCTTGAAAAAGTAGACCTGCGACAAATTATTATCTCAGTAGCAGAGCAATTGCTACCTTTAGCTACTGCAAAAAAATTAAATGTGCAAATCAACTTAAATACATCTTTACCACTTATAGTAGAAGGCGACTCTATTGAATTACGACGTCTTTTCCTTAATTTAGTCAGCAATGCAATTAAATTCACCGATTTTGGTTGGGTGAAAATCCTGCAACAGAAGAATGATTCAACAGTGGTAATTGAGGTAATTGATTCAGGGATGGGAATCCTTGATGAGGATTTGCCTAATATTTTTAGCCGATTCTACTGCGGTGGGAGAGGTAGGAGAGGCAATGTGGGGTCTGGGTTAGGACTGTACTTGGCAAAGCAAATTGTTGAAGCCCATAAAGGGAATATTGCTGTTTCCTCCTCTCCCGGTCTCGGCTCCACATTCACGATCAAACTCCCACTCTCCCAACCAACTATTCCCCTCTAAATTGTACTAATCGTTAATCCAAGTAATATTATTTAACTAAGTAATTGTGAATGAGTAGTACTAACTTAGACAGAATTTTGGTAAAAATTGAGTATCTTGCAGCTTAGGCATTAATAGCTACCTTATCTGGTATTGGTTTAGGTAATATCTTCACCTAACCGATTTTTAGCTGCTTCTATTTCGCAGTTGCCTGGATTGTTTACCCCTACAACCTTATACTCCGTCATCAAAAGCTCATAATCGTTTTTCTAGCCTTTCTCATGGGGATACGGTTAGGATTGATTTAATCCCCCAATTCTCCCTGTTGAGAATCCCTTTGTGACGCTTTCTGAGCCTCTTGTAGAGCTATCATTTTGATTTTCTCTAGCTCTTGCTGGGTGATATTGTTGATAATAATCTCAAACTTTAGCTGAGAAGATTCTCTCGTTGCCTCCAAAGCTCTGGCTTCCTCATTATCTAAGGGAGCATTTCTATCCAACGTTAATAACTGCTCGTCCCCAGGAGTAACTTTTAGTGTGGCAGTAAACTTTTCTGACTCATATACTCTAGTCCTTAAATCTTCATTATCCCCACTCTCTAATGCTGACCCCTCTTTCATCAGTCTAGTTAAGACTAGCGGAATTACATATCGGTGTATATCCTCTGTATTTTGCTGATGAAGGCTTACTAAAGTTTCTTCTTGTTCAGTAAGAGTTGATACTTCCTCAACCACATCTCGTGCAAATGCTGAATTACTATCTACTTCATCCATAGAAGAGGACTGCGTTGAAGGCGATGTTTTCCTATCCTCCACCAATGGTAAGGGTGCAGCCTTATCATCAATTTCTTCTGCACGCTCCTCTGCCAAAGACAATGCTGTTACTATAGACTCTTCATAAGACTTTCCTGAATTCACTCCACCAATTATCTCTGATAAAGTTCTGATAGCATCCTCTTGTTCAGAAGGACTAACTTCCTCTGCAATCTTCTCAAAAGATTGCTCATCATACCCAACTTTGTCTAAAATTTGGCTGAGGATATAAGCAGCTTTGGCAGGAGATATATCTTCTGAGATTTTTGAGGTAGTTTCTGTAAGTGTCACTAAAGGATTTGTAGCCATAATTTCTGATTTATATATTGGAGATAATATTGATATAATTACATTTCTATGCATTCAAATTTGACTTGAGATAAAGCTGTATCGATTTTGGCATTAATGTCTTCAAAAGTTTTGATGATCTCAGAAGAGACTTGGTAAGTCTGTACTTTACCTGATTTAATATCAAGAAGTACATCTCCATTTTTAGAGGAAATTGTTAAGTCTTTTTGGGAGGGATTGACAGAGATGTCGTAGGTTTTGCCCTTGACTTGGATGGAACCACTTTCCCCAGGTTGTCCCAGAACATCACTAATTCTTTGAGCAATTTGAGTCAGCCGATTTATAGAGCGTAATTCCTCCATATCTTTGTTCATCGCAATCAACGCTTTCTCTGACAATCCCTGACCAGACTTAAACTGAGTGGCAACTTCTGCAATCCGGTTTTTATACTCTTCTGACTTGCCCAGTTTGTCTACAGCGCTGTACCAATTTCTCAAACTATCAATAGTGGCTTGCTCATAACTCCCCACAGTGTCAGCCATCACTCCTGTTTGGGGAATATTTTGGGAAGATGCGACAAAAGAATTTTGAGTTGTTGTGAGGACTGCGGGTACTGCGGTTAGAGGTACAGCAGTCGGGTGTGCTGGAAATCTTGGGGATGGTGCAACGTCTTGAAGTTTACTGCTATCAACAGAAGTAACTAGTTCCAGCGATGAAGCGCGTATGTATCCGTCACCCTGAGCTTCCAGCTTATATCCATGCTCTTGCAGGTATTGCTGTACTAACTGGTCAGTACCAGCAGCATTGCCTACTACAAAAGAACTGCCAGCTGCGATCGCTTTATCTAGCAAGGGCACATAATGGTTTTTGAAGGTTTCGAGAATTTGTTGCTGGGTAACACCGCGCCAAGGACCAGAGCCTGACACCATAATTGTGTCATTAATAGAATATACTCCAGTATTTGCCCGTTCTCCCCAGGCTTGCTCGTAATTACGAGTACTGGAGGGTGTATCGGGTGGTGCAGCTGAGAAGCCAATGAATTGGGTGGCAACTTCTGCCATCGCCACATCTTTCTTCATGTGATGCGCTACGGCATCGTTAAGGGGTTTGAGGTTGGAAAGTGGGTTAGAAGTGTTAGGGGAGGTGGCAATTTTCTGCCCAAGGTCTGTTGGTTGTGATTCAAAGCTATCGGTGAGGGTTGCGGTCTTGGAACTTTCCAGTACCCTAGAGTATCCCTCGATGAGAGCGCGGATGAAGGGGGAGTCCTTGCCCTTGCCTTCCCAGTAGTTGTCTCTGCTAGAAGTGACGTAGTGAGTGCAGTTTTCCAACCATGCCACCCCTCCTCTTTGTGTGATGGCTTCAAACAACTTGGGGTGCTGCTCTAACTTGGCTTGGATGATTTCTGCCATCAACTGTACTCGTTGCTCCCCCAAGGGAACAGTCTGTTTGTAGTGTTGGTAGACTTGTTCTGCGGAAAGGAAGGGAACTCCAGCAGCTTTGTCTTGGGTATAAGCCTCCGGACCGTATTTTCCCGCTGGCGCTGCTGCATTGTCACGGAAAGATACTGGGTAATCTCCTTTGATGTTTCCCAATTCCTTTGCTTTGACAGTGGGATTGGTGAGGGCAGCTCCTAGGGGGTCGGGACTTCTGGAGCCGATATTAATTGGAGAGCTAATGGTAGTTGTGGTGATTGTGGGGGGTGTAGATGTTGGCAGAAATGGGGATACAGTAGGTGCAGCCCTATATTGCTCAAGAGTTGGGGTGGGGAATGGTACGATTTTGCCGTTGGTGTAATCCCCCAGCGGTTCCATGTGTAGTCCCCAAACTTCGGGTTTGTTTTTGAAGGTAGCAAGCTCCTGGGCGCTGTGCTTTTCCATCGCTGCCCACTGCTGTTGGTAAGCGAGGTCGGTAATCATTTCCTGGGTAATGCGGTACTGCTTGCCCACCCGGAAGGCGACTTGCTTAGAACCCGCAACAGCGATCGCTATGTCACCTTCTTTGAATCCATAAGCTTTATACGGTTCGTATGTCCTTGTTGTGTGGCATCTTCCATACCCCCGCATGGCATCGATGGTGGTACTTACTGGCAAAGGATTGGATTCTCCGTGCATTTTGAGGGGAAATACCATCTGCACATGTGTGCCCGATATGACAACTTCCTTCTCTTGGGATTTGGATACGATGATGGCGTGCGGTCGATTGGGCAAGGAATTGAGACGTTCGCTGTAAACACTGTTTTCTCCGTTAGCATCTAAAGGTTCTCCAAATTTTGCCTTTAGCGCTTCTAAATCATCTGGTTGAATTGTGCTGGTCGCAAGGTAGAGTATCTCAAGACCTTTTTTTGTTTCTAAGGGTACTTCTTCTTTAGCTACTGGGTTGAACTCAATGCCTTTTGAGTGCAACCAGTGTTGAACAACTTCGATTTTGTGATTATCAACCGCCATCCCCATCAGTCCCAGAACTTTGTCTTGCTGGCTGGTAAAAAGTATGGTAGGACGTTCTTTTATCTTCTGAAGGAATGGCGCACTTTTTTCAACCATCACCTCTTGTTCAGTCACCACAGTTTTTTGTGTGGTATTTTTGAAGGTTTGAGATTCCTTTGTCCATATTTTGGGATACTGTACTGTGGAGGAATCTACCTTCACAAAGGTGTGGGAGAAGTTGCTTTGGAGTGTACAGTGTACAGAACCCATCTGACCTAGCTTAAGAATTCCCAATTGTTGTAGGGCTTCTTTATCTTTTTTGTAGTGCAATACTCCTAATAATTCCCCATTTAACAATACTGCATCTCTATTTTTGGTAGCAGGTATTTCTAAACTGACATTTCTATATTCCTTCTCATCAAATCTCTGCTCCTTAAAGTCATAGCTATTAATCTTATTGATTCTTAAAAAATTGCTATTTGGTGATTCAGCAATAATGAATGCGCCCTCATCTTTGCTACTTCCAATTGATTTTAACTTGATATTTAGGGGATTGCCATTTTTTAAGTAATTGATTTTTCTCAGTTCTTTAATCGAATCAGCATCTAATTCACCTAATATTTTGCCATCTAACTTAATTTTTGCTGTGTCAGTAGGAACTGGAACATTACCAATTGTTAGCGTTACTTGTTCCCCATTGAAAGTCTTTCCTGCCTGGGAGAATTTGCTAATCTCCCTAATGGTAATGTCAACAGGTGCTTTAAGAGGTAAAGCAATAGTTGCTGTTGCTGTATAAGCCTCCCCTGGCACAATTGATGCTTCTGCCTTAGTCCCAATCGGTAATTGTCCTGTTCTCTGCTCTAAAACAGCAAATTCTTTATACTCCCCATCATTGTCTTTGACAAATACCAGTCTAGAACCATGCCTCTCATGACCAGGGGGATGAACGCTTGCTCTAATCTCTATCTCGTACTTCTGTTGGGGATTCCATTCTCTACCAGCAAAATTGTCTCCTTCTTTATTAATCCCTAATACCTTGATTTCTGCAAATTGCAGTTCATTTAGTCGAGAAACTATTTCATCTCCAAAGGCAGCAAAAACGAAGTTCGATACCTTTTTTCGAGTACTTAAATGTGAATTATCCCCTTGTTCTAATTCATCTTGGCGAGAGGCAGATATGCTCCAGGTAGCAGCTGCTGCTGATAGTTTTTGGTCTTCTGGGATGGATCTGTAGAAATTTTCAGCTTCTTCATAAGCCTCTTGAAACAGCAGTTTGGTTTGGCTTTCCTTGAGTTCTGGCTTGAGTTCGGCTAATGTTGCTCCCTCAGTCGTCATTCCTGCCTTCAGTTTGTAGTCAATGACAGATTGTTGACTGACTGTCCCTAGTTTGCGATATTTGGGTTCTCCATTCTCTATCTCCCCATCAATCTGTGCTACTGCTAGCAGTGTATGGGGACGTTCTGGGGAGCGGTATTTTTCTGGTATTTCTTCTAGGCGAATGTTGAGTGTTGTAGCTCTCCAAATTCCAGGATGTCCGTAGCGAGTGAGGTTAGTGATTTCGATTTGTGCGCCACTACTGGTCTGTACAATGCCATAAGGACCTTGCTCTGTCTCTCGGCGCTTATTCAGTCTTGTGGCTTCATTGAATTTATCATCAAACTTTTGTTTTGCTAGTATGGCTTGATATTTTTGTTGTGGAGTGAATTCTACGCCTTTGAATAAGTCTTGGAATTGGACAATTGGGCGTGATTCAAGTTGGGATTCTTGGAAGTATTTGTTGGTTTGGTTGATGAGCAGTTCTACTGGAGAGTAGCCAGTGGTGGTGATACCTTCATTTAGGTAAGCGGAAGATGATTTCTTGTCTTTAATATAATTGACATCCCGATATAGATAGCGCTTATTTTCAGCTATTATGTCCAGTTCAGGTTTTTTAGCACTTTTGAATAAGTCAACCGCAATTTGGTTCTGGAAACAAGCTGACTCAATCATTTGACGACACATGGAGCGGTTGATTTCCATTGCTTGCTCTATAACTTCAGGAGTTCTGTCTTGAACTGATGCTAGTTCGACAATTTTCTGCATCTGTTCTCTGTATTCTTCCCTAATAGGTTGAGGGTTTTTTTGATTATCTTCCAGAACGAATAATTTTTTATAGTGATTATATACTTGGTCTAAATACTTTGATTGCTGTTGGAAAGTGCCGTAACTTTTTAAGATTTCGATTTCTGATTCTAAAGCTTCTAGTGCTGTAACGTGGTTATTAATGATGCCAACACTAATGCCATCACTCATGTGGATGGCGATTTCTTCAAACTCTGGTTGTGTACCATCTTCTGTGTAAAATGATTGCTTCTTCAGCTTAACTGTAGGAGTATAAGCATTTTCTGGTTGGTTTCTGTATTCTGCTTCTGCTGTGAAATTGGGATATTTGCTAGCCAGTTCTACACCAATACAGTCACCATCAAAATCACGCCCTTGGCGTTCTGATTCTGTTTCTGCTGGGTCTATTTCGTCGGTTTCAATTCCTTGAGATTTTAGTGCGTCAATTCTAGCTTGGATGCGCTTATGATCTTCATCATTAACTACAATGATACCTTCTAAGGGTTTTCCATCTGATCCCAAGTAATCTTCAACGTGTTTGTTGATGGAGACACACAAACCATTGGAATTGAGGAAGGGAGAGCGGAAGTTAAGGACTTTTTCTCCTTCATTCATCCAAGGAACACAGATTTCACCGTTTTTCAGTTCCTTAGAGGGAATAATCATGCCTCTATCGAAAGTGAGAGTTCGACCGATGGCAATATCCCGCCATTCATTTTGCACAAATCGACTGAGTTCTTGTCTGACCTTCTCAGTTTCCAAAAGTTGTGAATGACCGAGCAGGTCTGCCTTGATAATTTTGTACATTAACAAATCATTTTTTTCAGATTTGGCATTATCCTCGTTCAAATCTTCCGCATCCAAAATTGAGTCATCATCCACCTCAACAGTTGATGTAGTCGATTCCAATTGTTTTTTTAGAGTACCATCTGCTAATTGGTTGGCTATTTCTTGTTCTAACTCTGTCTTTTGTTCGGTAGTCAATGCCTTGCGCTTTTCATACTTCTCGCAATAGAGTTGCGCGACTTTCCTGGGGTCGTCTTGAATTTCAGCAAACTCCTTTGCCTGTGCTTCGAGTTTTTCAGCGAAGTCTTTGATGCCTTGGGGGAAAGATGCTAGCAGTTGAGAAATAGCGGTTTTCCCCTTTTGGGACTGTGACTTTTCACCCAGCCAAATTGTTTGGTTGTAGAATCCAGGCTTGATTTGAGGTTTCGCTGGTCCTGCTGGGTTGTCCTTGTCGGTTCCTTTGAAGCTGGATAGGGGAATAACAAGGTCGATTTTGGGTTTATTAAGGTTTGCGTATTGTAACTGGTTTAAATTGTGTGGTCGTAGTGTTCCTTTACCAAAGCGAAATTTGGTGTCATCTCCGTCTCCCTCTCTCCACCCAAAACGATGCTGGATAACACGATAACTTTTGTCTTGTTGTTCTTGCCTTTTTGTTAGTCGGTCGTATAAGTCAGTCGCAATTTGTCCATAGCAATCTCCAACTAATTTCCAAGCATCTTCGTTATCTAATATTCCCCCGTTTTCCCCAGTAGCGTCATCTACTACCAGAATATTCAATCGCTCATTAATTACGTTTTTGCACTCTCCCAAGAATATGGAACCGTAAGCACCTCTGTCCTTGCGGTCTGGACATAGTCTTTCAATTACTTCCAAACATTCTTGTGGTCCATAAAGTAGTCGTGTTTTGGACGACAATAGCAAAATTTGACCGTCTGGATGGTTCTTCAGGTCTTCTGCCTTTGTGTGTTCGTCCATTTGTCCAAAGGAGAACTGTTTGTCAGGGAAGAAGAACTCCAGCAACGTGTTATCCAATTCCTCAGTTAGAATTGAGTCGGGATTGCTGGTGTCTGCATCTGTGTGTAACCATTGGTTTAATCTGGTATCAAAGTACTTGAATATGAGTGTCATCTTCTAATTATTGATATTTTTGGATAATAAATATTTAAGTTAGTGAGGATTTTAATATGTCAAGATTAAAGCGTTGGCTGTGTATGAATAGAAAAAAAGTTAATGCGGACGGAACTTTAAGAGAAGATTACATAAAGGAGCGATTAGCTAAAGGTATCAACCAGGCAACAATTGATGATTACGCAGCGACACTCAAGGCAGAATGTGAGCGATTGAAATTATTAGACGAAACCGAACCTGAGCCGTGGGTAGGGTATACTGCCTATGATTTTTTCAGCGAGGAGGAGAAGAAGCAGTTTAATCCTGATGGGTCGCTAAAGCCAGAGTATGTGGAGTACACGCTTCAACGGCTTGGGCTTAATGAAGAATATCTGATGGAAATTGAATTTAATAAAAAGAAAGAAGTTGCTGCCTTTAATAGAATGTCTGAGGAGTGGAAATCTAGGGGTCAAAACTTTGGTGAGTATCTGATGAATTCTCGTCTTAGTGCTGCTCAAAATCGTAGACAGAACCTCAAGCAGATGCGTCAAGACATCCGCAATGGCGAAGATGTCGGTTCCCTTCCATTTGATATCGAACCAGATGATTATTATCGGCAGCAAGGGTACAATCCAATGCATCATGACCTCTAAGTAAAACAAAAACTGTGCAGGGTAATGTCTACTTCATTCCCCTGCCAGATTTTATGAATTATTTCTTTGAAACTGCTACCAATAAAAATCGTATTTTCGCTTTATACCTCTGCCTACCCTTATATCAAAAGGTATAAATAGAAGTCTTTTAAATTACCTAGTATTTCATGCTAGCGTTTATAATGAAAAAATGAGTCAGATTCAAGAGTTACATCAACAGGCAATGGATTTGGTTCAGATGGTACAGGTTGCTAAACTCAGAAGTAACCTCGCTTTAGCTGAGCAATTATTCAAGCAAGCGTTTGAAAAAGAACTGCTAGCAGCTTCCTTAATAGCCAGTAATCTTGAGGCAGAGCCAACCCGTTCAGTCTTGTATCGAAGTGCCCCAACTCTCGCAATTGACTGTGGTGAAATGCGTACCGCAGAACGTTTGATTGCAATCGCTTTATCAGGAAACCCACCCCAAGAAATTGCTGACGAACTCAAAGATTTATTTGTTGAAATAAACCTTCATACATATTTTGCGCGTCGGGGTATTGCATTTGATGAAGCCAAACTTCAGAGCTTCAATTAGCCATTAGCTTGTCTACTCCATATCCACTTGGTTTTGGTGTTCTTGCTGTCGGTTTTGGGTCAACAGCAACGCCTTCAGTCTTTCCAGTCTCACCAAATCCTCTTTTGTCAACCCTTTGTCCTCTGCATCAGCGCTAGCATTAAGGGGAATTTTTGCAATTTCCTCTCCACTCTTGCGTTTTAGCTTGAGAATATCTCCGTCTAGCTTAAGGTCATAGTAATTTCCGAAATATTTTTCAGGTCGTCCCACTTTGATCCAAAACAGCCGGATAGCGGGACTGATGCTGTTGGCGTAGTTTTGTTGCCGAGTCGTCTCTTGGAGTACGACCTCATTGTTGGTATCTGTGTCTCCATTATTATTACCACCAACACTTTGGTTGCCTGAATTAAGAGTAGATGCAACAGAGGAAGATGTGTCATTATCGCTAGTACCACCATTACCAACAGCTGGGGTAGTGTCGCCAACACCTGAGATAGCATCACCAACAGGTACAGATGAGGTAATGTCGCCTCTTAAAGTGAGTGCTGTTGCCTGAAATGCAGCGTTAGGAACTGGTGCAGCATTACCTTTATCCAAATCCGGTTTTGCGTTCGTCCTTCGGACGCGCCCCGAAGGGGTGTTCGCCACTGCTACTTCGTCTTCTGTCCCCTCCTCATCAACTGCTAGTGACACTTCCACCAACTGTTTATCACTGGAGGGCGGTACTTTCACTTTCACTAACTGTTCGGTAGTTGATTGTGGTACTTTCACTGGTAGCGTCATTTCCAATGGCTCACTACCTGCTGGTGTTGCTTTTACTAATTGCTTATCACTAGAAAGCGGTACTTCCACTAATTGCTTGGTAGCTGGTGGTGGCAATTCAACTAGTTCTCCAGCAGCAGCCTTTTGTATGGCGGGCAAATCCCGTTCTGGGTCATAAGAGACACCCCGTTTCTTTTGAAGACCAGGAAAACTGTATGCTGATCCCAATTTGTTGCCTGCCACTTTTACCCCGTTCATTTCAAAAGCGATGCCCGAAGGGCGGGCTTCGCCCATCGCTTCCTTGAACACCCCCTTAGTGCTGAACTGCGGATGAACCACAACACCCTGCTGCTGAAGTCTCTTTATCAACTCCGTGACAGTGGGTTTGTCTTGAGTTGCTTCATCGATAATATCAGCCAGCAGTTGGGTAACAGGTGGTTTGCCACTCGAATGATGTTTCTGCTTCTGGGTTTGAGCGCGGCGGTCGCTGACCGTTGTCTCAATCCCATATTGCTCTTTAACTCTAGTAGCAACCCTTTCACTGCTACAAGGTGCTGCCTCCAATCCAAATTCTTGTTCCAACTGGCGTACCACCACCTCACTGCGGCGGTAGTCCCAGGAGTCGGACACAACTGACCCATCCATACGAATGCGAGAGGCAATTATATGGATGTGTTCGTGGTCGGTATCATGGTGACGGGCAATCACATACTGGCTCTTGTGCAATTCCTCCCTCAAGAACTTCATTTCCTTGAGCCAGCGCTGGGCAATCTCTGCGTATCGCTCATCCTCCAAATGCTCATGGTACTCGCCATTTGGATGAGTTGCATCGCGGTGGGGGATGGAGAGAATAACGTGAGCGCAGGCGCGTTGCAGATTGGGTCGCATTCTTCTTGCTGCCCCAAATTCTTTAGCCAACTGTCTGGGTGTAGTACCACCCATATTACTATCGATAATGGTGGCTTTTTCTTTCCCCAGTACATATTCCAGAGTGGAACGAAAGCTTTGGTTTTTAAACTGCTTGCCAATCAAGTGAATTACTCTAACTAATTACTGATAGTATTATGGTTCTGGTTGGGTGTCACAAGCGAACTGTTCTGCTCTAATTCTTTGTCCGTCGTTCCTACCGGAACGTCGAGATGCAAAATGCTATCAGACCCCACACGAGAACTTAACTTGATACTCTGCATCGCGGTTTTCTCCAACTCATTTTTTCCAATTTACATAATTGTGTGGAAATCTATGTCATCTTGCCAAAACTTGTAGTGACACCAAGCGTGGGGATGACCTTTGCCGTTAAAAATTATAGTTTTCCATTGTATTCAATGGATATCCAGCCTCTTGTCTCGTCTGGTATTACTAGGGCTATTATTACTGGTGGTTACTAATCACGAATTTTCATTGGTACTAGGGCTATTTTTGCTAGTAAGTAATTCACCGTCCCTTATCTTTACTAGGGCTAATTTCGATACCCACCAGTAATACGTCATTGATTGCTGTGTAGTGCGGTTGTCCATGTGCCCACTGCCGTAAGTCCTACGGACAGGCTGCGCCAACCCGCAGCGTCTGGGCTACACCAAAAGGCGATCGCGAACGCGAGTGCGTGTGCGAAGCACTCAGCGGGCGCTCTGCGCCATCGCCTTTATGCGGCTGCTCCGCACCCGGAGCGCCCTATGCCCCAACCAGGCTCCGCTTCGGGGAGAAGGTTTCGCCGAAGTTACTTTCTGGGCAAAGAAGGGCGATCGCGAAGCGGGCGCTCTGCGCCATCGCCTACTAAGGGAACTCTTCTTGATCATCATCTGGTACTCCACACTCCAGCAGCTGCATCTGGGTTTCTCTAATCGATGCACGCAGAGAGTTCACTAAGTTTTGCAGGTGGTCAACATCAATATTTACGTCTTGCCCAGACTTTACTGCTTTGTTTGCTGCTTTAGCTATCTGGTTGAGATTTACCCCAATTGCATTTAGTTCTTCATACAATTTCCAATTCAACTGTGGGGGTGGTGGAGGTTCTACAACACGCCGCCGTAGTGCAGCACGACGGATGAATTCTGTGATGCTCACCCTCGCTTCATAAGCCTTTTTCTTCAGTTGCTCATACTCATCAGCAGCAAAGCGAACTGGATGCGTAATAATTCTTGCAACCCCAGTCAGACCTCTAGTCTTGCTTGGCATCACGACAATCTCTGTGTACAAGGCTCCGGCTCTCCAGCCGTCGCCGTCGTCCCGTATCACGAGACGGTATGCGCGTACAGCGCATACAGGCGACATGGCTAGCGCTTCACCACCACTGTGCTGTGGCAAATAGTATTGGCTCTATGCTAACAGGGAACGCAAACCCTTGTGTAGTGTGCGTTGTACGGAAGTGGGGGTGAGGAATAATGGAGGATGGGGAAAGACACCTTTTTTTGACCAATGCTGCCCAATCCTGTCCAAAATCTCAAAATTCTTTTTGGGAGAAATTCTCCAAAAACTTTTTCTTTTTTAAAAAACTATTTAATTTGGACAGGATTGTACACATGATAAACCGAATTGGACAGGAATGAACTGGATTGGCACTGGCATAAAAAATAAGTTTAATTACTGTTTAATTGTATTGCTTTTGAATTTTGGCGTAGTATGCGGCTGATGAATCAGCGTTTGAAAATTCGCTTCTGGTTTGGGTGTCGAGGCAAAAAATCTATCAAAAATTATATCGTGCTTATACTTTTTGTTGGTTTCCAACCTGTTGGTGAATGCTTCAATATGGTTGTTATCTAGTTTTGAGTAGTTAGAGTGTTGTGGAACAAAATATTCTGGCAGTGTTACCTAGAAAGACATTTGTCACCATTTGGATGCGTGAAAATTTATGGTAGAACAAAAGCTAGTGCAGAAGAGGGTAAGGTTTCGATATCGGGAACAGACACCAGATGGAATGTTATTGAAATATTTATCAAATCATCCCACCAAGAAAATAGAGGAGTTGCTATGGGAAGCAGCGCGGATGTGTTTTATGCCGATGGCATATGTTAATGCGGGGGTGACTGATGAGAAGGTGTTGAGGAAGGTGGCACTGTCATCGTTTTCCGATTTTGTGCGGCAGTGGGATTGTATCCAGCTGGAGTTAAATCTTGAGTTGGCATTGCCGATATCGCTGATGTCGATAGAGAGTGTAGAGCGTGTGGGTGCACACAAGAGTGCATCGGCGACTGTGGCGCAGCAGGAAGTCGTGGAGAGAGCAAACGCAAAAAAAGCTGGTGCTGACAATCAAGTTGCTGTAATTGAGGAATCTGACCAAGATGATGATTTTTGGGATGGCAACCAAGATTTACAGCTGGAATTATCTGATGAACAAAAGGCTGCAAGAGTTGAGATGGATGCTTTGTTTGGATAAAGAACCATAACGACTTATTTAGGTTGCGGATTGCGTATAGTCTTATTTTTGGTCTTATTAATTGTCGTTTGCATTGGGGCGATTGCTATTGGTGTCGTTGATAGTCTGCATTCAATGAGCAGTTTGGAAATGCCGCTTGGATTGCTGATAGTTCCATCCTTATTACCAAACTCCATTGATGGGATGCCTATTGATTGAACTGGGCTTGAGTTAATACAAAATTTTTTAACAAGGAGTGATGAGATGAGTAAGCCTGCAACAGTTGCAGTGCCAGATTTGGTGTTGGCTATAGATTTGGGTGGTTCTCAGACCAAAGCGATCGCTAGCGTGCCTACGTCGAATGGCTTTCCTATGTTGTTGTGTATGGAGCCGGAGATAGCGGATGTGTCAGCTGCATCTGTGCGGAACTACGAGAAAACCAAATCTGGTGAAGTAGACCCAGAGAACACCTGCTGGGTAGGTATTGATGAGGACTGCTACGCTGTTGGGTTTCTGGCAAGGCACAAATATGGTGGTAACTCGCTACTAAAGCAATTAAAAGAGGAAAGCGCAGTCCCAAAGATTTGTGGAGCTTTGTGGGTATTGCGTCAGAGACTGAAGCTTACGGATAAATTAACTGTAGCGCTTAGTGTGTTGCTACCACCCTCAGAGTATCAGGACAGGGAGCGTCTGGAGGTGAAATTGAGACGCTCCCTGAGGCGGTTTAACACACCTACTGGTGAAATGCGAGTCAAGTTAGTAGATTTTAACGCCAAGCCAGAAGGGGGAGGTATTTATCTATACCGACGTAGCATCTTGGGTGCTGACATTAAGAATCGCAATGTGGCGGTAGTGATGTTGGGACATCGCAATGCTTCTGTGCTGGTATCGACTAGTGGTTCAGTTGCTCCTGGGGTGTCAAGTACCTTTGGGATGTCGTGGATGTTGGATGATTTTGTGAGACGGTGCAGTGGTCTAGTGAAAGAAGATCCGCGTCTTATGGCAGCAATAGTGGCAGCAGGAACAGAGTGCAACCCAGAAGCTTTAGCCAAGTTGTCGCGGCGCAATAGCTCAGCCGACCAGGAAAAGGAAGCGCAGGAGATGTCAGAAGCCCTTAAGCTCAGTCGGGATGAGTATTTCCGAGCATTGGTGCGGTGGTTGTCGCAGGAGCTACCACGTGACATGGACGAGATTATTTTATGCGGTGGCACTGCGGAGTACCTCAAGCCTGAGCTTGAAGTGCATTACAGCAATGTTAAGGCGATTTGGAATGGTGGTGTAGAGATTCTCCCAGGATTGGATACAGTGGGAATGGGAGCGCGGATTGCCGATGTGTGGGCGCTGTATCAGGTATTTTTTGGAGTGGGCAATTTAATAAAAAAAGATAGTAGTTCGACTGCTACTGGTAACGTTTCCTCAAATGCCACATCTGCTACGGTGTTTCCTGCATCAGAGGGTAAGGTTGTGCGCTCTACAGCACTGAAGCCTAAGGGATTTTTGGAAATGCCAGAAAAGTTGTAAGCTTTATGGCATTGAGCCGAGATAGCTGCATATTCGGATATTAAGGCTGAAAACTATTATCCTACTTAGGTTTGGTAATTTGCTACTTGTTTGTACTTAACACCGTTATAGGCAACGAAAAATCAAGCCTTAAGAGCCACTATTTCCGTTTTCGTTCTTATCTCGGCTCAATGCCTTAATGAGTTAAATTTTATACAATAATTTCCAACATTTGGGCAATAAATTCTATTTGACTGAGAAGATCACCTTTTCCTTGAATTTGACCTTTGCAAATCATATGCATCGTTTCATAACCAATCAATGTTCTTCTTGTTGTATGAAATGATGTTTATTTCCTAATTTCCCTTTGACTAATTTTTAATCAAGATTTTGGCGTTGCTGAAGCCAAAAAAAGATTCTTTTCTTAAGAATTATGTAGATTCTATCTAAAAATGGTCTTATTAGCTAATAAATAAAAGAAGAAATCTTTTTGGGTAGCTTATCTAACATTGCTCTGTAATTAACCCTCTTCTAAGAAACAGAAATGTTTCTTTACATCCATTGGAAATGCGATCGCTTTCCTCAGACGCTTTTGTTACTACTATGGTGAAAGTAACAAAATCTGTTTACAGACGATCACCTGTGATGAATGAAAGAAATCATTGTGTTTTCTTAAGAGTGGCATAATCTTAGTATTTTGAAGCTAAGCTTCCAAAATAAACAGAATAAATTTGCGATGCTCGCTTGTTTGGCAACTGCATATTTTTGCAGCAGCAAACGTATAAGCCTTAGTCAGCGAACCTAAAATATTGAATTTGCAAAATCCTCGCCTTGCCTAACTAAAGAAGGCAGACTTTTAGGTATAAACTGATGCTATAAAATAACATTAAATTCTAGAAAAGAGGAATTTATCATGCCCATCACTCCCACCTACCCAGGTGTTTACATAGAAGAAATTGTCAGTAGTGTACGTACAATTACTGGAGTGGCAACATCTATCACTACTTTTATCGGTTACACAGCACGCGGGCCGGTGAATCAAGCGGTACGTATATTAAATTTTGGTGATTATGAACGTACATTCGGTGGGTTAGACCGCGATAGCGAGATTGGTTATGCAGTACAGCAGTTTTTTTTGAACGGTGGAACTGATGCCTATGTAGTACGCATTGCTCAAGGAGCAACCCCAGCAGCAGTAACACTCAAAGATGTCTTAGGTCATGCTGTTCTGACTGTCTCTGCCATCAATCCTGGTGTTTGGGGAAACTATCTGCGTGTGGATGTAGATTACGCCACAAGTAATCCTGATAGTACTTTTAACCTGTATGTGAGTCGATACGAGACGCAGAACGGAGCGCTAGTTCTTATAGACAGAGAACAGCACCGCAATCTCAGCATGAGTAGCCATTCCTCAACATATGCGTTGAGTGTTGTCAACAGTGCCTCGAATTTGATCAAGCTTAGTACAAGCTTCTCAGGATTTGCCGAGGATGGCTACAGCCTGAGTGGAAAACTAGACACTGTACCTCCCTTAACCGCCAATAACACCACGATTACTGGCATTGTGGATGGAAATAGACCATTTACACTGATTTTGGCAAACCCAGTAGGAGTGAATGCAGCAACGGATAAATTGCAAGAACTGGTAAACCAAATTGGTGCAGCCATTACTGCGGCTGGGTTATCATCTCGTTTGGCAGTAGGAAGATTTGACGCTCTGGGTACTACAGCTAGTGCTACGGGTAATTTCCTGAAATTAACATCGCTCACAGCAGGTGAGTTTTCGTCTGTAGAGGTAATTAACGCACCGAGCAATGACGTTGCTGCCAAGCTCAAGCTCGGTTTGAGTAACGGTGGGCGCGAAAAGGAGGGCGCGAGTTTTTATCGTCCAGCCCAAACTGGTACAGTCAGTCGCGATTTGGCTGACCTTTCTGGAACAATTAGCGGACAAGTACAGATTACCATCACAGATACGTTGACAAGTACGCCCATCTTGGCAACAACTTCTATCGGTTCTCTTGCGATTACCGTTCCTACAAACTTACCCACCACCCTACAATTACCCACCGCCCTACAAGAAGTGCGCGATACTCTTCAAAAATTGATTCGGGCAATTGACAACCCTGCAACTAAGAATGCAACTGTACAAATCGTTGGTACTTCCCTGCGGATTGTACCAAGTGCCACCACACCGAATGCTGAAATTACATTCAGTGACGCAGGTGCTACAGCAATCCATTTGACAAGCGCCACAGGTGCATTTACTAACGTGCAGCAATACAGTCTAGGTAGCGGCTCAACCGGCGCACAAACGGGTGCATCTCCAGGAGTAGATGGTACACCACCCAGTAACGCTGCAACCCTGATTGGTTCATATGACGAGAAAACTGGAATTTACGCGCTGCGGGATGTTGACTTATTCAACCTGTTGGTGATTCCGCGTACGGTTCAATTGAGTGATACTGAAGCTAAAAGTGTGATGGCGGCAGCTGTGGCTTTATGTGAAGAGCGCCGAGCTTTTTATATAGTTGACCCCAATCCTCAAAAATCCTACGCAAGCATCAAAGACTGGGTGAGTAACCTTGGTTTGAACAGCAGTTATGCAGCTATCTTTTTCCCACAAATTTTAGCAGCCGATCCATTAGATGGTTTCCGTCTGCGTAGTATGCCCGCATCGGGAGCGATCGCTGGTGTTTTTGCCCGCACGGATAGTCAACGTGGAGTGTGGAAAGCACCAGCTGGTACAGAGGCTGTTCTCAACGGTATTCAAGGGCTGTCTTACAACTTAACTGACCCAGAAAATGGCACACTGAATCCGTTGGGAATTAATAGCCTGCGAAGCTTTCCAATTTATGGCAACGTAGTTTGGGGTTCTCGTACCCTAAGAGGTGCTGATGTACAGGCAGATGAATACAAGTACATCCCCGTTCGTCGGACTGCCCTTTATATCGAAGAAAGCCTTTATCGGGGACTGAAGTGGGTAGTTTTTGAACCTAACGATGAGCCACTTTGGGCGCAAATTCGTCTCAATGTCGGGGCTTTTATGAACAATCTGTTTCGCCAAGGTGCTTTTCAGGGTAAGACACCACGAGAGGCTTACTTAGTCAAGTGCGACAGGGAAACAACTACTCAAAACGACATTAATTTGGGCATTGTCAATATCCTGGTTGGTTTTGCTCCACTCAAACCAGCGGAGTTTGTGATTATCAAGATTCAGCAATTGGCTGGTCAAATAACTACTTAATTCTGAGTTGTTGGTTGGTGGTTGTTAGTTGATAGTTGGTTGTTCCAAATAACAAACAACAAACAACGACATAACCAGTTCCATCGAAATCAAGGAGAACATATGGCTCAATTTAGCGTTAATGCCCAAAGATTCGACCCGTATAAAAACTTCAAATTTCGTGTGAAGTGGGATGGTCGCTATGTTGCAGGTATTAGTAAAGTCGGGGCGTTGAAGAAGACCACCGAAGTAGTCAAGCACCGTGAAGGAGGCGATCCCAGTACTTCGCGCAAGTCTCCCGGTCGTACCGAGTATGATGCAATCACGCTGGAACGCGGTGTCACCCACGATACCGAGTTCGAGAAGTGGGCAAACAAAGTTTGGAATTATGGTTCTGGGTTAGGTGCAGAAGTCTCGCTCAAAGACTTTCGCAAAGACATTATTTTGGAAGTTTATAACGAAGCCGGTCAATTAGCGATCGCCTACAAAATTTACCGTTGCTGGGTATCCGAATACCAAGCTCTACCTGACCTCGATGCTAATGCCAATGCTGTTGCCATTCAACACATCAAATTTGAAAACGAAGGCTGGGAACGAGATTACGAAGTCACCGAACCAACTGAACCAAGTTTCACCGAACCACCTATTTAATTCTTCTATCAAGCAAGATGATTGATAGGGAGATACGGGAACACGGTGACACGGTGACGCAAAGAACAATTCCTGCCTTATCCCCGATACCCCACCTTATGCGTAGCCTGTCAGCACAAGAACTATTACAAGTCTGGGAGCAGGGACTAAACCAGCCATCCGTTCAGCGGGCATTACTATTGCTTGCTGCTGCTTGTCCCGAAACATCACCCCAGTTGCTAGCGGAACTCAGTATTGGTCAGCGTGATGCTTACCTACTCACCTTACGCGAGTGGCTATTTGGTTCTCAGATAGCCAGTTTGGTGACTTGTTCCAACTGTGGCGATCGCTTGGAGTTGACATTTTCTGTGGAAGATATTCGTGTACCGCAGGATATAATACTGCAAGTACTATCACTGGATGTTGCTGATTATCAGGTGCAGTTTCGCTTACCCAACAGTTTAGACTTGATGGCAATACCAACTCGCTACACACATAACCAAAATATCCTTGCAGTGCGACGATTTTTACTGGAACGGTGTCTGCTCAAAGTTGAAAGTAATAGTTCTGAACAACCAGTCAGCGAATTGCCAGCAGAGGTGATGGAAGCAGTGGTGGCACAAATGGCTGAAGCTGACCCCCAAGCAGACGTGCAACTTGCCCTTTGCTGTCCGGCTTGCAAGCATAAGTGGCAGGCAATTTTCGACATTGTGTCGTTTGTCTGGAGTGAGATTAACGCCTGGGCATATCGCATTCTGCGAGAAGTGCATACCCTAGCCTTAGCTTACGGTTGGCGCGAAGCAGACATCTTAGCAATGAGTCCCCAACGGCGACAGTTTTATCTGGAGATGGTGGGTGTATGAGCGATTATCTTAGCAATCTAGCAGCTAGGAGCCTGAACCTAGCACAGGTGATTCAACCTCGGCTAGCATCGCTATTTGAACCTAATAAAGTAGAAGCAAACGGTGATTTGCCCGTACAAGAGTGGCAAGAAGACATAGAAAATGTCTCAGCGTTAGACCGCCTCCGCGTCAGAGCGTCCTCTTTCCCCACTCCCCAGTCCACAGTACCCAATAGCCAATTGATATCTCCTCCAGCACAAAATAGTCCCGAACAGTCTCGCAACCAATTCATACCAGAGGTAAATCAATCAATACCAACATCAGCTGTTACAACAGAAGGCACCAGTGTTACCTCACCTGAAAATACAGGTGTTCAACAAACCTCAACCCCATTCCCACCTGTCATCCAGAGAGTTGCAAACCAACCAACCATTTTGTCGTCCCAATTCTCACCGCCTCCAAATACAGACTGGTTAATGAGTACTGAGCAAGGACAAGAAGCGAGAATACGGATAACTCCAGGTTCTCACACAGACGGGCATAGCCCGATTTTCCGTAGAGTCATGGAAATTAACGAAGGTAGTCAGGACGTGAGTAATGTCCCCGTATCCCCCCATCGACCTGTCCCCGTATTCCCCCATCAACCTGTCCCTACCTCTTCTCCCCCCATCTCCCCTACTCCCCTTATCCAAGTGACTATTGGTCGCATTGATGTGCGAGCTATTACACCACCAGCACCAGCTAAGATACTCGAACACCGCCAGCACCCAAATTATCACTGAATGACTACTTAAAATCCTGCAACGGAGGCAACATATGAGTAATGCCCTTGCCATTGCAGCTGTCACTGCTGTTCTCAAAGATTTGCTCAACAATGGTCTAATTAACCACGATTTAACCAGCGTCGGGGATGTAGCGGTAACTGCCCTACCCCCAGACAGGATTGCCACAGGTCCCACAGAACCAAGTCAATTAAATTTATTTTTATACCAGGTAACACCTAATTCTGGCTGGCGGAATGTGGGTTTACCTTCACGAGATAGCAATGGCGATCGCATCAGCAATCCTCCACTCGCCCTTGATCTCCATTATCTACTAACAGCTTACGGCAAGGAAGACTTTCATTGTGAGATTTTACTGGGCTACGGGATGCAACTGCTGCATGAAACGCCAATCTTGACAAAAGAGGCAATTCGTGTAGCCTTAAACCCATCTGTGCCAATATCCGGTGTTGGCAATCTCCCAATTATGCAAACACTGACTACTGCGGGATTGGACGAACAGATAGAGCAAATCAAAATTACTCCGCAGTATCTCAGCATCGACGAAATGTCAAAGCTGTGGTCAACTTTTCATCAAAGCAATTATCGACCGACAGCAGCTTATCAAGTGTCGGTAGTGTTGATAGAAAGACAAGGTTCAACTAAATCTGCACTGCCCGTACGCCAGCGTAACTTAAAGGTTTTACCCTTCAGTCAACTACAGATTGCAAATGTTTTACCAAACGTGGTAACTCCAGGTAGCACCCTAACAATTCAGGGACAAAATTTGAAAGCGGACAGTGTAGTTGTGAAATTTGGAACTACAGAGGTGAATCCGGCAAGAAGTGTAAGCGATCGCCTTCTGGAAGTACCAGTTCCTACTAGCTTAGTAGCTGGTGTAAATACAGTACAGGTTGTCCATCCCCTGTACTTCGACACCCCCGCAGATCCCCATCACGGTTTTGAGTCGAATATCGCAGCTTTTATCTTGCGTCCCACAATTGATAAAAACCCGGATGGAACTTACAAAATCACAGTCTCAGACGTGCAAATCGATACCAACGGTGCATCATTTAGAACCATAACTCTAGAGCTTACCCCTATCGTAGGACAGTCGCAGCGTGTCACCTTACTGCTAAACCAGTGGAGTTCAGCGCCCAATCCCCCTCCTGCCAAAGGTTACAGCTTTAGTGCCAAACCCAGAACCAGTGATACTAAATCTATCGAATTTGAAATTAGGGGTGTTACTCCTGGAAATTATCTAGTGCGAGTGCAGGTAGATGGGGCGGAAAGCCTACCAGATGTAGAGACAAACCAAAATAGCCCTAACTTCAATCGTTATACAGGTACACCCCAAATCGTGATTCCATGATGAACGCTACAGTCACCCGCAACTGGCAACAAGCTAACCAGCAATACCTTGCACAAGCCTTAGCTGAGGTGCGTACATTATTGCAACAGTACCTTGCCCGTTTGCAGGGTAATGCTGAGGAGGATGCGGGGACGCGGAAACACGGAGACGTGGGGATACAACAGGACATAGGGACATTCTCTGCGTCTTCTTTAGAATTCCTGTGTGCTGCTTTTGGGCTGACTTCTTTTGAACGCCATATCCTTTTATTATGTGCAGGCGTAGAATTGAGTGCTTTATTAGCACAATTATGTGGTCAATGTCAAGGTAATCTCCAATTTTCTTACCCTACCTTTAGCTTAGCGCTGGCAGCTTTTCCAGAAGCAGATTGGAGTGCTTTAGTGCCTGTTGCACCTTTACGTCGTTGGCGGTTGATTGAGGTAGCCGGAGGTGAGAGTTTAACACAAAGTCGGCTGCGGATTGATGAGCGGGTATTGCATTATCTGGCGGGAGTACCGTACTTAGACGATCGCTTGCAAGGACTCATAGAACCGCTACCCATAGAAACTGAACTTCCGGCATCCCATAATTTGCTAGCTCAACAAATTGCAGACATTTGGTCACAGATAAGAGGACAGCAAATTCCACCAGCGATCCAGTTATGCGGGGATGAATCGGATAGTAAGTGGGCGATCGCATCTGCCGTATCTGCGACAATGGGCATTCAACTATATTTTTTGCGGGCTGCGGATATTCCCCAAGCTGTAGCGGAACGAGAAGCCTTGACGCGCCTGTGGGAGAGGGAAGCCATTCTCAGCCGTAGTGCTTTGCTCCTAGAATGGGAGGATTTAACAGAGGTGGAAAAGATGCGATCGCTTCTGCCTTTTATCGAAAACGTCCAAAGTTTATTGCTCATCAGTGGGCGCGAACCTCTACAAAGTTGCAGGCGTAAAATTATACGTTTAGATATAAGTAAAGTCAGTATGGCTGAACAACGAAGCTTATGGCAGAATGCTTTGGGAAATTCTGCTTTGGAACTAAACGGACAATTGGATACATTAGTCTCTCAATTCAGCCTCAGTGCATCAACGATTTATACGGTTTGCAATCAAGTTAAGGAATTGCGGACAGGAGACAAGAGTCAGGAGACAGAAGACAGGAGTTATTCCCTCCCCGCGTCCCCCCTCTCCCAACTCTGGGACACTTGCCGCACCATAGCTCGTCCCCGCTTGGAAACATTAGCACAAAGAATAGTACCAAAAGCGACCTGGGATGACTTAGTATTGCCAGAACCTCAGCGTCAGATTCTTCATGAAATGGCAGCGCAAGTGAGACAACGCGCCAAAGTTTACGAAACTTGGGAGTTTGCCATTAGGGGGTCGAATGGGTTGGGTATCAGCGCCTTGTTTGTTGGAGCAAGCGGTACTGGTAAAACGATGGCAGCAGAAGTACTTGCCCACGAGTTGCGTTTGGATTTATACAGAATTGATTTGAGCCAGGTAGTGAGTAAATATATTGGGGAAACCGAGAAAAACTTGCGGCGGGTATTTGATGCAGCTGAGGCAGGGGGAGCGATTTTGTTGTTTGACGAAGCGGATGCTTTGTTTGGCAAACGCAGTGAAGTCAAGGATAGTCATGATCGCTACGCGAATATAGAGGTAAGCTATTTGCTACAGCGGATGGAAGCATACCGAGGGCTGGCAATTTTAACAACTAATATGAAAAATGCCATAGATACAGCTTTTCTGCGCCGGATTCGGTTTATAGTTCAGTTTCCCTTTCCAGATTTTGCCCAGCGAATAGAAATTTGGCGACGCATTTTTCCACCAAAAATGCCAACAGAGAAAATAGACTTGGCTAAATTAGCAAAGTTGAATATCGCGGGTGGCAATATTCGCAATATAGCGTTGAATGCTGCATTTTTAGCCGCAGATACTGGGGAATCTGTGCAGATGAAACATTTACTGCGTGCTGCCCAAAGTGAATACGCCAAGTTAGATAAACAACCAACAGAAGCGGAAGTTCGAGGATGGGCGTAAACAATTAAAAATGAAAAATTAAGAAAAGTTTAGGAGTTCGGAATGATATCAAGAAACATTGAATTACATATTGAAGAATTGGTGTTACACGGGTTTGCACGACAAGACCGTTACCGTATTGGCGACGCAATACAGCAGGAATTAACGCGGTTGTTGAACGAGCAGGGTGTACCACCATCTGTTGCTGGAAGTGGTGAAATTGCCAGGTTGGATGCAGGGACATTTGAGGTGAAAGCTGGTGCTAAACCAGAAGCAATAGGAGTTCAGGTAGCGCAGGCAATTTATGGAGGATTGGGGCAATGAGTACAAGAGCGCCAACTCAAACACAAACCACACCCAAACCGTCTTTTACACCTGTGAAAACAGGACTTTTACAGCGCAAATGTGCTTGTGGAAATTCGGCTGGTTTGACGGGAAAGTGTACCGAGTGTGAAAACAAACGGCTGACTTTACAACGTCGTTCTAGCGATCAGGCAGAAGCTTCTGAAGTGCCGCCGATTGTACATGAGGTGTTGCAATCGCCCGATCCATCTCCAGTCTCCTCCCGCTTTGCTCGACAAGAAATTCCTTTATCAATTCCGATCAACGCTTTAGAGGGGCGACTCACGCCAGAGTTACAACACATTGTTTATAGTCTAGGGGAAGGACAACCTCTCTCTCCTTCTGTAAAAAGTTCCCTTCAACCACAATCCGAGATTTCTCTGGACGAAGTAAAGGTTCACGAAAATCAGGAAAGTTACATTACTGCCAATGCGTTCAACAGTGAAGCCTTTACAGTTGGGAACCATATTGTCATGGGCGATCCTGCAAATTCTACTGCATCCGGCGATTGGCTGTTAGCTCATGAGGTTGCCCATACCATTCAACAGCACCCACAAAACCACAAGCCTACTACTCAGCACGCTGAATCAGAAGCCGACCAGTTTGCTGATCGCGTGCTAGCACCTGGTCATCAAACCCTTTTACCATCGCTGGGTTCTACCCCTGTTGGTCTTGCTAGGCGGGTGATTTGGCGACACACTCAGGATTTACCAGGAAACCTACTGCTCGTTGTGGATGTGGATGATGGCGACTTTGTAGGAGGCTGTGTGAAAGCGATCGTGCCTCATGTGGGTGTGAAGTTGATTAAGAAAGGTGTTCCTAAAGGTGCGCGTAATCAGATTTTCAATATTCATATTGGGTACTTGAACAATGCCAGAGGAGAGTCTTGTATCTTCTTCTATGAAAGCGTTTCCGGTCTTTGTGAGATGAAATGTTTTGCTAGTAAGGAAGAGTTAGAGGAAGCTTGGGAAGAGATTAAAGAATGGTTGAGGGATTTAGTTGAGAAAGTCCTTAAGACACTGATGATCGCGGTTGTGGTGGTTGCGATCGTCGTGTTGGCGTATTTAATTGTACAAGCAATCTTAGCAGCACTTGCTGTGTTGGCTTTAGCATGATGGATTATCTAAACCAAGAGCATCCAATATTCAAAGCATCCTCTGATAAGCGCATCTTCGCCGTACAGACCCTACTGGAGGTTGCGCTACAGTGCAGTAACGCTTTTCGGATTCAGTTTGATCGCGATCGTTTGCAACGAGTGATTGGGATAGAAGAAATGATGAAAATAATGCCAGGACTAACAGAGCGAACAGCACAAACTGAGCCTACTAGAAATACGTTAGATATTTACCAGGAAACACTAAACTCTGAAAATATAGAGCGTTTGCAAGTTCTCTTATCATTTGAGCCAGAAGTGTGGGAAGATTTGCCACTTAACTACATTGAGAGTATTACTCTTTTAGACGAAGCCGAGCAGATTGTTTTGCGAGGAAACGAGATGAATGAATTTATTCTCTTTTCGCTACCTGAACCAAATCGCTCGGCTGTGATTGAAGCGTTTGCTTATGAGGGGATTCCAGAAACCGTCATTGAGCAAGTAGAGGTCGATCCGAGCCGTCTGTATCCCTAAAGTATTGGAGAAAATAAAGCATGAATCAGCGATCACCTGTTTCTACTAAAACCGAATGGAAACCATCTTTTACTTTGATTCGATCATCCCTGCTCCAACAAAAGTGTGCCTGCGGCAATGTGGCAGGCTTGACAAAGCAATGCAGTGAGTGTCAGCGAAAGAACCTTACGGTTCAGCGACGGGCAGCCAATCAACAAGACGGTTCTGAAGTACCGCCGATCGTACATGAAGTATTAAACACGTCCGGTCAATCTTTAGACAGAGATACTCGTACTTTTATGGAGTCGCGGTTTGGGCATGATTTTAGTAACGTGCGAGTGCATACAGATGCGAAAGCGGCGGAGTCAGCACAGGCGGTGAATGCGTTGGCTTATACAGTCGGACGGGATGTAGTGTTTGGAGCTGGGCAGTATGCACCCTCAACCAAAACAGGACAAAAACTTTTGGCGCATGAGCTAACACATGTAGTGCAGCAAAAAGCGGGTACTTTGCAAGGCAAACTCTATCTGAACAAAACGGAAACTGACTCCTTAGAGTTAGAGGCAGAACGGGCAGAGCGAACAATTGATAATTCTGGCAACAAAATTGAATTAAACGCCTCCGTTCCCCAAGCTTCATCAAATGTAATCCAGCGTCGAGTGCGCCCTGAAAATGTCAGTTGTCATCAAACAGGACTAACTAATCCCAACTTAACAGGAGATCAAGCAGTAGCGGCTATCACAGCTGCTGATGCAGACGCAGTTGAGTTAGCTTTGCGAGCCGAACTCTTGCTCGATTTTCATTTGCTACTAACACAAGGAGGTCAACCTATAGATCCTGAATTTGACACCATCTTACAAGAAGAACTTGGTCTGACACTCACAAACCCAGCACATTTTAGACTGATTGAGCAGCAAAGAAATCGCTTCCGGCGAGTGCGCGAAACTTTGGAAAGTGGTTATCTACGCTATATCTGTCGTGGCGACAAGGTGACACTTGTTGGATGTGCAGAGGGTAGCTGTGGAGAAAATTTTGCTTTTTCCTGTCCAGGCAACAGACTGGTTGTCCTATGTCAACCATTTTGGGATAACCCAGACGAGCGCTCAGCAACAATCCTCCATGAACCATTTCATATTTGGTTCGATATGGCTAGTCATGAAACAAATGCCCTCAGGCGTGCTGATGCATCATGTTTTGAATCTTTTGCCTTACGTGTAGCAGGTAGAGAAGCATTTGCATCTTGCGTAGATCACACGGCTGGTTAGAAAACCGAGCGAGAGCAAAATATTCCACAAATTTGATCGGAGTAACTAAATGAATATGCGTTTTCCTAGGTAGTCCAAGTTGTAGAGATTGTAGTTTCGAGCTTCAAAGAAGTGGTAAAAGAAGACGTTATTAAATAATAAGTATGTTTATGAGAATAAAATATCAAAATCAATTCATAAAAGTTTTTAGTTAGGAAATTGACTTACACAGTATAATATAGCAATTATTATGACCTCCTTCCCCGGTTCTCCCCGTCTGCTTAAAGGCGCAATCATCGGAGTTGATGTTTTCAACCCCGTCGCCAGTACCATTATTTTTCAATACAATCCCGACATGATGACGCGCACAATTACCGCCCGCACAATGGGGGGTGAAAATGCCGATAGAGGTGAGGCGTTGCGTTTAAAAGGACCACCCCAAGAATCAATTCAGGTGGATGTGGAAATTGATGCCGCAGACCAGTTAGAACAAGCAAAATTTCCCGCTTCTTCTATGGGGGTTTATCCCACATTAGCGGCTTTAGAAATGCTGCTATATCCTAAGTCGGCAAAGGTAATTGCTGATGAAGTGTTGCTAAATTTGGGCGTTATCGAAGTTATCCCGCCAGAAGCACCACTCACGCTATTTATCTGGGGTGCAAAGCGGATTTTACCAGTGCGCTTAACTCAATTTACTATCACTGAAGAAGCTTTTGACCCTGACTTAAATCCTATTCGTGCGAAAGTTAGTCTTGATTTGCAAGTACTCAGTTATCACGATTTGGGACTACTAAGTTTCGGAGGTGCATTATTTATGGTGCATCAAATTACTAAAGAAGTGATGGCAACAATTAACGGTGTAGGCAATCTACCATCAGTATCAGCTTCCTTTTCTTTTGATGCCAATCTTAGTATTGGAGGTTAAAGAAATGGCTAATTGTTAATGGCTCACAACTCACTACTACAGAGCGGCGTAAATAGGGCAACCATTTAAAATCCCTAAAAAGCCCATTCCATAATACTTTTGACTTTTGACTTTTGACTTTTGACTTCCGCCTTGCGGTACTACTTACAACTAATTAATTATGTTTGACCAAACTAGTCGTTATTACAAACTCAAAACATCAACAATTACTGTTACCGATAGTAACGGTATGCCTCGTGAAATTCGTTACGTGCAACGACGGTTTTTACCTACAACTGAAGGTATGGCAACAGTCGTAGAACATACCGTAATCCAGGGCGATCGCTTGGACAATATCACCGCTAGATACCTTGGCAATCCCACCCAATTTTGGCAGGTTTGCGATGCTAACAATGTCTACCGTCCTGATGAATTAGAGGAAATCGGACGTATTATCAAAATTGCTTTGCCCTTTGCGTAAGCAACAGTGAGTAAATAATAACGACCAACCATTAACAAATAATGTTAACCAGCCTACTCGGTGTCCGTCTCATTTTATGGATGGGTGAAATTGTCCCTCGTCCTGCACCTTATGAAGTTACTACTGCCCTTACTAGTGTGGAAGTAACCAATGATTCAGAGAACGGGGACGGCTTTCAAATTACTTTTACTTTGGGTAAGGACAAGACAAGAGATTACAGCTTGTTGCAAAGTAGTTTTCTTAACCCCTTCTCCCGAGTAATAATTGGAGTACTGTTAGGCGTGTCCCCCGAAGTACTAATTGACGGTGTAATTACCCATCACCAGATTACACCCAGCGATGAACCGGGAATGTCTACTCTTACTGTTACGGGCAAGGACATCAGCATTATGCTTGATCTGGAAGAGAGAAATGAAGGATTCAAAAATCAACCAGATTTTTTAATTGTCAACCGTATTCTTGCTAATTATGCTCAGTTTGGTTTAATTCCTCCTTTCCAGGTTACGCCTACGACCGATGTGCCTATTGAGGTGCAACGAGTACCGCGTCAATTTGAAACAGATTTGCAATTCATTCAGCGTTTGGCGCGGCGCAATGGTTTTGTTTTTTACATCGAACCGCTGACGTTTGGTGTAAATACAGCCTATTGGGGACCAGAAACTCGTGTAGGAGTTCCTCAACCTGCTTTGACAATGAATATGGGGGCTTATACCAATGTCACATCATTAAACTTTTCCAATAATTCTCTTGCGCCTGTCGGTACTCAAGGCTCTTTTGTCGAACCTATTACTAAGTTGAGTATCCCGATTCCCCCTCTACCTTCCTTACGGATTCCACCGTTGGCTGGTAGTTCAACTCAGGCTAGGCGCAAAGTCTTATTACGACAGTCAGCAAATCAAAACCCTGCCCAAGCTGCTCAATCTGCGGTGTCAACTGTCAGTAATGCCCCTGAACCAGTAAGGGCAGAGGGCGAATTAGATACAGTTCGCTACGGAAATGTATTGCGATCGCGCAGATTAGTAGGTGTGCGCGGTGTTGGCTTGTCTTATGACGGCAATTACTATGTGCGCCGAGTCACTCATAATATCATGCGGGGCGAGTACAAGCAGAGATTCACACTTAGTAGAGAAGGCACTGGCGCATTGTTGCCAGTGGTAAGACCATGAACAACTCTACGAACAACTCTACCTTTTACGGCAAGTATCGCGGCATTGTCACCGATATTCAAGACCCCTTAATGACGGGCAGAATCAAAGCGAAAGTGCCTGACGTTATGGGCGATCTAGAAAGTGGTTGGGCAATGCCTTGCGCCCCCTTTGGTGGTAGTGGCTTAGGCTTCTTTGCGCTGCCATCTGTAGGTGCAGGCGTGTGGATTGAATTTGAGCATGGCAATCCAGACTATCCTATTTGGTCTGGTTGTTGGTGGGGTTCAGCAGCAGAAATGCCACCTGTACTCCTAGCACCCCCTTACAAAAAGCTGATGATCAAAACTGAGGGCGGTCAAAGTATCTTACTTGACGATACCCCCGGCATCGGCGGCATTACGCTAGAAACCTCTAGCGGGCAAAAAATCGTCCTCAGTGCTACTGGAATTGAGATTGATAACGGACAAGGTGCCACTATCAAACTTACAGGACCACAAGTATCAATTAATAACGGAGCATTGGAGGTGATTTAATGCCGGGACATTTATTGCATCAAGGGGCAACAGTGCTGTGTACTCATGGAGGTCAAGCACAACCAGTTGTACCAAATCCGCGTGTCAGGGTTAGCGGGCAGCCAATTGTTACCCAGCCAAATCCTTATGTAGTCGCAGGTTGTTCCTTGCCACCACCAGCAGGCGGACCTTGCGTAACCGCCCAATGGATTACTGCTGCAACGCGAGTTCGTGCAGGAGGATTGCCTGTTTTGCTGCAAGATAGCCAAGCTATCTGCGCTCCCACTGGTACTCCTTTAAACATAGTAGTTACGCAAGTACGAGTGAAGGGGATGTAAAGTTTACAAAATAAGCAATATGATACAACTAGATTATCCATTCCATTTTGATGGTCGCGGACACACAGCCAGCACTACGCAGAATGACCACATCCCCGATTTAATCGAGCAAGTTTTGTTTACTTCTCCCGGAGAAAGAGTCAATCGCCCAACTTTTGGCAGTGGTATCTTACAGCTGTTGTTTGCACCTAACAACGATGCTTTAGCAGCAGCTACCCAAGCAACTGTGCAAGGTGCATTGCAACAATGGTTGGGCGATTTAATTCAAGTTGAGGCAGTGAATGTTCAAAGCGAAGACTCAACATTGCGAGTAGTAGTACAGTACATTGTGCGACGCACACAACAACGGCAAGTTGCTCAGTTCACACGACAAGCAGTGGGATGAGGAGGGGATGCGGGGACGCGGAGAATTTAGAATCTTCTTCCTGACTCCTGACTCCTCATTCATGACTAATAACTAATAACTAATAACTAATGACCAATGACCAATGACTAATGACCAATGACCAATGACTAATGACCAATGACTAATGACCAATGACTAATGACTATGATTTACTTTTGTTGCAATCAGCGACGTCGAGAGATTGTTGCTGTATCCAGTTATAACGGCATTGATTATCTGGAAGTACTGGACCAAAACACTATTGGCAGTCCTCGTCAACAAACTTTGCTGGTACGGTGCTTCAAACCTGTGTCTGGACTTACTATTGATAATGTGCAAATTGAGGGAGGGACGCGAATTACACCTGTAAAGGTGTTGTGGGCAGCTGCCGCTAATGCTGTTCCTTCACCACCTGCGACTTCTCAAGAACAAGCTTATTTCTCATCTCTCTCTGCTGCTGATCATGTACTGGTGGTGCGAACTGACTCACCAGGCGATTTTTCTACCTACCGTTTGATTCTGAGGCAATCTGCAACTAATTCCGAACCGCCGACGAACTTTGACCCCCAGTTATCAGCAATTGATTTCTCTTTCAAAGTCGAATGTCCCAGTGATTTTGACTGTCGAGATGAACGCATCTGTCCTCCGGGAGTTCAACAGCAACCAGAAATTGACTATTTAGCTAAGGATTTTGCTAGTTTTAGGCAATTGATGCTTGATCGCATGGCGCTGTTGATGCCCGAATGGCAAGAACGGAATTTAGCCGATATCGGCGTCACGTTGGTAGAATTGCTGGCTTATGTCGGGGACCATCTTAGCTATCAACAAGATGCGATCGCCACCGAAGCCTACTTAGACACTGCCCGCCATCGCATTTCTGTACGTCGCCATGCCCGGTTAGTAGATTACCTCATGCACGACGGCTGTAATGCGCGAGTCTGGGTACATATTAAGTTTGCACCACAGCAGCCAACAGATGACGGTAAAGTGCTTTCTGGTCCTTCGCTTGCTAGTCCTGGAACCAGACTACTTACCAAAACAGAAGGATTGAAAGCTGTACTGCTTGCAGATGGCCTGAATGCAGCAGTGAAAGCTGAGGCACAGGTGTTTGAGACAATGCACGACCTTACTCTGTATAAGGCACATAGCAAACTACACTTTTACACTTGGGGAGATGAAGAATGTTGCTTACCTAAAGGCGCGACATCTGCAACTCTCCTCGGAAAATTCCCCAATTTAAAACCAGGGTTTGTGCTGATTTTTCAAGAAGTGCTAGACCCGAAAACGGGAAATCCAGATGATGCCAACCCCGCCCACCGCCATCCAGTTAGACTGACAAAGGTCACGCCAGATACAGATCCTCTAGGTGAATTGTTTGCCAAGCCTCCTAATAAGAATCCTGTAGATATCACCAAACCTCTAGATATCACCAAAATTGAATGGGCAGCAGCAGATGCGCTACCTTTTGCGCTGTGTCTTTCCGCCAAGACAGATAAAAAGGAGTATAAGGAAAATGTCTCTGTCGCCCTTGGCAATATTGTTCTAGCAGATTGTGGTCTAACTGTTTATGAAGACAAAATTAAGGATGGGCAAAACGACGCTGTCCCATCGCCAAAGCTGTTTTCAGTACCATCCTCTAGTGGCGATCGCTGCCAACCTCAACCACCCAAACCTATACCACCGCGTTTTTCTCCCCATCTGCAACAGCGATCGCTAACTCAAGCCGCTAGGGTTAACCTGCAAGCACCCGCTGCTGCTGCTTTTCAATGGTCGATGTCAGAGGTTTTGCCTGCGATCGCTCTCAAAGATAACTACAACAACCCCTGGTTTTCCCGACGTGACTTGCTTGCCAGTGACCAACTAGCACGGAATTTTGTGGTTGAGATAGATGAAAATGGCTTGACAAAATTACGTTTTGGCGATGATAAAAACGGTTTACGCCCTAACGCTGGCACGTCTTTTTCTGCCACCTACCGAGTGGGGAATGGATCTATAGGAAACGTGGCTGCTGAAGCTATAGCTCATATTGTCGTCAATCCACTTATTATCGATCCAACAAGCATCAAAGAATGTAAGAATCCCCTCCCAGCAAAAGGCGGCGTCAATCCAGAAACTATTGAGGAAGTGCGTCAAAATGCTCCTAGTGCTTTTCGCACCCAACAACGGGCAGTTACTCCCGAAGATTATGCAGCAGTAGCCCAACGCCATCCCGAAGTACAACGGGCAGCAGCCACCTTCCGCTGGACAGGTAGCTGGCGAACCGTGTTTGTCACGGTGGATCGTTTAGGTGGTTTGCCAGTCGATACACCTTTCAAAGCAGAAATACGCAGATTTCTGGAAAAGTTCCGCATGGCAGGCTACGACTTGGAAGTAGACGCGCCTTGCTTTGTGTCATTAGAAATTGACATGACTGTTTGCGTACAGCGCGACTATTTCCGCAGTGATGTCAAAGCAACTTTATTGCAAGTATTTAGCAATCAAGTGTTACCTGATGGCAGACGAGGTGTGTTTCACCCAGACAACTTTACCTTTAACCAACCAGTTTATCTGAGTACCCTTTATGCAGCTGCCCAAGCAGTTCCTGGAGTGGCATCTGTGGAAGTCACCAAATTTCAACGCCAAGGAGTCAATAGCAAAGCAGCATTGGAAAAAGGCTACTTGGAACTGGGACGCCTGGAAATTGCCCGTCTCGATAACGATCCAAATTTCCCAGAAAACGGCGTTTTGCGTTTGACGATGGAGGGAGGAAAGTGAAGGAAGAGTGGGTGCGGGGGTGTAAGGGAGAGGAGAAGAATTTTTAACTACTAACTACTAACTACTAACAAATGACTAATTTAAATGATTGTGGCTGTTGTGAAGGGCTAACACCTCAAACGCCAGTTGAAATTTTTAATCGTCCGGGTTTGGATGCTATTGCCTATCGTGTAGGTACGCAAGTACAGTTTAAACACTCTCTACTAGCAAGCCTTACTACATCAGAAGCAGAACTATCAAAACTCTTGGAGTTACACTCAAGAGAGAATGATGACTTCTCTATTGCCTTTTTGGATGCTTGGGCAACTGTTGCTGATGTACTAACGTTCTATCAAGAGCGTATCGCTAACGAATCCTATCTGCGTACTGCAACTGAAAGGCAGTCTCTATTATACTTAGCACGGTTAATTGGTTATAAAGCACGTCCGGGAGTAGCCGCCAGTACTTACTTGGCTTTTACTCTAGAAGACGCGCCGGGTTCGCCTCGTAAAGTACCTATTGATGTCGGTACTAAAGTTCAAAGTCTACCTGAACCTGGAGAGAAACCGCAAACTTTTGAAACTGTTGAGAAGATTGAGGCGAATGCTGAGTGGAATGCAATCAAACCCCAGCTGACGAAAACGCAAACTATCTCTACCATAATGTCATCGGTGCTACTTCAAGGTACTGGCACTAATCTTAAAGCAGGCGATTACCTCTTAATCGTCACCGCCTCCGACAAAAAGGTGCGGCGCATTTTGAGTGTGGAGGTAAATAACGCGGCTGGGGTGACGCGAGTTTACCTGGAACCCTTGCCAACTCAAACAGATGTTATTGCCGCACAAGTTAGCATTTTCAATCAGGCTGTGTTGCCTGCTGCGTTTGTTAGTATCGCCAGCAAGCAAGTATTGAGCCAATGGGAACTAGAATCTTTTGCCTTTGTTCAGGGTTACAGCATCTCAGAAGTAGCCGCTACCATAGCTTCAGCGTATATCAAAGTCGAAGCCACTGATACTGGTGTGTTTGCCTTTCGTACCCGCGCTTCCCTTTTTGGTCACAACGCACCTAAGTGGGATTCATTACCAACTAACCAACGCAAACCTGAGTGGATTATTCAGCGGGACAATGACGGTAACTTTGTCAAGTTTGAGCGGGTCGATCCAGCTTATCCTAACAGTTGGGAAGGACGAACTCTCGCACAAGATACTGGCAACACAAAACAAGTTTATCTCGACAATACCTATTCCAGTATCATTAAGGGCAGCTGGTTGGTACTGCAAAGTCCATCAACCCAGGAAATTTATCAGGTGAATGACAGCACTGAACTTTCCCGCAGTGACTTTGCGATCACTGCTAAAGTTACGCGGCTGACTTTAGATAGTGCTAAAAACTTCAATCAGTTCACCTTAAGAGGGACTACTGTTTTTACCCAAAGTCAAAAGCTAGCGCTGGCTTTAGAACCCGTCACTGAGCCAGTCGAAAATAACGTTATTAAACTTGATAAACGGTACGACGGCTTGAGAAGCGGACAGGCGATCGCTATCTCTGGTATCCGTGCTGACTTTTCCCAAGAACAATATAGCGAAATTGCTATTGTTTCAAATTTTCAATTCAACTCAGCAGAACAACGCACAATTATTATCCTAACAAAGAGCCTGACATATCCTCTCAAACGAAATACGGTAACAATTAATGCTAACGTGACTCTAGCAACTCATGGTGAAACTAAAGAAGAAGTTCTAGGTAGCGGTGATGCCACTCAGCCATATCAACGCTTTGCGCTGCGTTTCTTGCCCCTAACATACGTTAGTTCGCCCACTTCGCCCACCGGTGCAGAATCTACTTTAAAAGTACGGGTAAACGATTTGCTATGGCATGAAGTACCAACTTTGTACGGGCACGATCTGAAAGACAGAGTTTTTGTCACCCGTACTGACGATGATGGCAAAACCACGATTGAATTTGGCGATGGCAAAACTGGCGCACGTCTGCCAACGGGACAGGAAAACATCAAAGCTACCTATCGCCAAGGTATCGGGACAGAAGGACTGGTAAAAGCAGGACAGTTAAATTTGTTAATGACACGTCCCCTTGGGGTGAAAAGTGTTGTCAACCCCCTAGCTGCCACAGGTGCAGAAAATCCCGAATCTTTATCGCAAGTACGCCGCAATGCACCGCTTACCGTTTTGACTCTGGATCGCCTTGTGTCATTACAGGATTACGAAGATTTTGCCCGTGCTTTTGCTGGTATAGCTAAAGCACTTGCTACCTGGACTTGGAACGGTCAAGTGCGGGGTGTATTTGTCACCATTGCTGGTGCTAATGGCGCACAAGTTAAGCCTGACAGCCAAGTTTACAAAAATCTCGTAGCTGCAATGCACTCCTACGGCGATCCCTACGTACCCCTACAGGTACAGTCTTATCGACCAGCTTTTTTCCGAATTACTGCCAAAGTCAAAGTCGATCCCGACTATCAGGAAGAACGGGTAGTAGCAGAGGTGAAACAAGTGCTTTACTCTCGTTTTTCATTTGATACCCGTGCCTTCGGTCAGCCTGTGGCTTTAAGTGAAATAATGGCAATTATTCAACCTGTACCGGGGGTGTTGGCAGTAGATGTGGATTATCTCTACCGCAGTCGTGAGGATGGTACATTTCCTACACCCGACTTACTTCCCCGCCTTCCTGCTGCTGCGCCCCAAGCCGGTACAGATACCGTATTTGCTGCGGAATTGTTAACGCTGGCTTCTGATTCAGCGGATATCAGGACAATGAGGCGATCAAGAGAGTGGGGACTGTAGGAGACGCGGAGAATAACTACTAACCACCAACCACCAACCACCAACTACTAACCACTAACCAAATCCTATGACATATGACATTGATAAGCTTTATAGTTTATTGCCAGCTATTCACCGCATCCGCGATGATGAACAGGGTAAGCCGCTAAAAGCGTTATTGTCGGTAATTGCCGAACAAATTGCTGTCTTAGAAGAAGATTTAGAGCAACTTTATGATGACCAATTTATCGAAACTTGTGCGGAGTGGGTGATTCCCTATATTGGGGATTTAGTGGGCGATCGCACTCTCCATAATGTTAGTGCTAAAACTTACAGTACCCGTGCTGTTGTTGCCAATACTATCCGCTATCGCCGCCGCAAAGGTACTGCTACGATGCTGGAACAATTGGCGCGGGATGTCACTGGTTGGAATGCGCGGGTGGTGGAATTCTTCCAACTGCTAGCGACGACGCAGTACATGAATCACCTGCGACCTGAGAATCGTTCTTGGGTTGATCTGCGGCGTTGGCAACCCTTAGAAAATTTGAACACAGCCTTTGACAGTTTGGCTCATACAGTAGATGTGCGTCGCATTGCTAGTGGTAGAGGACGCTACAACATTCCCAACATCGGAATTTTTCTCTGGCGGTTGCAAGCCTACCCCATCACTAAAGGTACTGCTCGTAAAGTTAGTGATGGTTGCTACACATTTCACCCCCTTGGCATGGACGCAATCTTATTTAACCAGCCGCAAACCGAGGATGAAATTACCCATTTAGCAGAACCAATCAATGTGCCGCAGCCTCTAGGCCGCCGTCCTGTCTATGAGGACTTGGAAGCCCTACGCCAAGCTTTGGCAGATGGCAAGGCAGAAAATGAAGTCAACAGACAAAGTGTTTATTTTGGGACGCAACCAGTTCTACAGGTGTTTCAAAATGGCAGTCAAACACCAATACCTTCACAGCAAATTCTCGTATGCAATCTGAGTACTTGGCGACGCCCATCTGCTACCAAGTCCTACAAACCCAAGCCTACACCAACTGTTCCCAACCCACCGGAGCAAACTTTCTCGATTCAGGTTGCAGTAGATCCAGTGTTGGGAAGGCTAGCCTTTGCCAATGGCGTAACACCAGAAAAGGTAGAGGTGAGCTATGTTTACGGTTTCAGCACTAATATGGGCGGTGGCCCTTACGAAAGGCAACGACAAAATGCAAATTATACAGTGTCCCAAGGAGGAATGAGTTTAGCAACGGCTCTGTCTAGCCTGGGCACTAATAATGGGGTGATTGAAATTGCTGATAGCACCACAATTGAAGAAAATTTCACAATCACCTTAGCATCCAGACAAAGGGTGACTATCCAAGCAAAAAATGGTACTCGTCCTGTCATCTATGGTGGGATAACTATCAACTCAGCTACCGATGCTGCGGTTAACTTGGATGGTTTGCTGATTGCCAAAGGAATTCAAGTCAACGGCACTGCCAATATAACGCTGACAGTGCAACATTGCACCCTTGCCCCTTGGCTGCAACTAGATGATAAGGGTGTGCCCAAGCTTCCAGATACACCTTCAATGAGTTGGGTAGCGCCGACAAGCATTGGTAAACTTGTCCTCGACCATTCTATCAGTGGCAGACTAATTGTTAGCCCTGGCGTGCGGATAGAGGTAAATGACAGCATTATCGATGCTTTGGGCGATGATAAGGTGGCTTTGGCAGCAAGTAGTGATGGCAAAACTACTGCTGGTATTGCCAAGATTGTTCGCACAACCATACTTGGTCTAATATCTGTGCAAGAAATTGAATTAGCAGAAAACAGTATCTTCACAGGTTATGTGACAAGCGATCGCAAACAACAAGGTTGCGTCCGCTTTTGTTATTTGCCTCTAGAATCTCACGTACCGCGTCGCTATTACTGTCAGCCCAATTTAGCTTTGGAACAACGAGCCAAAGAGTTGAACTTAGAATCAATTAGCGACTTGTCTGTACTAGAAAATATGCGCATTCAGGCGCAGATGACGCCTTTATTTACCTCACGGCGCTATAGTCATCCAGGTTATTGCCAGCTAAGTCAGCGCACTCGCGTAGAAATTCGCCAAGGTGCAGACGACGAAGCAGAAATGGGAGCATTTCACGATTTATACCAACCGCAGCGAGAAACTAATCTGAGAGTGCGTTTAGATGAGTACCTGCGTTTCGGTTTAGAAGCAGGAATTATTTACGTTACATGAACTGGTAATAAAAATTTTAGGAGGATTTTTAAATGAAAGGGGATTTTAGCCGTTATACTTTTAATCCGAAAAAGCAGTACAGCGCCGTGCTGATGCAACAAGGGCGAGTACAACTTGATGCTGACTGGAACGAGCAACAAGCAATTAATCAGTACCGTATTGAGACGGAAACCAAGGATATCATTGGGCTGTGCGGCGTACCAGCAACAGGTGGCGGATTTGCAATTAAGCCAATCAAAGGTTTATTAAGGATTTTCTTCGTTAACAGCCAGAAGGGTTGGGTGGTTGGCCAAAAGGGCGATATTCTAGCTACTGCTAATGGCGGACAAACTTGGACACCCCAAACATCTGGAGTAACACAAGATTTGTGGGGAGTCTACTTCCTAACTGAAAATAGGGGGTGGGCAGTTGGTGACTTAGGCACCATCCTCACTACTGCAAATGGTGGTCAGACTTGGACACCGCTACAATTGGCTGACAACAATGATTTATACTCAGTGTACTTTGCTAACGAACAGCAAGGGTGGACAACAGGCTATAGCAATGATATTTTTGTGACTTCTGATGGTGGTCAGTCTTGGATAACTCGAAGACCGAGAGAGACAGAGAATTTTTATGGAGGAGTTTTCTTTGTCAACAACCAGAAAGGCTGGGCAGTAGGTAGTGCGATCGCGACTACTTCCGATGGAGGACAAACATGGAGGCTACAAGCATCTGAGGTACAAGGAGGTGCGAATGGAGTCTTCTTTATTAACGACCAAAAGGGTTGGGTGATAGGCAACAACGGCACTATATTAGTTACGACTAATGGAGGGCAAACCTGGACGCCGCAAACATCTAGGGTGACAGCAGGACTAAATAAAGTCTTTTTTGTAAATGACCAGAAGGGATGGGTGGTAGGCGACAGCGGCACGATCTTGGTTACTAGCGATGGTGGACAAAATTGGACACCGCAGACATCGGGTGTCACAGAAAATCTGCGAGGAATTTCCTTTGCTAGCAATCAAAGGGGATGGGTTATCGGCGACAGAGGAAGCATTTTGGTTACTAGTGATGGCGGACAAACTTGGATACCGCAGTCACAACCTAACAACTTCAGTATCTCTGGAGGTCGTATTTATGTGGATGGCATACTCTGTGAAAATGAGGGAACGCTGTTTACACAGCAACCAGACTTTCCTGGAGCAACTTTTCCCCACAACTCTAACACCTACCTTGTATACCTTGATGTTTGGCATCGTCACATCACTCACCTTGACGATTCACTGATTCGGGAAGTAGCATTGGGCGGACCTGATACGACAACGCGCTTGAAAACTATTTGGCAAGTTAAATTCTTGCCGATTAAGCAGCAAGATTGGGATTACGAACTGGTTCAAAAACTCCTCAAAGAACTACAAGGCGATTTGCGAAAATTATTATCATCAGTTGAGAGTAGCCAACTTCGAGCATCATTACAACAGATTCAAAAAGATATTAATGCAGCTAGTAGTGACCCAGAAAATCTCAAAAATTTACTACAAAAACTACAAAAGTTGCTCAAGCAAGTTGAACAATTCACTGAAGACTCAGAACTTATCAAAAGTATTCAAGCAAAGATAAATCAAATTGAACAGGAACTAGCCAAAGCTTCTGGTTCAATCAGTTGCAATAGTAAACTTCCTGAGTGGGAAGAGTTGACTGCCCCCACTACAGGCACTCTCAATGCCCGTACCCAAACCCCAAAAGACGAAAAAAATCCTTGTTTGCTTCCTGCCAGTGCTGGTTATCAAAGATTGGAAAATCAACTCTACCGCGTGGAGATTCACCAAGGAGGAACCTTTACAAGTGGTTCTGCCAGCACTGTAACCTTTAAGTGGTCGCGAGACAACGGCTCGGTTGTCACTACAATTGAAAAAATCAGCGGTCAAACAGTCACCGTACACGATGTTGGCCCTGATGATGTGTTGGGGTTTGCTAATGAGCAGTGGGTGGAAGTTATTGACGATCGCCTAGAATTATATGGGCAACCGGGGCAGTTACTGCAAATTCAACAAGTTAAGCCAGAAACCCGTGAAATTGTCCTCCAAACTGCACCAACGCCCTTGGCAAGCAACTCTGACGGTGTGGATAAAAAGTTGCATCCCAAGCTGCGACGTTGGGATAGTTCAGGGGCAATAACTCTGACTAATACCTGGATGCCTCTTGAAGGTGGTATTGAAGTGCAATTTTCTTGGGGTAGCTACAAAATCGGCGACTACTGGCTAATTCCCGCACGAACAGCAACAGGTGAAATTGAATGGCCTCCCTATGAATTTCCTAACACCAATCCTATCCCACAACTGCCCTTGGGCATGAAACACCATTACTGCCGCTTGGCAATAGTTAAGTATGATGACGGAATATTGAGTGTCCAGGAGGATTGCCGCAAAATCTTTTCTCCTTTGCCTGAAGTGCAAACTGCTATTCACGTCACTGATACTAACTGGTCGAATGATGATTTATTTTCGCTAGTGCAATTGAGAGAGGAAGGATTACAAGTTACCCTGGATGCTGCACCCGTAACTGAGTCTGTGAGTGCGGCAACGATGATTGTCACGCTCGAAGTGCCTTTTAATAATAATATCTCACTGAGTTATATCCTTGAGAATGCCTCAATTACAACTACATATAACGTCATTCGATGGCAGGTTGGAGGGCAATTGTTAGAACTGCTATCTCAAGTACTGCAAAACAATAGTTTGGCGCGTATGCGCGTGACTTTAAAAGGACACACTATCTGGACTCAGCAAAGCGATCGCCTCATCTATGTAGACGGGCAGGCATTTGGAAAACCTGGCGGAACGCGAACGGGTACAAACCAACAACGCACGGCGCTGATTTTTCCATCAGGGGCTGGTGTACGGGCAAGCGACTTTGAAAGCTGGTTCTATATCGGTTCACAACTATTACAAATTAAGAGTGTCAGCTTTATTTCTGCCTTACCTGAAAGACCTGAGCAAGTCAGCAGTGCTGGAGTAATCAACTTCCCACTCACTTCCCCAGCCAATGTTCAATTCTATCAGGAAGAAGAAGTGAACGTGGTTGAAATCACCTTCAACCGAACTGTTCGTCCCGACGGACTCGGTAAGAATGGCACACCTCAGAGCGTACATTTAGATTTTATTAATGCAGACAATCAACTAAGTAAGATAGACGGCGATATCATTATGGTGGACAGCGAAGTTGTGCGATTCTTTGCTAGAGAGCGCGGCAGGCTTCAGTTTACTGGTACTTACCGCCTGACTGTGTTCGGCAATGACACTGAAAATGGTCCTGCTGTCAAAGCACAAGACGATGATGCATTGCTCGATGGAGATTTTAACAGTCAACCAGGCGGAAACTTTGAGTTATTCTTTTCAGTAGTTATACGTCCTCCTAGATAATAACTAGAGCGTGGTATGGGCATTGATCCGAGATAGCTGCATATTCGGAAATTAAGGCTGAAAACTATTATTCTACTTAGGTTTGGTAATTTGCTACTTGTTTGTACTTAACAGCGTTATAGGCAACGAAAAATCAAGCCTTAAGAGCCTATCCGAAAACCTTGGCAGCACGAAAAGTAATAAATGCACAAGCAAGATGAAAAGATATCCCTGGAATTTGTATTGACCTTAGGAGGAAGTGATTGCGCGGATGCAGTGTCCGTTCGCCCTTAACGTGCCCACGGTGAGGGCGAACGGGTACGCTGCTTTGTATGCCTGCGGCACACTTTGCGCTTACGGGCAATCGCTCTCTTGTTTATTCTTCTCCTAAAAGTGCTTCTATCTGAGCGAGTAGTTTTTCCAAAGCTTTTTGTTTCTTAGGCTCATCCCATATTTTCGCTTTTTGTAATCGGCTCGATGCTTCTTTATAACGAGTCAAGAGTGAATTTTGCTCCCCCGTAACCTGACGAGATGCTTTTATGCGTTCATTAATCTGAGTTAGCGACAAATTCTCTGTTAGGGCAGTTTTAAGCAGTGCAATTCGCTCCTCTGAGTCCTTAACGCGAGCGATCGCGGTTGCTTTCGTGTATTCAATTTCACCACGACGTAAGGCATCTAGTATATCTTCTGGCAGTTTTAGTAACGGTAGACGACTGCTGACGAAAGATTCCCACGATATCATGCCCAAGGCATCAAACATAGCTATTACTTTCGTTGAATCTTCACTACCCAAAACGTTTTGGGTAACTTTGCCTTTAGCTTCATTTTGCATTCTGTAAAGAAGTGAAACCACGTCACCAACATTCTGGTTTAATTTCAAACTTAAAAGCAGGAGTATACCTTCAGTTTCCTCAACGGGATTCAGGTCTTCTCGAACCAAGTTTTCAACAAGTGATAGCTGCAAGGCTTCATTGTCGCTCAGCTTCCTAACAACAACAGGCACTTCGGTAAGTTCAGCCTTCATGGCTGCTCGGTAGCGTCTCTCCCCTGCAACCAGTTCATATTCTCCTATATCCAAAGGTCGGACTAAAAGAGGCTCTAGAATGCCGTGTTCTTTAACAGAGTGTACCAGTTGTTCTAGTTTTTCGGGATCGAAGTAACGCCGGGGTTGAGAACTAGGCAGTTTTATGGAGGTAATGGCAACCGTCTGTGGCGAAAGTACAGCGTTTTCTATTGGGTAGGCATTTTCTCCAAGTAAAGCGGCTACGCCTTTCAACTTACTGGTATAGGGTTGGTCTTTTTTGGTAGTATTCACTTACTTCAGGTTTTCTAAACTTAAAGAAATTTTTTCTAAGACAGCAACAGCTGGATGTTTGCGGTTAGATAGCGCTAAAGGCAGTCTGGCTTCGCTAGCATCGGGAAAAGCAATAGTTCTAGGAATTGGTTCGTAAACAGTAGCAAGTGGTGATAGTTGTTCGGAGATTGCTTTGAGAGTCCTGCTTTCTTGAGCAGTGCGACCATCGTACAAGGTGGGAACGAAACCCGCAATCCCAAGAGTACGATTTGCTGCTTTACGAAGTGTCGCCACTGTATTTAATAGTAAATCTGTTCCTTGAAACGATTTGAATTGACACTGAATCGGAACTAAAACGTGAGTGGCAGCAACTAAGCTAAGGACACTCAAAATGCCTAAGCTTGGAGGGCAATCTATCAAAATAAAATCATACTTATCCAACATGGGTGAGAGCGCATCTTTGAGTCGCATTTCTCGCATTAAGGCGGCTACCAATTCTAGCTCAGCGGCACTTAAGTTAATGTTAGACGGAACAAGCGACAGCCCATGAATTGATTCTGGATGAATGGGCAAAGGTTCTTCACCAACAACAGCTTCATACACCGTTTTTGTTAAATTTTCTGGTTCAAGTCCCATAAAGGTAGTCAAACTAGCTTGTGGGTCCATATCAATCAGCAGCACTCGGTTAGGATGATGCTGCGCTAAATGGTATCCCAAGTTCATAGTTAAAGTTGTCTTTCCCACACCGCCAGACTGGTTGAAAAGAGCAATGATGCGGTTCACTACTATGTACTCCCAACAATAAAGTTTTAGTTTTTAACTGAACAATTTTGACTTGAAGTAGACAATAAAGTTTTTTAGTAAATAGTATAATCGCTCTGGATACTGTAATGATGGTTTGCAATCCAGTTTACAACTTTATTTGTTATTTTTCTTTGTTATTTTTGACTGTACATCAATTTGAGAGTTAGGGTTTCAGGTGCAGTGAGTAAACAACTGATTGTTGGTGTACAGTAAGTGCATGAAAATATGCCACAACTGTTTCATCATAATAAAAAAGAATGCTCCCAGCTGCATAGCTGGAAGCATTCAGGAATTAGAACGGAATATTAGAACTATCTGTAGTGTTCACATAGCCGTTGCTAGCTGCTACTGTTGGAACCGGATTAACTAGCTGTTTGCTGTTTTCTTCCGATGCTGGTGGTGAAATAGGAGCACTGGTAGTGGGAACAAAAGTAGTGTTGGCAGTGGTAGTAGGTATGAAGGAACGGATGACTAAGGTACATATTTTATTTTTATATCCTTTGTCACTGTCTTTTACCTCAATATCCAGATAGCCAATGGCTACACCACTGGCGTTAACACCAGCTTCCGCAACACTTACTGCTGCTGCACCCTTAGCTCTGTAGGCAATGGAGTCTTCCACTAGCCCATCTTTGGAGTAGTGGGAGAATGTGCCTTGTCCGTAGACAATTTTTACTCCTTGAGGGTCAAAGGTTTCGTTGATGGAGATGATGCGGATAGTTTGAGTTGAGCTAATCATGAGATATCCTTTTGATTGCAATTGTTGATTTTTCATTGCAATTGCGCTTAGCGCTCCAAAACCAACGCACTCCACAGGCAACTGGCGAGTATTCTGTGGAGTGCGTTGGTTTCACTAGAAGTTAGCGTTGACTATCGGCTTTTGGTCGTCACTAGGTTCAGTAGATTCTTTGCGTTGAGAGGAACTAACGAGTTCCAGATTATTGACACGAATCACTGGTTTGTCTCTGAGTTCGTTGGTATTCTTGTCCGTCCACCTATCAAAGACCAATTCGCCAGTGATGCAGATGGTAGAACCTTTTTTTACCCAGTCTGCTGCTACTTGAGCAACATTTCCCCACAGTTCTAAATCAAACCATAAGGGAGATTCGCTTTTGTAAGGTGGTTTGACAGCTAGAGTCAGAGATGTTTTCATCGCACCTGACTCGAAATGGCGCACTTCTGGTTCTTGACCAACGCGACCAACCAAATCGACTTTATTGATATATTGCTGAGTCATAAGATTGTCCTTGAATATTGTGTTTTTCTCAAAAATGATGGCGCGATAGCGCATTCCTGTATCTGTGCTACACAACGCTCTTGATGTGATGTGCGACTAGTTATTACTGGGGAAAGCGATCGCCCGAAGGAAGGGTAGTGTGCAAGAGCGCAATCGCAAGAACATAACCCCAAATCTCCACAAAGATTTGGGGTTATCTTTATTGGCTGCTAGAACCATTACACGAGTTGTTGTTTAGTAACCAACCCATGCAGTTTGGCTACTAATTTCTCTGGCTTCATTTTGGAGAATCCAGACACTTTGTGTAATTTGGCAAATCCCCTCAGTTTCTCTAGTGGCAGAGTTTGCAAATTCTCCAAAGTTGCTAACTCTGGAGGATTTGGCGTATCCGCTGTTTCTGATGGAGAGGAGAAAGGTGAAGGGGAATTTTTGGAAGCGCTCACTTCTTTAGTTTTTTCAGTAACCTCACTAATAGTAGAGGCATTTTCGATGTGTTCTGCCTGATTGGCGTAACTCAAAATTTGCTCTACAGTTGTTAATGTTGGTTGTTGTAGCAGAGTAATTCGGAAAGTATGTCCTATTTTTCGCACTCTGATTTTGGCTCCCGCTGTTCTCAGTCTGGATGCTAAATCATTAAGTACAGAGAATTCTACATCTATATAATTAGGGTTGATTGTTGCTGCGCTCATGGCGTTTTGTTTTTGATAGATTTACATCACCTCAAGAGCGCATGGCGCGAATTTTTGTTTGTATTAATTACTTTGGTTGATAGGTAAATTTTCTCGGTCTACTCTCTCTGTAAGGAATACAAACTCTGAGCCAATCGGAGTGAGACGATGATAATTATGTAGCAATCAGCCACATAATTAAGATTTCTTCGATTATCTTTCTTCTGTTTCTGTATTTGGTTTAATCAAACATGGATAACCAAAATCTGGGACAGTGACGAATATGAACCCATCTTCTTTAAGCCAGTCGCTGTTAATACTTGGTAGTTGTTTGTTTTGACTGAGACTTTTAATGCGGTCTACAATCATGAACATGAGAGCGTATTTGCCATCTTCTGTGAGTTCTTCTAACAGGAATTCAACCGTTGCATCAGTATAAAATTTCCCACTGGTTTTGAAGTAGATAATGTTTGCTTGAGGCATATTTAACACAGAATTTGAAAGTTTTTATTTCTTATAAACGTGAGCTTTCCACTTCAAATCAGGAATAGTGTGCATAATAGTGTTATTTTCCAAATTAGAGATAATAAAAAACCATCAATTCTTTTAACTAAAACTCCTGAAGAATTGATGGTTTTTTTGTAAATTTGAGAATAGCTGTTAAGAATTCTGTAAAAGAAGTACTTCCCATACTAGCCTAGGAGAAGCATTGAGTAAAGCAGCTTTTGCTTCCTCTAATTTCGATAACCAATCACCACTGCCTAGATACCTCCAACATTGCTGGAGGTAATCAAGTAACCACAACTGCTGGTGGAACTCCAACATTGCTTCGATTTCCTTGGCAATATTTAATGCATCCAGAGGACTGCTAAAAGGTGTTGTTAGCTGTTCTAACAGTGATTGGGGGATACATTTGAGGTAGTTGTGGTGAGCGATCGCTTGCCCTGGACTGCCAGCAGCCATCATCATCACTGTGGGATTGCTCAGAATGCCCTTTTGCCCCAATTTTTTCAAAGTTGTCGTCATCTGGGCACAACTCAATCTATAGAAAGGAATCGGTTGACAGCGGCTGGTAATTGTGGGTAGTAAGCGTTGGGGTAGGTCACAGAGCAGGATAATGGTTCCAGATGTAGGTTCTTCCAAAGTTTTGAGTAATGCATTGGCAGCATTGGCTCCGATTTTCTCTGCATCTTCGATAACGACCGCCTTGCAAGGTGCAGCTAGGGGAGAGCAGGAGAGGAATTGGGTGATTTCTCGAATCTGTTCAATTCTAATTTGTGGAGCAGATTTGGGCTGTACTCCAGCACCAGCCAATTCACTCTCACCTAACAACTGCCCCTGGTGTAGGTATGTTGGTTCTACCCACAGTAAATCAGGATGATTGGCAAGGTTATGGATGCTGAGAGCTTCGGCGAGGAAGCATTTGGCAGTCAGGGATTTGCCAACCCCCTTTGGTCCAGCAAACAAATAAGCAGGAGCTATGTGCTGTTTGGCGATCGCTCCTTTAAGCAGTGATACAGCCAGGTTTTGCCCTACGATGCTAGAAAATTCTAGGATTATCTGTTGATGAACCACAGCCTCCTCAACACTCTGTTGATGTTGGGTATCTTCAGTACTGGGTTCTTCTGAGACTGGAAGTGGACTGAGTTGGTTCATTTGTTTAAATTGTATGAGTTTTGTTAGAGATATTGATTTTGTTTGAGATGCTTGATTCAATCAGCCTTTAGCAGCAGAGTTTGATGATTTGGGTTTGCAGTGTCAGTTTGTCATCGCCACCATTTTTTAGCGCTAACTCAAGTTCCAACAGCACTTTCAGGGCATTTTGTAACTTAGCTACAGAAACAGTAGCTACCTCTTGACGTAGGAAGTAGAGCCGCTTTGGATTTTTCAGTTCAGCAACTTTTGCAATCGCACTATCGTCTTTGCACCCAGCAGCAACCATCAGTTTGACTATTAGCCAAGTGCGGAAGGCAGTTGTGAGAGTAGCGACAATCCTCAATGCAGGTTCATTGCAGCTAATGAGGTTTTCTACCAATTCCAGCGCTTGAGATACATTGCCTAATCGGATAGCTCTAGCAAGTTGCAGACTATTGGCAGCGCTGGCTGATACTAAATCCCTTACCACACTTGTATTCACAATCCCACCCTGGGCATAGGTTTTGAGCTTTTCTAACTCAGTGAACGCCAGACGTGTGTTGTTGCCCACAGACTCCACTAATTGTCTGCAACCATCAAATGTGAGATTGACGTCAATCTCAAGAGCGAACGTTCGTACCTGTTGTATGAGTGCGTCCGTCTGCCACTGGGGAATTAAAGGAAACTCTTTTAAGAGTGCATACTCCAGCAGCAGTTGGACTGATTTGTTTCTGCCATCAGGTTTGTTAAAGCTTGTAATTAGTAAGACGTTTGTTTCTGGGATCGCAGGCAGAAGATGTTCCAGTTTTACTAGGGCTTTTTTTGAACAAACCCCCAGTAAACTGCTGTTGGGTAAATGAACTAACCGTCCTCCAGTGGGAAGTGGAGGAGTCATTATATCTGCAAATGCTTGAGGGATCGTCTCTTTGGAATCTGGTGGGTATTCAGAATAGTTGACGCAGTTCCAATCCTTATCGAGGATATGTGCTCGCAGTTCCTGAGTAGCGCGATGTATTAAGAATTCGTCTTCGCCCCAGTATATTTGTATTGGCATTAAGCTTGTCGTTGAATTCGCCTTCTAAGCGCCTGAGCGTTAGCTCTTGGAGTTAAGAATTAGGCAGGACTTACGCAACTGGCACAACGCGATTGGCTCCGCCAGTGCCCCTTGGGCAATCGCCATCTTTAGTACATAAGTATTAATAAGTGGAATGCACCAAGAGGCTTTTGCTTCTCGGTGTAACAGTGATTGATAGTAGTGAAGCACTGTTCAAATTTTCATGAGAAAATTTAGACAATGTAGCTCAAATAAATGCTGTCATTTATGAGATTTACTAAACTTAACTATTGTCAGTAGACCGAAAACTTTTGAAAATTGACGGAAGAATAAGGGTTTCAGCCGAGGTTTTTGGGGCAGGCGATCGCAAGTAGTCGTGATCGCTATGGGCGTCCACCCAGAACAGAGGTATTTGAAGGGCAGTTCATACACTGATTTCGGCGGATTGTATTGCCCAGTTCAAATCAAAGGCTGATAAGGTTTTTGGAAAACTTTTCGGTCTACTGATTGTCAGTATTTGTTAAGTAGTCAAATTAATTATACTCTCACAAAGAAAGGCAGATCATAAGCGAGCAGATTAGCAATTGATTTAATCAACCGCTATCTCAAAAATGAAAAGCGCTCCACCACGTCTACTTTGGGATAATGTCAAAGATGTGATCGAAATAAATGAGAACTCATATGTCGTGTTTGATGACACAGTACTTGATAAACGACACGCCACAGAAATAGAGACAAGTCAACGGCTGGGCGAGCAGCTAAGCGATTCGAGGAACACTATGGTTGGGCAATTGATAGAGCGACCCGTGTGCCGAGAAGTAGAGAAGACGGCTCAAAAGGCTTTACAGTCACTCAGCAAACGAACTGCTGTTTAGCATATCATTCCAGTTAGGAGAGGCAAATCCATGAATGCAGCACCGACCTACTTCTGCTAACCAAGTGAATGCTGCTGTTTGAGGCTTTCGTTTGATTTGTGAAACCAATAATTCTGTCATTGCAATCTTGAAGCCGAGGCGAGGATAAGCTTCAATCACCTGCTCTACTGTTTCTGAACTAATGTCAGAAATCCGCAGTCCTAATACATCTGCACTAGCCCCTAAATGCACTAGCGCAATCTCTGGTTGTTTGCGTGAGGCAATGCCCAAGGAGGTGTGGAGGGCGATCGCATCCCAAACGATTTCTGCCTTTTCGTCTGACAATCCGTGCTCTAAAACGAATGTTCGTGCGGCATCTGCACCATCGACTTCAAACCGTTGTTGGTTATCAAATCGCTCCGTCAACCCCAAATCGTGCATCACGGCACCCAGATACAGTAATTCGCGATCGCACCTGAGTCCGTCACGTTTTCCCAACAAATCACCAAACAGAAATGTGCGAATGCAGTGATTGCACAAAAAAGTTGGAGACACTTCAGCAACCAGTTGAGTTGCTTTCTTACAAATTTCGCTGTCTGGAATTGCGTGATTGATTGAGAACATAGGTTTATCACAATGAATAGTTTGACAAAGGATGTTCACATTACTACGTGAGTTGAATAAATTGGTCAATTAGCGCAACCAAAGTATCGGGCTGATCTTCTTGACAGAAATGTCCTGCTTTTTCTAGCTCAACGACTAAACCATAGGGAAAGGCAGCACGAAAGAGACTGATGAAATAATGAGGGGGAAGGGCAAAGTCCTTCATGCCTTCAACCATCATCCCTGGTTTCTGCCGAAGCGCTGCGACCGCGTCTGCTCCCTGTAGTTGAAACTGCGCCTCTCGACCCGTAATTACATCAAGTGGAAAGTTGATAATTCCTCGACAATCTTCTTTCGTTTGGAAATGAGATGAGTAAGCACGAATCCAGGTCTGATCGACAACCGTCATATTCTCAAATCCCTGCAATTGTTTCATTAGGTGAAGGATGGTAACTCCTGCATTGCCAAGCACTTCTTCCAAGGTTCCATCGCTGTAAGCTTTCGTTGCCCACTGAAACCACTTGCTCTGTACGGTTGTTTTTGATAGAAGTTCTGCTTCGATGGCAAGTCCAAGGGGAACCACTGTGTTCATCAAAAACAAACGCTTGACTCAATCAGGATGACGCAAAGCAAAGCCACCGCCGATCGGTTCACCCCAGTCATGCAAGACCAGGGTAATGTCCTGTAGGTCAAGCTCCAATAGCAATGCTTCTAGATTTTCTACATGAGTTGCCAGGGTATACTCTTTATCCACAGGTGTCTCGCTCTTGCCAAAACCCATGTGGTCGGGAACGATAACGCGATAGCGTTTTGAGAGAGGAGGAATGAAGTGCCGATACAGGTAGCCCCAGGTTGGTTCAGCATGTAGACAAATGATCGGGTCTCCCTCGCCTTCGTCAACATAGTGCATCCGAAAGCCTGCTGCAGTTGAAAAGTGAGGTCTGAACGTCCATGTGTCCTCGAACGTCTCGTTGGCTGGAATCATACATTTCTCCAATCTTGTGAGTTGAAAGTTCACCGAAAGGTTGATGGTAGTAATGCACTTAAGCGACAGAAGTCTTCGTCTGCTTTTTGCGCGTGGCCGCAGGAGAAACCCCAAACTGCCGTTGCCATAGCCGTCGAAAATGACGGGCATCGTCGAAGCCACAGCGGGCAGCAATCGCCTCGATCGACAAGTCTGAGTTCTGCAACAGCGTGGCAGCGACTTCCAAACGTAAGCGTTGCTGGTATTGCACGGGCGTTAATCCAGTCACATTCTTAAAGGCACGGCTGAAGCTCCGCACGCTCATGTTGGCAATATGGGCAAGCTCGGCTAGGGAAACCGATTCCATCGCATGTTCTGCCAACCAATTCTGAACCTGATGTACACCTGGATGCAGATGGTTACGGTATTCCAAATAAACACTCTGTTGAGGCACAGAGCCATTGCGGCGTAAATAAATCACCAGACAGCGAGCCACCTCAGCAGCAAGGCGGGGTCCATGTTGTTGCTCTACCAGCGACAGCGCCATGTCAATTCCAGAAGCAACGCCCGCACTGGTGACAATACCGCGATCGCTGACATACAAAACGCTATCCACAATACGAGCCATTGGATAACGCTGCTGGAGATCCTCAACTATAAACCAGTGAGTGGTGCAGCGCCGACCGTCAAGCAGACCTGCCTCGCCTAAGACAATGGCTCCTGTGCAGATGGAGGCAATTCGTGTGCCATTCGTATAAGCATTGATCAGCCAGCGACGAGTATCAGAATCCAGCAGGGGTTGGTTGAGTTGGTCCAACGCAACTCCAGCTACCATCACCACATCATTGGCACAAACAGATGGCAGTGGCTCAAGCTGCCCTAAAAACAGCCCCTGTGCTGATCGCACTCCAAGATTGTTAGCACAGAAGTGCAGGGAGTAGGGTGCACCCAATGAGGCAGCCATACTAAATACCTGTGCCGGTCCAGCCAGATCCAACAGTTCGACACCATTCAATACTAGGAAGATGACACGCACTTTAACAGTGTCGGCAATGAGATGCTGAGAGGTCACGGCTTTTGCCCCAACTCGTTCATGCCATCATGCTAAACCACTCAACTCTTTTTCTCTAGGGCTATGACGGTCAATCAGCGGACGAATCTAGCCAAATCTCAAATCAATTGGGAGTTGAGCATTCGCTAAATTTGCTACTCACATGAGTGGATCTATTGAGGTGTGGCCAAAACCAGTCGATGAGCCAGCGTTTAACAGTATTTTAACAATCAGCAAGTGCTATGGGGTTGCGTGAGTGTTTGACCAACTACTTTTTACCACACCTTAAGTCAAGCCTTATCCGTAATTGTTGGGTGGCACGACTCATAAAGAACTGTCTTCTCCTCAGTACAAATGTATTGACATATAGGACTAGTATTTGATTTTTGAAAAAGATTACGAGAGAATACGCAAGGATACATCTGTCTCATAGCAAACAATGATAAATCAGCATTTAAAAGCCGCGACGCTTCGAGAGAAAATCACCCAACAGGCGATCGCAAAGCGCGCTGCTTACACCCCAATCCGGCGAGCCGGATTGGGCGAATTTTCGATTCAAACAGAGGCCTGCTTGGAAGACAGCCGTCTGGGGCGTGACACCGGCGATTGCGATTCGGGGCACTGGCGGAGGCAATCGCAGATACAAGAATTTATTGCTCTTCGCCCAGATGCACGTGAGGTGAGAAAAGCATTGGCAGTCAAGCTGGTTTATCAAGGCTATTTGTATGAGGAAATTCAAACAATTTTAGATGTGTCACTAGGTTCAATAACAGGTTGGAAACAAGCCTACGAGGAACATGGAATAGATGGGCTACGTTTGAACCACAAAGGAAGGAAGAGCTACTTGAATGTTGAACAGCGAGAAGAAGTATTAAGTTGGCTGCAAACCAAAGATAGCTGGGAGCTTAGCGAACTAGAGTACAAAGAGCGCATTTGAATATGATGTAACTTACGAGTCAAAACGGAGCTATTACAACTTGTTTGATGCCGCCGGAATCAGTTGGAAGAAAACTACAAAGTTGAATCCAAAAACCGACCCAGATGCTGTTGCTGCAAAAAAAAGAGATTGAAACACTGTTGGCAAGGCATCGAGAAGAAATCGAAACAGGAGTATTGAGAGTATTATTGCTGGATGAATGCCATTTGCTATGGGGAGATTTAAGTGGATATGTTTGGGGGAAAACCGACCAAGAAATAGCGGTTCCAGTCGTCAATGAACGAAACAAACAGACATACTATGGGGCAGTTGACTATCTAGAACGAGAGTTACTACTTAAAGCTTACGATGCTGGTAACTCAGAAAATACCATTGATTACCTACGTTACTTATTAACTCAGTCTCCCAACCAACGGTTACTTATTTTTTGGGATGGCGCAAGTTACCATCGCTCTAAAGAAGTGCAGAGCTTTTTAGCTCTTGTTAACCAAGATTTACCACAAGAGCAATGGAAAATTCATTGCGTCCGCTTTGCTCTTAATTGCCCAGAACAAAACCCCATTGAAGATATCTGGTTGCAAGCTAAAACATGGGTTCGACGTTTTTGTGCTTTGGTTCCTTCGTTTTCTCATTTAAAGTGGATGTTTGAGTGGTTTATCCGAAACACTGCCTTTGATTTTATGTCTCTCCAGATGTACGGTGCTTTTTCAAAAATCAAATACTATAGCCATCCTATTTGATTTTTAAAAAAGGTTAAGGGAGAATACACAGGGGTGTACAAGTCTAGAAGAAAACAATGATCAACCAGCATCTACAAGACGTAATGGGGATTTCAGGATTTGCCCAACAAGCAATACTCCCGGAGGGAGTATCTGCCGCGATCCCATCGAAGATGGTTGCCCTTGGCATCGCAGAGTTACAAAACTTTATTGCAGCTTTTCTTGCCCCTGAGGCAAGAAAAGCCTTCTGATTGTCAAATTGGTTTACTAAGATCATAATTAATCAGGCTTATATACTTTTGGACTATGAATATAGAATCAGAGCTTACTTACGAGCAAGCTCTCAAATTAGCAGATGATATAGTATTAAAAGTTACTGCTAAACATATAAGTGATATTGAGGTAGAGGTATTTAAAGGTTCTTGGGAGGGTAAGAGATACGAAGAAATTGCCCAACAACTCCATGTAACTACTGAGCATATAAATAACAACGTAGGGTATGGGCTATGGCAAAAGCTTTCTAAGGGGTTGGGTGAAACGGTTACTAAAAGAAGTTTTCGATTACCACTGCAACGGGAGTGGGAAAAGCGTTTTTTGTCACTTGAAGCAGTGCTAACCCGCACCTTGCCATCAGAAGAGTCGGAAATTGACAACGACTCACAGCAAACAGGTTGGCAAGATTCCGACTTTTATGTCGAACGTCCTCAAGAAGAAGAACGCTGTTATGGTGAGGTTTTAAAGCCAGGATGTCTTCTACGAATCAAAGCACCTTGGCAAACGGGTAAAACGCTACTAATGTCAAAAATTTTACATTATGTAACCCAACACAATTACCGCACAGTGGCGTTAAATGTGCGGGATGCAGAACCAACAGATTTTATAAACTTGGATAATTTTTTACAGTGGTTCTGTACAGCGACTGCTGTGATGTTGGAATTAGAGCAGCCAGTTGACGAACATTGGCTTAAAAGTATTGGTAATAATAAAACCAAATGTCGTAGCTATTTTGAGAAATATGTCTTACTAGGGGATAATCCTTTAGTCTTGGCTTTAGATGAAGTTGACCGAATTTTTCCATATCGGGAAATAGCTAGCGAATTTTTAGGAATTTTGCGAACATGGCATGAAGATGCTAAAGTTCGTCCCTTATGGCGACAAATGCGGCTAGTGGTGTTGCATTCAGAAATTTACAAGGAGGTTGACATTAATCAGTCGCCTTTTAATGCTGGGTACGAGTTGGTATTGACGGATTTTAATCAAAAGCAGGTACTTGCTTTAGCACAAAGACATGGGCTGAAGTTGGCTGAAACACAAGTTACCGAATTGATGGAAATGGTGGGAGGACATCCATACCTAGTTTCCCAAGCACTCTTAGTATTGGCGCGAAAGGATATAAATTTAGAAGAACTATTGCAAACAGCGCCAACAGGTAGTGGAATTTATCACCGCCACTTGGAAAGGCACTGGAAGAATTTACGAGAAAATAAGGAACTAGCGATCGCTTTTAAAAAAGTTGTTTTCGCCTCGGTGCCAATCGGATTTGACGGCGAATTGAATCAGGATGTAGGAAAAAAGCTAAGTGATTTGGGATTGGTAAAGATAGATAACCGTAGAGTGATGCCAAGTTACGAATTGTATCGACTATATTTCAGCGAGCGCTTTGGAGTAGATGCATAGGTGACGAGGAGTAGGAAGTACCCCTATAGCCAATCGGTTGAGACAGCAACAATGGTATCCTAGGAAGAAGCAAGTTTTGTTGAACTACGAATTAATTTTTCTCAAAATAACCTTGAGGATAGGTTGCTATAATGTTTGCTGCTTCTTTTTGCACATCTGGAGAAACATCTTTTTCGGCAGCTTGTTTAACAAGTTGGCGGACTTCGGGAAACTGCTCATGGACTTTCCAAAGGTTAGTTAAAAGCGCTAGGCGAACTTTTACGGCTTTATCTGATAAAAATGCTTGCTTTTGTGCTTGAAAAATAGTAGGATCAATCTTTCTGTAACTCAGTGCCACAGCTGCCTCTAATCTGACTCGATCATCAGCATCTTTACTTAAAGCATTGGTGAGTAAAGAATCAACTTGGTCATCTTCAATCCAGCGCAAAGCTGATGCAGCAGCAGCACGGACTTCAGGCGCAGAAGCTTTGATTAAAGGTGCGATCGCTCCTAAGGCCTGTTTTGAACCAGAGTTTCCCAAAACTAAGAGAAACTGCCGCTTTTGTTCTACCGAATTAGCAGTTTTTAACTGTTTCACAAACCGATCGACAATCTTATTGGTACGTTCGGGGGAAGTTTGGCTGAGGTTGCGTGCCATTGCACCTAAAGCTAGTTGAACAGTGGAACTAATGCGATCGTCAGTGCTATTCAAGGCTAAATTCCACAGCGTCTCTTCTGAAGAGGAAGAAGGTTCGCTAACTGTCGCTAAACTGGGTATTAAGACTGCTAAAGCATTCCAGTCTTGAGAACGAGCCGCGATCGCATTAATCAAAGCAGACTGAGCCGACTCATTACCCACAGCACTCAATGCTCCTGATAACAACTGCATTGTCAGACTCTTAGGATCTGCACTAGCTAATCGTTTACCTAGATTAGCAGTAGACTCTGGATGGAGATAGACCAGTGCCTTAAATTTGAGATAAAGCGGAGTATTATTTTGGTTTTGATCGGGGGATGCTTGGGCTTTTTCTAGGTCAGCTAATAAACTTTCTACGGTAGCATTGCCCAACTCTTGACGCTGAATCTTAGCTTCAACTTCTGCTTCTGTTGGGGTTGCTGACAGTACAATGGCAGGTGCTACTTTCTCTCGCTCAGTATTGGCATCACGCTCTTTTGTTAGCTCTTTTGGATTTAAGGTAGCTTGTTTTGTATAAGCCATGTTCAGCGTCGTCTTTGCTTGACCAACGTTTTTGTCAGCAATGACAAAGTTTTGCGTCTCTGTTCCTTGCAGAGAAATTAGATACCCCTGGTTGATGCTAAAATTGGCAGTAAGTTTGCCAAGAGAATTGATGGTGGTAGGCACTTTGGAGTCATTTGGTTTTTTGCTAGAGGATGGTTGCAGATAGCGCAGTTTGGTTTTCTGGAATTTTCCTTCTTCAGCTTGATAACGAGCGATATACTGACCGTTGAGGTCGTCTTCCTGGGTTGTCCATTCACCCGAAGAAGTTTTGCTATTGGGAGTGACAAACTGTGTTGTAGCTAGCAGTGTACGGGCAAAGTTTTGAGCAATCTCACTCATTATAGGGTCGAATCGCACCTCCAGAATTTTGCCTTGGGAATTGATGGTTGCGAAAATTTGCCGTTTTAAGTCTTGTTGGATAAGTTGAGCTTGAGCTTTTACTTCTTGTCCGTTGGCTTTTAAAGTAACTGCGGGATTATTTATGGTGTAAGAAATGAGGAAGCGCGAGCCTTTTTGCTCTAAGATAGTAACAGTCAGTTCTCCCTGAACACTGGTTTCAAACGCATTCAGAAAACTGTTCGTTCCAACTGCCTCAGAACTATTAGAAGCCTTTAAATCTCCAAACAAAGCCCGCAGGTCTGAATTAGAAGAATTTGTATAATCCAGTTTGTAGGTGAAGCCTTGACCGGGGACAAATTGGTAAACAGGTAAGGTAGTATTGTTGGCTAAGATGGTAGAAGTCAAATCCCTACCCAACTGACTTAGTTGCTTTCCATATACAACCGTTGTCGGCACCGCAAGTGTAAGCAGCAGACCGGAAAGAGCTATTATGGGTTTGGGTCGTAAAAATCTTCGGTTTAAGGTTGGATGGGGTTTTCTAATGGATGACATATTTTAAGTCTCTTGGGACAAAATCTAATAGCCTGTATCAGTTAGCGCTCAAGTTTACAGGGGATAACCCCTTCCGAATGTTAGCTTTGAGAAGGGGTGAAATTTTTGGTAGAAGCACTTTATAATGCCAAGTTGCTCTCAAATACATGACTATCCAAATGCAACTTGATATAACTAATCAGAGATGGTTTTTAGCTGATAAAAGGGTTTTGTTGGCGACTAGAAGTAGATTTTTTCAGAGCCGTTAAATAGGTAGCCACTGTACTTTAAGCCATCCCAGCTAAAAATATTCCAATTCCACTGTTTCTTCTTCCAAGGTGGAATGCGCAATTTCGGGACATAGATATAGGCAAAGGCGTAAGCGTTACCATTGAGGGCTTCTATCTGGTTGTAACCAGAATAGTACGCATATAAGTATGGCTTGCCAGATTCAATCCCTAAATATGCTAAGGAGTAAATGTCTAGATTGTCTTTCAGTAAAGTGAGGTTAGCACTAACTCCAGCTCCACCAACCACAATGTCTGCTCCTCCCTGACCATAAGCTTTGGAATCTAGGAAGGGATTAACTCTTGCATATGCTAACTTAGGGGACGCAATCAAATTGTATGTGAATCCAGCACTACCCTGAACTCCAAATTTGGCTCTCATGGGAATGGGACCGACGAAAAAGCGAGCATCTGCGATTGGTGCGTCGATAGTACGGGAGTAGGTGTCACCAAGTCGCAAAGAGCCTTGCCGCGCATCTTGAAAGTTGTAAAAGTTTTGTCCCAATACGAGTAGGTTTACGTCGGTAGTGAGTTTACCAGATGCGGGTGCATTCAAGTTTGCTGTTGCCCGCAACAAATTAGCTCGCTGGTTGAATATATAGCCCCCTGCATTACCTTCTGCATAAGCGCTCGAAGAACTAGTTGAGCCTTTCAACTCTAGCTTGCCGTTCAAGTAAGCTGAGAAGGTACTTGGCTTACCTACATCCAAGTTCCAGGTTTTAACAACGGTTTTGGTATTAGAAGGAACCTTGAGTTTGATGACAGGATCGGTTTTGATTTGCTTTGATGGACTATTTTGCAACTCGCTGGGATTAGTTTTATCTGGAGTTAACTCGGTCTGAAAATCTGGTTGCTGTTTAATGAAGTTGAGTACCTTATTTGGTTCAAGGAACTCCCGTATTTTTGGTTGAACACTATCAACTGGCTGCTGTTGTTTCTTAATTGCTTCTACCTGCTTTTGCAAAGAAGAACTATCTACTACAGATTCTTGCAACGTCACTTTTTCTTCAGGAGAACGAAGTGAATACCCCAGTTGGTTAAACTGCTGCTCCAGTCGGTTAAGTTCAGCGTAGTATTCTCCTGCTTTTACTTTTTTGCCATCGGGTAGCGTGAGTATTGTATCTGCTGAAATCTGCTTACCCGTTTCTGGATCTTTCAACTCGAAAGCCTGAAATTTGACAGGAGCCTGCTTGATAACTCTCACTTGACTGGCATTCACATTCACCTCTGGCGCAGGAGTTACCTTCAACGGAGAATTATCAACTTTGGCATTGTTGGGACGCTGAAAGTTGCTTGAATCTACTGCTTGACTTGGTTGCAAATCAGTTTCAGCCACAACAGGTAATGTAGCAGCCAAATTTAAAGCAGAAACTGTTAGCATCGTGCTAACACCTATCAAACGTTTTGACATAATTTAAATTTCCAGGATTGAGAATGAGTGTTTATTGCTTTTGTTCTTACTGTATGCACTCATATTAGTTATTTATTTGAGATATCAAAATACCAAAAATATCAGATAATATCAGCAATTCATAAATAGTCAATTCAAAAATTACAGCATTATAAATCATTAAAAATTATGTGAATCAATCAACATTTACTTGAAAGTCATAAAAGATCATAAAAAATAATAATGATATTCCTGTATTTAACTGCTAGGCTACATTTATATATAATTAGGGGAATGAAGATTGATGAATCCAATGTCTAATTTCAGTCACACCTATCAAGTTGGTGGAAGCCTCCCTGAATCATCACCTACCTACGTTAAGCGACGGGCAGATGATGAACTTTACGCAGCTTTAAAAATAGGTTATTTCTGTTACGTACTCAACTCCCGACAAATGGGTAAATCGAGTTTACGGGTACGGACAATGAAAAGCCTGCAAGGTGAAGGGTTTGCTTGTTGTGCGATAGAAATGCGTGATATTTGTAGTTACGGAGTAACACCTGATGAGTTTTTCGGTGCATTCCTTGACAATCTCCCACGCCAATTCAATTTAGAAGTTGATGTTGGCGAGTGGTGGTACAAGTATCAATACATCCCACCTGCGGCACGGTTGCATGGTTCTTGAAGATGAACTTTTAGAACAAGTTACTGAAAATATTATTATCTTTGTTGATGAAATTGATAGGATTAATAGTTTAGAATTTAAGGATGATTTTTTTGCCTTCGTTCGTAGCTGCTGTAATAAGCGGGCTATAAATCTTAAATATCATCGCCTAACTTTTGTGTTATTGGGGGTAGCAACACCTGCCGATTTAATTGCTGATACTAATTACACGCTTTTTAATATTGATAGTAAAGCTATTGAACTTACAGGATTTAAATTAGAGGAAGCTGCACCTTTAGAGCAAGGTTTAATAAGTAAAGTTAATCATCCCAAAGCAGTTTTAAAAGAAATTTTAAATTGGACATGTGGACAACCTTTTTTGACACAATGGCTATGTCAGCTTGTTGCTACTGTGGACTTCGTGCCTGTTAATACTAATAGTGAAGTGGAGTGGGTAGCGGAAATTGTACGTATCGGGATAATAAATAATTGGCACACCCATGATAGTCAGCAGCATTTCCAAAATATATGTAACCGCATTTTGAATGATGAATCACGGGCTTGTCGGTTGCTAGGTTTGTATCAGCAAATTTTACAACAAAGGGAAGTAATTGCAGATGATTCTCCCGAACAAATGCAATTGCGCCTATCCGGTGTTGTGGTTAAGCAACAAGGCAAGTTAAGGGTTTACAACCGCATTTATGAGTCAGTTTTTAATATTAATTGGGTTGAAAACGAATTAGTCAATTTACGTCCCGCGTTTTATTCCGAGGCATTAACCGCGTGGTTAGCATCAAATCGTCAAGAAGAGTCTTGGCTATTGCGAGGGAAGGCTTTAGAGGAAGCAAGGGCTTGGGCGAAAGGAAAAAGTCTTAAGGATGAAGATTATCAGTTTTTGGATGCTTCGCAAGAGTTTGATAAGCGCGAAGTAGAAAATACTTTGGCGGTTAAGGAAGAAGAGGGACGGATTTTAAGCGAGGCGAATAAGACATTAAGCCAAGCGCAACGTAAAGCAAAGCGACAGATTCGCATTGGTGGGGCAATACTAGCATTATCTCTGATTGTGGCAGGGATAATAGCAGGTTTGGCTAACAAACAACTACAGGAGGCAAAAGAAGTTACAAAGTTAGAACAAAGTGGTTTTATGGCTTTGCAGCAGTTTAAGTTTCAAGAAATAGATGCGCTGCTATCGGCTATGAAAGCTGGACAAAGGTTGAAACAAATGGTAAGAGACGGAAGACCATTAGAAAAATATCCAGCCACCAGTCCAATTTTGGCTTTGCAAACAATTTTGGACAATATTCGAGAGAGTCAAAGAACGTACATAGAAGAATTGCAGTTGCAATATATTAAAGATATTAGTTATAGCCCTGATGGGCTGAGGATTCTTACTGTATCAGCAGTTAACGGTACTGTCCAAATACGAGACTTGTCAAGCAAGAAACTAGCAGAACTTAAAATAAAGGTCGATTTTGATATTAGCCCGAAATTTAGCAGGAATGGAAAGTACATTGTTACCACATCTCGTGACAAAAAGGTTCAAGTATGGAATTTGTCAGGTAAGCAATTAGCTGAAATTTCGCATGAACGTAAAATCGAGAGTACTAGTGTTAGCCCGGATGGACAACACATTGTCACCTTATCACATTTTCCTCCTAGCATCCATGTCTGGAATTTGTCAGGCAAGCAGTTAGCAGTCCTTGAAGGGGATGAGCGGTTGATTGGAACTAGTTTCAGTCCTGATGGACAGCGCATCCTTACCTATGGTAATGATGTCCGCATGTGGGACTTATCAGGTAAATTGTTGGCAGAATTTAAAGGGCACAAAGATGCCGAAACTGCTGACTTTAGTCCTGATGGACAGCACATTATCACTGAATCTGGCTATCACACAGTTCGCGAATCTGGCTCTCACACAGTTCGCGTGTCGGACTTATCAGGTAAGCAGCTAACTGAAATACAAGGACTCAAAGGCGTAACTACAAAAGTTGGTTTTAGCCCTGATGGAAAACAAATTATTAGGTTATCAGATAATAGCTTAGTTCAGATTTGGAACTTATCAGGGCAGCAAATAGCTGAACTTAGAGGATATAAAGATAACATAGTAGAAAACTTTGCTTTTAGCTCTAATGGAAAACAAATTTTAACTTTAGGTAATTCTCAGCACCTTCAAGTATGGGATTTTTCAAATAAACCCTTAACAGAAATTAAAAAATTTGGAGCCAATTTTTATAAACCCGTTTTTAGTCCCGATGGAAAACGTTTGTTGACTATGACAAATCAGGGTAAGTTAAAAGTGTGGATATCTCTGGCAGGCAGCTAGGAGAAATAAAACTGGGTTACGATCATAATGTTTCTAGTCCTATATTTAGCTACGATGCACAGAAAATTGTTGCTGTATTTTCAGGATATAAAGAAACTACGCTTAACTCAGATGGGGAGGAAATTGCGATTCGTTCAATTCCAAGCATTGTTCGAGTATGGGATTTATCAGGTAAGCAATTAAGCAAATTTAGTGGAGAAGTGGTTGGCTTCAACCCAGATGCACAACAGATTTTTACTGTGTCAAAAGACAATATTATTCAAGTGTGGGATTTGTCAGGTAAGCAACTGGCTGAACTTAAAATTAAAAGCGATCAATTTTCTAAAATCTATTTCAATCCAAATGGAAAGCTAATTATTATAGAATCGCCTAGCGGTATTACCAACCTCTGGAACTTGTCCGGTCAGCAAATAGCCGAACTGGAAGGATACCAAAGTTATATAACTAGTATGAATTTTAGCCCTGATGGACGGCTGATAGTAACAGCATCTGATGATGGCTCTACCCGTGTGTGGGATTTATCGGGTAAGCAATTAGTAGAACTTAAAGGACATCAGGATAGAGTTGCAAACGCCAGCTTTAGCCCAAATGGACAGCAAGTAGTCACCGCATCTGATGACGGTTCTACTCGTGTGTGGGATTTATCAGGTAATCAGTTAGCTGAAGTTTCAGGCAATTATGCCACTTTCAGCCCAGATGGTCAACGTATTGTGAGCGAATCAAACAACACTACTCGATTGTGGGATTTGTCGGGCAGGCAGTTAGCTGAATTTAGTGGTAAGACTGCTAGTTCTAGACCTGATGGACAACAAGAAATTGTAATTAAAACTAGCAGTTTTAGCCCTGATGGACGGCAAATTGCTATCGAATCTAATGATGGCACAGTTAAAGTGTGGCGTATTGGTGGATTAGATGAACTATTAACGCGGGGTTGTCAGTGGCTAAAATCTTATCTTGCCCAGCGTCCTGAAAAATTGGAGCAACTCGAAGTATGTCAAACCCAATCAATGCTAGTAGAAACTGCTCCCGCTTTGGTTAGCCAAGGAGAAAAACTGGCACAAACAGGCGATTTTGACGGCGCAGTTGCTAAGTTCAAAAAAGCCAAGGTATGGAACCCGAAATTACAAATTAATCCAGAAACAAAAGCAAAGCCTCTAGTGTTGATTCACCAAGGAGAAACGCTTGTAGCAAAGGGTGAGATAAATAAAGCAATAGCTGCTTACATTGAAGCCCAAAAACTCGATTCCACCCTAAAAATTTCGGCAGATTCTTTGAGTGAACTCTGTTGGCAAGGTAGCCTGCGGGGCTACGCTAAAGATGTGATGTTTGCTTGCGAAAAAGCAGTAGCTAAAGCACCTGAAGATACAAGTATTAAAGATAGTAGAGATAGCCGTGGGCTTGCTAGGGCGCTAATTGGTGATACTAAAGGAGCAATAGAAGACTTTCAGCTATTTGTTAACTCTACAGATGACTCGGAGAAGAAATTACAACGTCAGCGATGGATTAATACTCTACGTGCCGGGAAAAATCCTTTTACACCAGAAGAGTTGAGACAGTTGTCGGAGGAATAGTAGAGGTGATGATAAAAGTAACAAGTAAGGTAAATAGCGATAAGATAAATAGCTTAATGTAGTTTTGCGATCGCACACTCGCGTTCCGCTTCGCTTCTCGCCGCTTCTAGATGCTGGTTTATCATTGTTCGCTGTTAGACAGATGTACCTCTCTGTATTCTCCCTTAACCTTTTTCAAAAATCAAATAGGATTCCTATAGTAGTGATTTGGTTATGATGGTGTTTTGTCGTTGCAGTTAGCGTCAGATCTAAACCATACAATTTACAATTCCTTCAAAAATATGGATAACCAGCTATCTAAAGAAATTGCTTTAAAACACTTGGAGAAAGTAGCTTTTGTTGAAGGTGGTAGCGAGAGAGAGGATGAATTTTTCGGAGGATTTTTGAAGGGTTTGGGAGTTACTCAACCTTCAAAGATGACAGAGGTAGATGCTGAGAAATTATTAGGGAATTTAGCATCTGAAGAATGTTCAGAAGAATTTGTAGAATCTTTAGTGTATTGGCTGCTTCGTCAAAGCATTTCCCCAGCAGCGAAGGAAGCAATATTGGAGAGTGATATAGACGGGGATGGTGTGCCATTGTGGCGAGAGTTACTAGATGGTACTAACCCTTTTGTTAATGACCGTAATTCTTTAAGACAAAGTTATTTAGGGAGAGAGATTAGTAGAGGTAGGGATTTGTAAGTATAAAAAAATATGCAGCATCCCATGAAGGGGTGCCGCATATTTCTATAATGAATCAACAGCTAGAAATGCTCGAAAATGCTCTCGAATTCTTCTCTGCACTGTGGCACTGTATTCCCCCCACCATTGTTCTACAGGGGTGCCTCCTACACAGGAGATAACTGCACTGAATTCCTCCCCTTTATAAAGAATTGGAATGCAGATTTCACCTTTAGCTGTTTGTCGAGGATTGCATTTTACACCAAAGCTATTAAGGAGTTTCTCAAGTTTGTTGAGTTGTTGAATTTCTGACATAATATTAATTGATTGGTAGATGACGGATAGCTATATGAGCAGTCCGTCTATTTTTTCGCTGCAGTCGGCGCTTTTGCGCCAGAATGTCTTTGACATACCCAACAATTCTTTTTGCTGCTAGATCCCCTTGAAATTCAGGAATATCTCTGCATAGCCAATCCAATGTTGTTCTCCATGTTTCCCATCTTCTCAGATAATCTTTTTGCTTTGGATGATAGCTGGCGATAATTTTTGAAGCTTCTGCGATCACTGATGATTTTGTTCTAGATGTCATAAAGTTTTTGATATTTTGGTATTACCTAAAATGTGCTTATGCACCTATGATTTATTAATGGTGATGAGGTAGCACTCCACAGTGGTATATCTCTCACTATTTACAAATAATCCCCAAGGCAATTTCTCTACTTCAGCATTAACTGTGGTAAGCCAATGACGAAATTGTTTGTAGAAGCTGCTGTTATATTGCCAGGGAGTATTGCTGGCTAATGACACAAGTCTGCCACCTGAAGAGAGACAATGGTAAGCCTTTTTTATATGGGAAAATTGTTGAGAGAAGGGAGGATTTTGAATTATGGTGTGGTAGCGATTATGAAGATTAGGTATGCTAAGCAAATCTGAGCCTATAACAGTGAATCCTTGAAGGGTAAGGATTGCCTGAAGTTCTACAATTGGTTCGATGACTTCTACAATCGTCCCACACTCCCGCATAGCAATGGCTAAATTACCAAACCCTGCAGATGGTTCTAAACACAAACTGCCTGACTCAATATTGGATGCTTCTATCAACAATTTCACCACCCAAGAAGGAGAGGGAAATACATCCCATTTTTTGAGTATTTCGCTATTGTTCTGATTCAACAAATTTTACTTCGTCTTTCACTTCTTTGCTTATAGGTTGTTGTATGTAGTCTTGGAATTGAAGAGGTTGGTTGCTGTCAAAGCATTGGCGTATATTATCCAGTCCTTCTAGGAATTGCATAACACAAGAAGGACCTCCTACTTGATACAGTGAGATGGCATCTTCCCATTCCTTAAGACTAGCTTTCTTTTCCTTGAGTATTTCTACAATCGCTGCTGGCAATCTGACTTCCTTCCCAGTCTCTAAGTCTCGATGAGATACTGTAGCTAGCAATAATTCTTGCTCACTTTGTACAGTTCCCTTTTTGGATAAATTGATGTGATGGAGTTGAGCAGCTACTCCAAATAAGGGCAGTTTGAACTGTACTCTTTTTCTTTTTTTGGTAGAAGAAGTAGATTTATGTATTTTGGGTTTTACCTTAATTGGGTTCTGGGGAGATTTGATGTTGAGAAGTTGAGGTAGTGTAAGAGATAGTTGCCCTCGTGGTAAAAGTTTTAGATCACTATTAATGCTGCAATGGTGATAGATAATACGGTATTGGTGATGAGCGGAGTGCCTGGGGTCACCGAACACACGCAACTTCACTGTGATGGTGTGGAAAATCCAACCACTACCTCTGTCTGCACAATCTGGTAGCACAATTTGTGGTAAGCTTTCAGCCCACTCCAGCGTTACGATGCGATCGCCCGACAAGCCCTCGTGTATTTCCCTCAGTTTGGCACCTGGGTGTTGTGCTTTAAACTTTTCTACCCAGGCACGTTGCTTTTTGTTAAGTCGGGGTTTTCTGGTTTGTTTTTTCTTTGCCATAAGTAGTTTGAAGAGCTAAAAATACTTCTGCACAAAGCTTTCAGAGTCTTTGTGCAGATTGGTTATTCTTGGAGCGAACTGGGTAGTTCTATGCTTTTTCTGCCCAGGAGTTGCAGATAATCGACTCTGGTGGTTCGTTTCTGTGTATGGGAACAAGGGAGATGAATTGGCTCATGCTCCAACGCATCGCTTGTTGGATAGTGTTGGCAACATCTTGGGCATATTTGGTAGCAGATATGACATCTAGCTCATCGTGGCAAGAATTTCCTATCCAAACTTCTCCCAGCCATTCTGGGTGTTGGTCGTAAATTTCTAAGAACTTGGCTTTGGCAAGTTTGATAATGGTAGCTTCTGTTAGTGTCCAGTATGCAGCACAGGCATCTGGCAAGCGCACTGAACACTGCTTTCTCTCCCCAAAATCTTGTGGATATTTGGGCAGAAATACGTAGCGTCCCGAAAGTGATTTGACACAACCAACACCAAACTTGGTACGGGACTCTATTTTAGCCAACCCCAAAACGGGAGGTTTGAACTTGTTGGCATCTTGTACTAGCTGCCACTGGAATTGTGCCAAAGTGGAATAGGTGTTCTTCCAACTGCTAATGTGCAGTTTGGCTTCTGACAAACTTAGTTCGATACCAGAACCTACTCTCACTGTTTCTTGATGCCGTTTGGGTCCCGACCCGTTCTGGCATCCATAATGAGCATTTTTACTCACTAGCCTTAATAATGAGGCTTGGGAGTTGTTTGGGTGTGTTTTGTCATTTTTCCAATGTTTGAGATTTTCTTCGGTCCATTGTTCATCCAATCCTTGAGAAGAGGCAATTTTGGCGGCGATAATGCAGAAGGCATCACCAGTGGGAGAATTTAGTTTTTGGATGAGTAAGTTGTCACCCGATGCTTGGGCTGCGATCGCAGTGTGAGCGCCCATGAGGTCATTAATAATGTATTTGTAGCCTGGTGGCGCTACAAACACGCTTCGCACGCTCTTGCGGTTTAACTGTCTTAGCTCGTAAGGCATTTTGTCTGGGTGAGGCGGGTTTTGCAAATTTGGTTCGTGACAATTTGAGCGTCCTAGCCCCATTGGTCCAATTTGGGTATAGCTTCCTCGAACTCGACCATCTTTTAGGTTTTTGGCAATTCCTTTAAGGTAGTTGATGTAATTTTGCTGGGTGCGGATGAGCGATAGCAGTTTGAGGGACGGGATGCGCCAATGGGCACTGAGGGTTTCTGCTGATGTGTTTCTAAGATTGAGTTGGAATTTGGCGTTGATGAGTGGCAGCAGCGCCTTCGGACTATTAATAGCCTTGACAGCTCCTGGGAAAGTTTCTTGGAGTTGGGAGAGCAATTTTTCCAATACCAACTCATATTCGGCAGTCACCTGTTGCAAAACCTCAAAGTCTACAGGCATTCCGTAGTGTTCCATTTGGGCAAATGCAGGCGTTGCCGCACACTCAATCAACCCATGTTCCCAAGCACCCACGGCTTCCATCAGGGGTTTGAGTTTGTCGTAAATTTCTAACACCACAGCGGCATCCGTGGCAGCATAATTGATCTGCCGATTGGAGAGCTTTCCTGCTCCCAGTTCCCCCCAACCCCAATCTGAGGTTTGTGCCGACTTGTCAATAGTAATTGCCAACCGCAGACATAGAGATTCTAAGGAGTGAGGACGATTGTGTAATTGGTCTAACCATTGCGTTAGTCCTGCCCAGTACACCTGTGATAGTAGCTGGGTGTCAATAACGTTTCTGATGGTAAAACCGTATTTGGCTAGCATGAAGGCTTGTTCAAATCCCATTGCATGACCGACTACTTCCACCTTGGGGTTCGTCAGTCTTTCTCTCAAAGTCTCCCAAAACCCAAGTCTTTCCAGGTGTTGATGAGTACGCGATCGCTCCTGGGATTTCCACCCTAGGTCAATCACTATAACTAGGCAGCAACTAGGGGAGTCTTCTACTGCTATTTGTATGAGCCTGATTTCCCCAGTCTCTGGAGATAAGCCCCCATCTGGGTCTCGTACTGTTGAATAAGTCTCCAAGTCAAACCCGAATCTCTTACAATTTTTCCACACCTCAAAGCATTGGTTGAATCTGCTGTCATTGAGTAGAACCACGCTTTGCTTCTTCGTTTCATCTGGCTCAAGCATTAACGAATATTGATGAAAGGAAGCATTATTCTTTTTACTCATCTTGTTCCATCTATTGCTTTGAGATTCTCCGCTTTTACTGCTGATATAGCGCAGCGATTATGGGAGAGGACGGTGGAAAAACTTTTCTAGCTGATAGGACTTACGCAGTCCCTTTCATCGCACATTGTTCCACCGTAACGAGTACGTCCTATTTGTCTTTTGACACTAAAATTCTGTTGCCACTTTTGGTGACAAAGTTAAAAGAATTGTAAGCAGCGTCCATTGTTTATTCATTCGCATTGTTGATAATTCCTAACTTTTGCATTTTGAAAACAATCGAATTGATTTCCAATAAGTACTGTTGAGAGGGATGTTGAGATAGGAAATAATGGAAATCATCAAGATAAGTAATGAGCAATTCTTGAGGTAGTATTCGTCCTTGAATATGGAGGATAATTTTGGGATAATCTCGTAATGCACACCTGGCGGTTTTAAGCAAATGATAGGTAAGCGATTGAATTTGCAAGTAATAATCTGAGCAGGAATAGAGGTTGATAAACTCTGACATCTGCTCTACTGTGTTGATTATTTGATGGTGAACAATTCCATCTTCTGTTTGGTAAGATATTTCCATTATTAATACTCCGAAGGTAGCATTAAAACTTTTTGGCACAGATAAAGTTTGATGTGTTGCAGTGGGAAATCAGTAAACTCTATGTTTTGCACTACAACAGGGTTGCAATCTGAATCAGCACGGCAAGAGAGGGTTGCTGTTTTATCTTCGTTAACTTCCAATTGCCAAAGTTGAAATTCTTTGAGTTCTGGATGTTGTAGGAGCAGTGTGCGGGTTTGGTAAGAAGCAATTGCATCAATAAGCCAGCCAGATGCGGCGGTATCTACTAAATACTTAATTCCTTGTGTATATAAAAATGTTCCAAGCCAATGTTTGAATACTGTTTCTGAGCCAGTAAACTGAGATAAATCAGCTTCAGTTATCATGGTTAATGCTGTATCAATTTTTCAGCAAACAAAGGCGTCAGCCATTAATGACTCACAACAACAAGCCCCTCATTTGAGGGGCTGGCAATAAGAATTTGTGAGATGTTTACCTAGTAGCCATCAACTGTTGTACTATCTCTACCCAAGCTGGAGCCTTCTTCCCATTAACTGGTATAAGAGAATCCCATTTTTGTTGCAGAGATTCCATGCTCATATCTGGTAGGTGTTGTTGCGCCCAGGCGATCGCATCAGATGGAGTCTTCCAATTTACCCAAGGTGGTGTTTCTGCGGTTGGAGTGGGAAAAGTGGTTGGCAGTGCTAGTTTAGCATCTGGTAACAGTCCCAATACTGTCACCTCTAACCATAGCTGGGGCTGGCTGGAAAATTTTACCTGTGCTTCACGTTGTTGAAGATGCTGCTGAGCTTGGAGAATGTCTTTGATATCCCAACTTTTCACAATTTCACACAACTCCCTCCGACTGTCCGCAGTCATCGTCACCATCTCATTGCTGGTAGATGTTTTGGCAATCAATATATCTCTGAAGAAGCTGGTGAGATTTTGCAGTATCACCAATGGCTCTTTACCCCACTCCAACAAATTGCGAATGATGGCAATAACTGCATTACTATCACTATCAGCAATCTTCTCTACGAGTGTGAGTAATTCGTACTCTGGCACCATTCCCGCTATCTCCCAGACCCAATTCTGGTCAATGGTAGTATCTAGCAGACTCAGCTGATCCAGCAGACATTGGGCATCCCTCAAGCAGCCAGAAGATAGTTGTGCCACCAGCCGCAGCGCTTCTGGAGTAATATCGATTAATTCCTCAGAGGTGATGTGGTTCAGCTGTTTCACCATATCCTCTACACCAATTCTCTTAAAATCGAACCTTTGGCATCGAGAGGCGATGGTGGTAGGCACTTTGTGAACTTCTGTGGTGCAGAGGACAAACACCACATTGGCAGGTGGTTCTTCCAAAGTCTTCAGTAAAGCTTGGAATGCTTGATTGGAGAGGGAGTGGCACTCATCGATACAATAAACCTTGTAGCGGCTGTTGACAGGTGCGACATGGGAGCGTTCAATAATCTGCCTGATATTCTCGACCCCAGAGTTACTTGCAGCATCTATCTCGACTACATCTAGCGATAATCCTCCAGCAATTGCAGTACATGAATCGCATTTGCAACAAGGAGAAGGAGTTGGAGAATTACCATGTTCAACAGTCCAGAGATTTTGCGAGGATGCGAGCGCTGGAGGTTTTACCTGTTCCTCGTGGACCAGTGAACAGGTACGCTGGGGCAATCCTTGCTGAAGTGATGGCGTTGGTAAGCGTGGTGGCGATCGCTTGTTGACCGACAAGTTGAGCAAAGGATTGGGGACGATATTTTAAATGTAGTGGTTGGTACATGATAGAAATAGTGGGAATATAAACATGATGAAATTGCCCCAAACTCAAGCAATGGAGTAGAGTTTGGGGTGGAACAGTAGTGATTTATGGAGTTAACTTACGCAGCAGCTTCGGTTTTCTTCTTTCTGCCTTTGGTTTTAATGGTGAGAGTAGTGGAAGTAGTAGGAGAATGGGTTACTGTGGTGGTGTCTTCTGTCGCCTCAGCATCTGTGTTAACCTCTGTTGGTTGTGGCGGCGCTTCTAGACCACTTCCTGCCATCACAAGAGCAACTTCAGCAGCTACTTCAGTTGTTGATAGTGCTTCCTCATCTGTGATTGTTGTCTCTTCATCAGTTGGTGATGTTAGTGATGTTTCCTTGGAAGCGATCGGTGTTTGCTGATTGGCTATGGAGATATCCTCAGTTGTCATAGGTTCTGTGGATGATGAAGAATCTACTGTGATAACAGCTTCTTCAGCAGCAGTCAGCTGCACTGGCATCACCAAAACTAATTGATTTAAAATGCCGCCAACAGGAGTGATGATGACAGGAGTTGTAGGTCGATTTGCGTGAATCAACACTTCATCAGTAGGAAGAAATCTCAAAGCATCGCTGAGGTATTTGATGTTGAAACCGATATGTAACTTTTGCTGAGAATCGCCCGTTGAGTTGATGACAATTGATTCGACAGCACCACCTACATCTTGAGATTCTGTGGATAATGTTGCTTGCTGACTGCTGTAGTCAAAGGTAATGGCAACCACTTTCTCTTTCTGCTCAGCAACAATTCCTACTCGCTTTAAAACATTATCTAATACCTTTCTATCGACAATGAATTGATGTTCAAATTGTTGGGGAATGAGCGATGGGTATTTGGGATATTCTCCTTCAAGAATTCGGGAAGTTACTCTAATGCTTGGCAAATTAAATACAACAGTCCCACCACCAACGCTAATGGTGCATTCGTTGTTCTCTCCCACACTCCCCAATATCTTCTGCAATTCTGTTAGTGTTTGATAGGGAATTGTGATTTCTATGAGGTCAGATGCATTCTCCGCATCCCCACTTGATTCTATAGTGCCGGAGGCAACTGCCAGACGATGACCGTCTGTCGCCGCAGCTTGCCAATTAGTTACAGCAAACTTAAAATGTACCCCTGCTAGAACTAACTTGGTTTCATCTAGACTTGCAGCAAATAGTGTCGCCTCTAACGCTTGCAGCAATTTGGATGCTGGTAATGTAATGATAGTGTCATTAGCTTCAGGGAGTGCTGGGAATTCTTGGGGATTGAAAGTTTGGATGCGACAAAAGCCAGAGGAGTGAGAGAGGACAGCGTTATTGTCTGCAATTTCCACAGTGATGTCGTTTTTGGGGAGAGAGGAGACGAGTTGAGAGAGGAGTTTGGCTCTTAGAGCAATGGTGCCGCTATTTTCCACAAAGCATTTACATTCTGCGCGAATGCCTATACTCATATCGAAAGTAGTTAGCACAATTTGTTGTTTGCGTTTATCAGCAATAAACAATACATTGTTGAGAATGGGGTGGTGTGGTTTGGAGGGTACTGCATAGCTAACGAGGGAGAGTGTGTCGGCGAGGTCTTTTTGAGGGATTTTGATTTTCATGCTAATTATGGGTTGTGGGTTGAATCAGTTGAGTGCTTGGTGTTACTCCAAGCACCCACAGTTTCAGTAATTGCTCTGCGGGAACAATTGCACGCTTACTCGGAGGCAGCAGGAAGTGCTGGTGTTTCAGGAGAGCCAGGAATCATGAGAGGTTTGGCAGGTTCAAGTGATTCCCAGACATAATCTTTGATGTTGGTCTTGAATCCCATAAAGTAGTTACGCCAGTTTTCTACTGTTGGTCGTTCGTGATCTACCACTCGACAGGCAAAGCTTTTTTGTTTGGTACCGACTTGCTCCCTAGCTGTTTTGAAGCAGAACACGCCAAGGCTATAGAACATTGCATTCTTTTGTTTGGCTGGAATGCCATTGACAATGGAGTGACAGATATTGAGTTCATTGCAGAATTCTTGCCAATGTCCAGCGAAGGTAGCTTGGTTAGCGCCTGCTGCTTTGTAGATGAGGGGAATTTGGTGCAGTGGTTGGTTCTCCTGATCCAACAGGAAGACTTGAAAGTACTGGACGTTACCAATGTTCTCATCTTCCCTCATTTGGGTAGTGTACCGCCCCAAAATAACTGTGGAGTTGCTTTCCTGAGATTGCTTTCTGTCATATCCCAACACTGGTGTTTTGGGACAGACTAGCATTCTGGGGTTTTGGATGAGAATACCCTGTTCTTGGGCACCACTAGACTCAAACGTATAGGTAATGAGTTGTTTCTCATCAAACTCCCTCCACCCAGCTACAGCCATTTGGTTGACAGCTACAAAATAGCCACAGCTTTGTGGAGTAGTGCCTCGGAGTGCTTGGATGCGAGGCAGTTTGGCATCAGGGTCTAGAAATTCGCTTGAGCAAAATTCATCCCTTTCTTGCACAGGAGGGATTGCCGCAGAGTTTTGGGGTTCAACAGTGGTTTCAACAGTGGTTTTAACTTGTTGATTCTTAGCCATTTTTTGTTTTTAATTACTGGTTAATGGTTTGTGAGAAATGGTTGGCAATGGTTGGTTAGAAAGCCATTTCTTCGGCGTGATGTTTGCCGTTACTGTTGTGGGTTGAGTGGATTGAAGGATGGGGATTCAATAGTTCAAGTTCTTGGATGATTTCTTTTTGTCGTTGGTTGGAGAGAGATTGGTAGATTTGTTGGAGGATGTGGATAGTTTCTGTTAGCTTTTGTAGACAATCAGTACCAAAACTGATAGTCACAGTCTCTCCACCCTCAATAAATGAACAACATTGTTTATCCCCATTGCTATAGGAAGTAACAAATGTTTCTTGTGAAATTTTTGCAGTGAATGAGTGAGATAGTTTCATGGTTTGTCAGTAAAAGACACAATTTTGATAGAGAGAGAGTTGTTAGTTTTGGGAGTATTGCGACGTTTGAGGTGAGCGAGCATTTGAGTTACGCATACTTCTGTTGAGTGAGAAAGGGTAGATGTAGACATACGTTGCGCTTCCGATTACTCAGAAGCGCAGCGCGTAGCGCCTATCGTCGTGGACGTTTTGGTGTTACTGAATTCATTTTGTTAACTAGGTTATATCAATTTACATTGAGCTTGCATATAATAGAGGGCAAGGGGAAATTAGATAGCACAAAAATGGCACGTAAGCTAGAACTGGAAATCACAGAAAGCTCAGACTATTTAGAAAAAACACTAAAACACACTCTTGAGTGCTAGCCAAAAAGAACGACTGCAAATGCTTTGGTGGCTAAAAACAGGGCAAGTGCGATCGCATCAAAATCTAGCGCAAAGATTGGCACGGGACCCCTCAACGATCACCCGTTGGTTGCAGAAATATCGCAAACAAGGACTGAGCGGTTTGCTAGAAATGAAACAACCGCCCGGACAACCGCCGACAATTAATGGAGTTGTACTTGAGTCGCTCAAAGCAAGATTAGACTCACCGCAAGGTTTTGGCAGTTACGGGGAAATAGTCAACTGGCTTTTTGAGAATTATGGATTAAACGTCAGCTACCGAATGGTTCATTACTTAGTTCGGTACAAACTCCAAGCGAAACTGAAAGTGCCGCGACCATACAGTACAAATCAGGACTAGTCACGGCGATCGCAACATTTAAAAAAACATTCCACGAGCATTGTTAGCGTTACAAGAATTACTTGGTCAAGGCAAACGGTTGCGTTATCTATTTCAAGATGAGAGCCGGATGGGACTTAAAACTGAACCAAGACGCATTGTAACAACTCGTGGTGTCCAACCAATGGTTCGTGTCGCATGGAAGCGGCAAAGTTTTTGGCTGTATGGTGTTGTTGAACCAATGACTGGATGGCATTTTTGTTTGGAGTATCCAAAGCTTTCTGCCCAACATTTTCAAGAGTTTTTGGATACGGTTTCATCACAATTGGGAGATGATATTGCACTCCTTCAAATTGACCAAGCCGCAGCGCATTTGTCTTATAACTTGAAATGGCCTGAAAATATTATTCCCATCTGCCAACCTGCCTATTGTCCACAACTCAACCCCATTGAAAGATTTTGGCTGTTTGTTAAATCTTACATTAAGGGTCAGGTATTCAACACACGTTCTGGAACTTCGCGATTGCCTCTGGCACTGCCCCTTGGGCAATCGCCTCCATGAGGTTCTCAGTAATCTAACCTCAGAGCGTGTTATTTGTTTGACTTCTTATGACTATATTCTTGAAGCTCTTTTCTATGCAGCTTCAATGTAAATTGATATTAGTAACATTCACTACCAACCACCCAGCTTCTCTACATTTATTAAGTGCATCTTCTAATTCATCTTGATTTTTAAGAAGTTTGTAGCGAATGAATTCTCCAGAAAAAGGGTGGAGATATGTTTGATAGCAATTTTCAATTTGGACGTAACTGATGCGTTTGTAAACTAACATTCCTTCCGTTTACTCTTCTGTCAAAATCTGAATGCAGAACTTGAAGATGTTTTGCTTCGTAATTACACTTTCTTTTTAAGAGTGATGGTAATATAGGGTGTTTGGAGAGCAAATTTTCTATTTGTATTCTCTCCCAAGTAAGCCCAATATATGTATTTCCAATATCGAATTGGGCGGAATGTAAGCAGTAGATTTCTGCATTCAATTTGGTCTTGGTATTCACATTTGCGTATTATTAGCACGATGTCTGTGATTTATTTGTTGATAATTAAGATTCTGGTAGCAACACCTGTGGAGTGAGTGGAATTTAGGAATGAACCATCAGGCAACTTTTCATCCCAAGCATTATGAGCTTTTAACCATTTACGAAATTCTTTGAACTTGCAGTCACTGCGAAAGAACACCGATTCTGGAGCAATCGTCACAAGAGAACCACCACTAACCAAGCAGTTGTAGGCATGGTGGGTATGCTCAATAAATTTTGAGAATGGCGGGTTGGCTATTACTGCTTGCCACTGCTCCCCATTCAGCTCAGTCAGAAAGTCGCAACCAAGAATGTTGAATCCTTTCAATTCTAAGATTCTTCGCAGATTGGATTGAATTTCGACAACATCCAATTGAACATTAGGGCAATGGTGGAAGATAGCCTGGGCGATATCCCCTTTGCCAGCGCTGGGTTCAAGTACCCGCATCCCTGGTTGCAACTGCGCCAGTTCCACTAAGCGATCGCATACATGATGAGGAGTAGGAAAGAACTCGTTAAGTTTCATCCCTACTAACTCAGTTTCCAAACGACGGATTTGCACTTCAATTGGGTCTTCTTTGGGAGGAGAGTGCAGTTGCTTCAGTGCTGCGATCGCTTCAGAAGCTTGCTGCCAATTATGAATGTTGGCTCTTTTCAACGCAGATTTCCAGCAAGCGTACTCTCCCTCGTCGCTCTTAAAGACTTTCTTGATATCCTCTTCATTCCAAGTTTTGGATGACATTTTTCTGAGAATTTCCAACTGAGTTTTGGTAGAAATGCCTTTGAGTATGTCTGGTAGTTCTCCAACAAGAGCAGCATCAGCTATCGCATAAAGCCAAGATTGAATCTGTTGCAAAAGTCTTGCTTCTTCATACATTCCCTCAGCAATTTCTAACCTACGGCGAGTGGGACGTTGTTGGGCGATAGCTGGGTTTTTCTTTGCATCAATGGTTTCTTGCAGTGCAGCAGCTAACTGTCTGAGTTTTGCTGCTTGATGGGGATTGGGAATACGGATGCATAGAGAAGTTTGTCCTGTGTTTGGTAGGTCAAATATGGACAACTGATGCATATTTATATTACTGTTATGTCAAAAATGTGTGGTAATTATTGTTGGTCTTTGTGGAGGTAATAGAGCGCTGTGCTAATTCCAAAATCAGTTCTGTCGGTACCCGCCACGCCTTGCACTCAAAATTCATCGATAATCGTTCTGCCTTTCTTACAATGGCAGCAGAACATTGTTTATTTTCAATGAGCCATTGTTGAAATTGAAGCGCTTTTTCTTGAGTATCAAATCCAAAATAGGAGACTTTACGATTTCCTAAAGGGTCAGTGATAGTGGCGACTCTTTTTGATAGAATGTTAAGAGTCCATCCATCAACACTCAGTTCTACTCTGGTGATATTAAGCATTGGATTTCTCTGGGTGATTTATAGGGTGTGAATGTAACAACACACCCATTAGCCAAAACAGCATTTACTGCATATTTGATAACCTTTCTTCGCAATAAGTCATTATGTTTTCTGCAATTTTTTGCAGGTTGACGGAACACAAAATAGTAAATGAGATATCGTTAGCAATATCCTGGTCTTGAAACCTGCCGTTTATTTGTGGATTTTGTTGGATGAGACGTATAGCAGCTTGCTGCATATTATTGGCAATTTCACTTAACTGAAATGCAGTTTGGCGGAGCTGTTCGAGATATTGTTTAGATATTGACATTGGTAAGACGTTAAAGAATCATCAGTGAATTGGCTAACCAACTGATAATTTGGGCAATCAATTGTTTAGCGTGAATGGGAGAGCCTCTATCCAAATGTTCGATTGCTTGGTGAATAGCAGTATGAGCATTTCGTAGTATTTGAATTGCCCTTTCAATAGATTGAGAATCTGGATTGGTGATAGGAGTGTTGGAGGGAGGGGAAGGGAGATGGTTGTGAGGCATTAAATTTCAACCTCTGGAACAGTGTCGAGATATTCAGCAGCGCTCATTTCACCTTTAAGAAACTTTTGTAGATTTAATTCATGTTTCTTCATACTGTTTGCTGCTGATGGCTTTGAATCAGTGGCGTTGTGAGTGGTTGGCAATTTGGATAACGTCATTGCCAATCGCTCTATGAAAGCATCATGTTTCTCTTGGCTGTAGTTGAATTGGTAGATAGTGGGATAGTCATCTCCATTAACAAAGTAGTAAATTATGGAGATGTTGTCAGGAGTAATTTCTTGTGTTTCTGTAAGGAGAAATAGTCGCAGTTGAGTTTTCCAGGAGTTTTCTAAGATTTCTGGTTGTAGAATGTGTCTTTCAGTTGTCCAATCCACAATTACAATCTTCTCTACATTAACGATAACTAGGTCGTACTTAGCAATAAGTAAGTGTTCATTGATGAGCTTATGGAGAGTAATATTACACTTTTTGCTGTCAGAAGGAATGTTGATTATTAGCTGAAGTTTAGATACCCAATCAGCCATTTCAGGATAAGCTGCAAGAAATGGTTCTATGGGCAATCCCATCATTAACTGTTGCATGAGAAGATGGAATTGTTCTCCAATATTTTGTTGAGCAGTACTCCCACAATAGTGTAGTGGCAATTTTAGCTCAACAAAATACTGCTGAAACTTGTGAGTATCTTTCTCCAATAGTTCCAGCAGTTCGTAGTTCAGTCGATTCATCTGTTTCTCCCTTGGAGCATTTCAAAGGAGAAGCGCGTCAGCGATATCAAGGGTTATAAATTACGATTTTCAGGCAATATTGTTGTCAGACCAATTTTTGCTCTTTATGAACTTGAGGAGATATATAATTTTAACATCCACAAATTCTATTGTCTCTTCAAGGTCAACATCACTATCAAGGTGTTCTGCGAAGAAGATGATTGAGGATATTGGTACATCAAAAACCTCTGAATATCGTTTTAGTAAGTTAATGGTTGGTGTTTTCTTTCCGGATTCAATTTCTGAAAGATACGATTTGGATATTCCTAGTTTTTCCGCTAATTCTTTTTGCGTTAAGTCGTGAAATATCTTCATCAATTTCAAAGCTTTGGAGAGATTCTCTACAGGTTTATAGTGAGCGGTATCAGTCATGAGTCATTACAGCTTAAGAAAGATTTGCTAATCGATAGAGAGTTCGCACTGTTATGCCCCATTTCTTAAAAGAATCCCATTTGTATTGACATTCCCCTCTTTTGTATTTGGGAGACAATTGACTCCATCTATCCCAAGCAGGGAGTAAGCTCGGACTAACGGTATGAAGTGCCATTCCTACTTTTATCCAACTATCGTAGTCATCCGCAAATTTGGGATGAATTACCTCTAATAGCAGCAATGCTTTTTGGATATCTGCATTAGTGGGAGTATCTTCTTGTGGCTTATCTTTTCTTAGGTATTCTGAAGCAGTGGAGATTGTTTGATGTTTTGGTAGAGTCGCCATCTTTTGCACTACCCATAGAGGTGCTGCTGCTACCTGGATTTCGTCGGGGCGGCATCCAGGCAACCAGCGGTAGTATCCGGTGAGCGGATGGACTGATGGTGGTAGCACTGATTGTAGGTTGGAACCTCTAAGCTCTAGTGCTTCACCAAGAGCAGTGGCGATTTTCCTGGATTTGAGCCATTGGTGTTGGGGCGGCTCCAGGATTTTGAATAGGTATTGCGCTCTGCCCGGTCGCCCAGAAGTGAATGCTACTGTGGGGGGCAGAGGTTCAAGAGCGATTGGCTCCGCCAGTGTCTCTTGGGCAATTGGGCAAAGCCCAGCGCTCTTTGCGGCGATCGCCTCAAAGGGATGGGTGCTGTGCGCGATGGTGCTACGCACCTGCCTGTCGGCGATCGCTCTAATTTGGTCATAGGCACTTGGACCATCACAATCTACAGATATCAGAAATTCTTTGGAATTTTGACCGCATAGTAGACCAATACCTGTAGGTTGTGCCTCGTATAGAGAACAGGCGCGATTGTGTACCTTAACTTTTCCTCTGCGGGCAAGTTGTTCTTGTAAGGATTGGGGAGTAAATGGATATTTTTCCCATCGGTATCCCAACGGTCTTTTTCCTTGCGTTGGCACTATGAGCCAGTGTCCGGGCAGTATCTCTAGGGTTTCAATTAGCTTAGTGATTTGACAGTTTTTTTGACAAGCATAGAAGATGAGTTTTCATCTTCTATGTCTGCGTAAGCAGACTTGAGTTTAGATATGTAAATAAAAAAATAATCTCCCCAAAAACAGTCAGGAGAGAGTATTTGAACTATCAATACGGGCTATATAAAAGCATTTTTTGGCAGTGATTTTATCAAATTTAAGTACTGTTTCTTTGGAGAATTTGACCGGAAGTAAATACGGAAGGAACCATCTCCGTAAAGCTTGACATCCCGTTCTTCAAACTGAATTTCTTGTAGATCCAGCCATTCTTTCACAATCGCATGGTATTCTGCCAGGAACACCGCTGGGAAGTAAATGCGTCCGGTTCTAGTACCTGTATGTTGGTGTGTTAGAACTTGGAATTGAGGTTGAGTAAGAACTTCTGCCATAGGGAATCTTGGTTAATATTTCGATTCCTTACAGCCGTTAGGCTCAACAACTCTACTTATCGAATTACCAGTCTTGTACGCTCGTTGGCTTTGACTTACGTCAGGCTAATACTTTCTATATATTGGCAAAGGGCAGATCGTAGCAACAATTAATACTACGTACAGGTTTTATAAGCTCGCTTTACTTCTTGAGGAGATACCACTTGACAACGACCTGAAAATTCCAACCAATGAGAAGTAGGAGCTTTCGTTTTCAATGGCATTTCAGATAACAGCTTCACTTTTGAAGCTGTTACCAGCCGCCATGTAACGGTTGAAAACCTTTGCTTTCAAAAACTTCAAAATTAATGATTCCAGCTTTGTTTTGAGAATGTAGCCACTCAGAGTACTGCGCCCTAGTGGGACTTTGAAACTTTTTATGGTAAAAAGTGCATGAAAGCCTTTATGGACAAGGAAAATACGTCAACTCTGATAAAAGTACCTCAAACCCAGTTACAACCTGGAAGGGTGCTTAATCAATGTAAAACCCTTACCAGTTGTACAATTGAGACGATTTTGAGCCTAGTTTTTTACAAAGCCCCACTAGTGAATAAACAGACAAATGCAAATCAATAAGTAGACAGAAGGGTTCATACGCTAGTGCTGAACTTGCTTAGACCACTCTTACTCACGATACTCCCACTCTTTGTGAATAAACCGATAAAAGCAAATCAATAAGTAAACAGAAGGGTTCATTACCCTTGTAGCGACCTAGTTACACAACTTCTACCAGCTTTTTGGTGAATAAAGAGACAAATGCAAATCAATAAGACTTTTGGAAAAGTGTAAATGTTTAGGTAATTTTTACCAAACAAGACTTGTGGTTCTTATGTAAATGTGTAAGTTCTAATTAATTGAAATGAAGGTTTTAGGAGAAAAATATGACTTTCACAAAAACTTCACTTTTGCTTACCGTATCTATTGTGCTTTCTGCTATCCCAGTTTATGCCAATAACATGGAATTACTACCAGAAGACACTGCTTTTTGCTCAGATGTCCGTGATTATAGAATGGAAGAAGTTATTTCTCAAAGTTCGGTGACTAGTAATTCCGGAGGGAACGTCAATTTAATAGTTAAGATTCCGATTGGAGCGAAATTTAATCATAAATATAACCGTTCAACTGCCTCTAGTCATGAGGTGATGAGCGAGTATCAGTCGAAAAACTGTGATGAATTACTGAGACAAGCTGGGCAAGTTACAATTGCAAAGATTAATGCTAATGCCTCGGTAGCAATTGCTGAAATAGAAAGGGACAAAGAAAAATATAGTGCAGACACAAGACGCATAATTGCAGAGATTGATGCTAAGACAAAGGAAAAACTTGCTCAGATACAACGTGGAATTGAACAAGATACCAATAAAACCGGACTCTGGACTGGTGTCATAAGAGAAGTTGGCAACTTCTTCGGTAATATGTGGGATTATAAGAAGAGAAATAGAGAACTTGCTACTCAGGAAAGATTAGCAGCACTTGCCGCTGATCCCAACCTAGCACTGATTCAAAATTGGGGATTAACAACTGCTTCCTGTGGTAGTTCAGTGGTATCTATCCTAATTGACGGCAAAGAATATTGTACTAAGCCTGTCAAGGGGCTGAGTGTAGGAAGCTACACATACATTCGTGCTGAAGGCAGACTTGAGCCAATATCCCAGTCGTCAAATTCTCTTAATGCTACCAATTCAAATCCACAACCTACCCCAGAACCAATATCTCAATCGCCGAATTTGGTCAACACAAATACAAACTCAAATCCACAGCCCACCCCTGAGACGGGTTTATAGATCGCTCTGAAATATGAGCAACTGATTCAATTTTAATCAAGGAGTTCGCAATGAAACTTAAGTTTTTCACTCAATTTTTGCTGATGTCTTTTGTTCTATCAAACTCGTTTGTTCTGAAAACAGAAGCGCAAACCCTTCCTAGAGTCGGTTCGGGAAGTGGAACCAACCTAACTCCTAAGGTTATACAAGGAGGTGGCAGTAGTTCAACTCCTACAGTTGCACCAACAACGCCAGCACCTGCACCTGCAACATCTGCACCAGGAAACACTTCTTTTAGCTGCATTCCACAGTCCGGGGGGAGTGTAGCTACCGTCGGTCAAAGACCAGGAGGACAGCCAGTTCCCCTAATCACTTGGACTGCAGAAGGTTCAAGCTACTTTGGCGAAAAATATACTACTCAAAACCGCTGCAACATCGTTACGCAGAAAATTAACACTGTGGTTAGTGCGAACGGTGGTCGCCTCAAGAATGTGAAGCTTACCAACGGAACAGTGAACAGCCAAACCGTGATTTGTGCGCTCAATGCATCGGAAAGCGGTTGTAAACAAGATGGATCTAATGTCTTGTTCACTCTCAAGCCAGAGAATGCTACCAAAGCTGGTGCAATTCTCAATCAGTTGATACAAATGAGTCAGGGAAACAGTAGTGCTGGTGTCATTCGTGAAACTGATGGTCAAGTCTACGTCGATTTAGGAGCTTGGGAAGAGCAAGCTTTAGGAGCAAAAACTAGTACTCCGGCTAGCTCTGGAACTACAACAGACACGAGTCTTTAGAGTCATGCAAGTTGGGTGCTAATTTCCTGTAAAAACCCTAAGAAGTTAGAAAACTTCTTAGGCTCTCGCTACCAACGAGCAAGATAAGTGCAATGTTCTTATTTATACCTACAAGTTCTTGGTCACTCTTGATGTTCGCCACTTTTCCCACTGGACTGTCATCCCACAGAGCTACCCAACTACCATATACACAGAAAAGTATCTTATATTACGCAGCTAAACCCTCAGCAGAGCCAGTTTTCAACCATCCTAGTGTTGGCATATCAGTTCCAGAGATTGCTCGGCAGGTCAGTGTACGGATTTTGACAAATTCAGGCTCAGGCTCAGGAGTCATCATTGAGCGTCGCGGAGAAACTTATACCGTGCTGACGAATCATCATGTAGTGGAGGACGGTTCGGACAATTATTACACTGTTTTAAGTGCCGATGGGCAGATGCACTCGGCTCGGTGGCTACGTTCAGTTCAGTTTGGCACTCTAGATTTAGCACTAGTGCAATTTACTAGTGATCAAGATTACAAAGTTGTCGCGTTTGGGAACCCGAATACCCTGTCTGTTGGCGATTCCGTATATGCTGCTGGATTCCCAAGTTGGCATTTTATCAAAGAGGGAAATACCATAACAGCTTTAGAGGATACTCGTAATTGGGGAGTCAGAGCGTTTCGTTTGACAACAGGCACAGTAGGGATGTTTGCAGAGCGATCGCTACAAGGAGGATATCAACTCGGCTACACCAATGATGTTGTACAAGGCATGAGCGGTGGTCCAGTTTTGAATCAAAATGGCGAACTGATTGGCATTAATGGCAAATCGAAATATCCTCTGGGTGGCATTGAGGCGTTCATCTTTGCTAATGGCATGATGCCATCTGAGAAGCAATTCCTGCAAATGGAAGCCCTGAGTTGGGCAATCCCCATTACCAATTTTCAGCCAAGATTTGGACAGATAGGCAAGTAAGCGGAAATCACTCTATTTTGTAGCAAAAATGACTTCATGTATGGAGTGACGATTGGGTGAATGCAAGATTTGAAAGGAGTGTGTTATGAGTGTAAATTCTTATAGATTTAATTACCTTCCTAAATTTTTGGGAGGTACAGCAGTCGTTACAGCAATTGTGATTAGCCAGCCTGTTGTTGTCTTTGCCAAAAGCGCCCCAGAAATTAACCAAATTGCTGAACAGACAACAGTGCAGATTAACAACAATCAAGGTTCTACGGGTGGAACAGGAGTCATTATTGCTAAACAGGGCAATACTTACACTGTTCTGACTGCTAATCATGTAGTCTGCGATGCAATTCCAGACCGGAACCCTATTATTTGCCGAGACGATGTTACTTACACCATTCGCACTAATACGGGAAAAGAATATCCCTTGAAGCGGGCGCAACGTTTACAGAAAAATAACAATGACCCAGATTTAGCGGTCGTTACTTTTGAGAGCGATCGCGACTACCCTATTGCCACCATTGGTGATTCCAAGCAAGCAGTGACGGGTTCACAAATTTACGTTTTTGGCTATCCCACTTCCGATGGACGTTCCGGTGCTCAACGAGAATCGGAGTTTTCACCGGGTTTTGTGACAAGTCGCCCTGATAGTCGTCCCCAAGGCTATACTTTGCGCTATAATGCTGTGACGCAAAGGGGCATGAGTGGTGGTCCTGTATTTGATAGTGAGGGGAGAGTTGTTGGCATTCATGGTCAGGGCGGTAAGGATGGTGAGCTTGAAAGTCGCAATGGAACTACGGTAGCGATTAAATCAGGATGGAACGCAGCTATCCCGATTAATACTTTTATGGCACAGAAATCTCAAGCGGGACTCAGTAGCTTGAGTTTGACGGTAAATAATCGTCCTACTGATGAGAAGCAAGCACAAATCAACAATCCCAGCAATGCCAGAGACTATTATGCACTGGGGTCTGTTCGTTATGAACAGGGAGATTCCAGAGGAGCAATAGAAGCTTACACCCAAGTACTACAGCGCAATCCTGACAAGAGCGAAGCTTTTTTCGCTTACTTTAACCAAGGCAATATCCGCTTTCAGCAGGGAGACTATCAGGGAGCGCTTGAAGATTACACCGCAGCGATTCAGAAAAATCCTGATGCGGCGATCGCCTATAACAACCGAGCTGTTGCTCGCATTCGGCTAGCAGACTACCAAGGAGCAGTGGAGGATTGGACTCAAGCGTCGCAGCGCGGTGCTAAAGATGCCAGTACATACTACAATCGGGGTGTTGCTTACTCCAGACTTGGCAACCAACAGGCAGCGATCGCAGATTACACTAAGGCATTGCAGATTGACCGTAAATATGCGCCTGCCTACAACTCTAGAGGTAATGTTCTTGCCGATTTAGGAGATAAGCTCAAAGCTCTTGAGGATTACAAGCAAGCTATTGAAGTCAATCCTGGCTTTGCCGATGCTTACAATAACAGAGCTATTCTTCGCGCTGCTCAAGGAGATAGAACTGGAGCGATTGAGGACTTGCAAAAAGCTGCACAACTGTTAATGGATCGGGGAAAAACGGCTCAATACCAGCAAGTTATGGAAAACCTCAGACGGCTTCAACGTTAAGCTAAAATAAGACGAGACTCTGAACTGGCACGAAGAGTGTGAATAGCTGCATGATGGATATTCAATCATGTTTACGTGACCGACAAATTATTCACTCCGATCCTGAGATTATGAGTGGAACTCCAGTCTTTGTTGGAACGCGAGTTCCATTGCAAACCTTTTTTGACTACCTCGAAGGTGAAGCAGGCTTAGCCGAATTTTTAGAAGATTTTCCACACTTGCAGGCTCAGGTATTGATAGTTTTGGAAGTGATTGCAAAAGCAATGTTGGCTCAGGAACCAACTGCCCGTGCTCATTCTACTTGATGAAAATCTGTTGAGTAAGAAACTAAAGAAACCATTTGTGGATGCAGGGTATTTGGTTCAAAATGTGGAGGAAATGGGCTGGCGCGGTGTAAAAGACCGAGAACTTTTAGCCTTGGCAGAGGCTTATCCCTTTGATGTCTTTATTACAGCGGATAAGAACTTGCCATATCAACAGAATTTTCGTGGTCTTACGTTACAGATTGTGGTGTTAGATGCTCGTAGTACGCGCCCAGATTATCTGCTTCCGTTAATCACTCGAATTAGCGGTTTGTTGAAATCTTTGACTCCAGGTTCTGTCACGTTGATTAATGATGCAGGAGAAGTAACGCCTTTCAACCCTGGTACTGGACAGTGATATTGTTACTCCACAATGTTTTGCAAGTATATTGTGACGTTATCAATATGTTGGCATAAAAGTTGGACTTTTTGCCATGAGTGGGCGATCGCTTTCAACAGCTTCAAAATTTAATAGATAGGAGTAAATAAATATAATACGATTTGTCCGTCGCGAGGAACGTCGTTCCTCCTCGCGACGGACATTTTACGTTTAATTATGTCCACCTATCTAGGGTTTTAGATTTTTTTGAGAATACAGAAATCTTTAATGCTTTAACTGTTGTGAATAAACCAGGAAAAGCAAATCAATAAGTAAATAGAAGGGTAATGCACTCTTGCTGAACCTGATTACAAAAAATTTATTCACGATACGTAACTCTTGTGAATAAACCAGTAAAAGCAAATCAATAAGTAAATAGCAGGTTTTATGCAGTGGTGCTAATCCTAGTTGAAGTGAAAGAGAAGCGGGTTCTCTTCACCTTATTCAGTGCTAATTAATTCATCTTTAAAGGAGTTCGACATGGCAATTCACGGTACTTCAGCTAATAATGTCCTCAACGGAAATAATGGCTTCTTGGGTATGTTTCCAAATGACACTATCTACGGTAAAGCAGGTAACGACGCCATTTATGGTCATAAAGGTAATGACAAGCTCTATGGAGAAGATGGCAATGACACCATCTATGGTGGTGTGGGAAACGATTGGCTTTATGGTGGTAATGGCAATGACTTTATCAATGGAGAAGCAGGAAGGGACTTCTTATATGGAGAAGCAGGAGATGATAATCTTGGTGGTGGTGGAGGAAATGACATTCTTGAAGGTGGCAGTGGAGATGACATTCTATTTGGTGAAGGTGGTAGTGATGAACTCTATGGTGACAATGGTAATGACACATTGATTGGTGGAGGTTTAGCTTTTAATTCTGGTGAGTTTGATATCCTTTGGGGTGGTAAAGGTCGCGATACTTTCGTCCTTGGTAAAGCCGATGGTTCTCGTTATCTCGGTGATGGTTATGCTATGATTGGAGATTTTAATGGACAATATGACTGGATTGAAGTTTATGGGTCTGCTAGTAACTACTCGTTAGGACAAGGTAACTGGAGTGGTAGCCCTGCTTTGGATACTGGAATCTATTTCAACAGAGATTTAATTGCTGTAGTTCAAGATACCTCTGATGTAAATATCTCACGAGATTTCTCATTTGTCTAAATAAATTTTCAACAGTCCTGTAGGGGTGCAAGGCATTGCGCCCCTAACTCAATTGTATTGAGTTTAATTTGCTTTTCTTAAACTTACTTTCAGTAGCCTACTACAACAATTTCACCAGTAATTGTAATAGGAGTTTTTTTATGTCTAAGATTCAATCTAAGCATTCTCGCAACATTTGGCAACCGCTTAATCGGAAATCACAAATACTAGCAACGATCGCAGCACTGGCGGTTGCTGGATTTCAGATTTACTTTTGGCATAGTCGGTTAGCCCATCAACAACCACCTTCTCACAATACTTCTACCTCTCATTTATCTGATGACCAGGGTAAGTAAACTATATCCGTCCAACAAGCGTGTTCTGAATAACTTGAAGTCAGCAATAGGGTTGAATTACGTGTAATTTTGCAGGGAGCTAAAATCTATGCTTTTTCATATGTTGGCTGAAGAGCCAATTCAGTTCTTCCGGATTGTTGCGATTGTAATCATCTCAATTACTTTGCATGAACTTGGTCATGGCTTGGCTGCTTTGAGTCAAGGAGATAACACTCCACGAAAAACTGGTCATCTAACTCTCAATCCCTTAGTTCATATGGGCTGGGAATCGATTGTTTTCCTTTGTGTCGCTGGAATAGCCTGGGGGCAAATGCCCGTCAACCCATCTAAATTTCGCTCGGCAAAGTTCAGTAACATTTTGGTATCCGCAGCGGGACCGATGGTCAACCTGGCGTTAGGTATTTTATGTATTGCACTGATGAAGTTGCTTGTTGTTTCTGATGCAACTGAGATTTTTAGCATCAATTTTCTTCATTTGGCAGCCCAAATAAATCTGATGTTGTTCTTGTTCAATCTCCTACCTATTCCACCCCTCGATGGTTTTCATGTCTTCAGTGAACTTTTTCCCTTTCTGAAACCACTGGATGACGGTCGATGTGGACTATTTGGCTTAATGATTCTCCTGCTGATTCCTGACTTTAATGCAGGATTAGCTGCGATCGCTGATTTAATCATCAAAGCTTTGAGCGGAATGTAATTGGTTGGTTTTTAGGCAAATGTTCATTGATGAGTGTTTCAAGCTAGATAGTGCAGTGACAGCGATCGCTTTATTCATGTGTTTTGAGTTCTATCTAAAACAAATGTTTCTCGGTATCCTCACCTACATCATCCTCTGCATTTGTAAATTTACCGTAAAGTTAGTATAAAAAAATGACTATATAGCAATGTAGTCAAATATTATACGCTATTCTAATCGGCAATTCGATAAGTTTCATCGGCTACACACCCACCATTGAATAATGCTGGAGCGAATTAACAATGGCTAGAAACTGGCAAGATTTGACTTGGAAGCTGGGAATGATGATTTCCCTATTTACTGGTGGGGTTTTCACGTATTTCGGAAATAGCGCTCTAGCTCAAATTACACCTGATCGCACTTTGGGAACAGAAGGTTCTGTAATCACGCCACTGAGTCCGAATGTTGACCGCATTGATGGAGGTGCAATCCGAGGTTCTAATCTCTTCCACAGTTTTGAGGACTTCAATATTGGTGAAGGACGAGGTGCTTATTTCGCTAATCCTACTGGAATTGAGAATATTTTGAGTCGAGTGACGGGTGGCAATGCTTCCAAGATTTTCGGAACATTGGGCGTTTTAGGCAATGCGAATTTGTATCTGCTGAATCCTAACGGTATTATTTTTGGACCAAATGCCAGACTGGATATCAGAGGCTCATTTGTAGGAAGTACGGCAGATAGTATAGTGTTTGGCGATCGCACTCTTTTTCGTGCTACCGATACTCAAACCAAACCTCTACTGACGGTTGCTGTTCCCGTTGGTTTGCAGTATGGAACGCAGCAGGCGGGGGCGATTAGCAATGCTGGAAATTTAGCAGTAGGACAGGGACAAAAGTTAGCTTTAGTTGGTGGTACTGTTACTAGCAGTGGTCAACTGACAGCACCAGGAGGCACAGTTCAGGTTTTAGGCGATCGCGTTGGTTTACTGGATAACGCCCGGATTGATGTATCAGGTGAAACGGGTGGCGGTACGGTGTTGATTGGTGGGGACTTTCAAGGGAAAGGTGAAGTTCCCAATGCTGCTCGAACTTTTGTTGGTCCTGGTGTGACTATTAATGCTGATGCTTTAACCAGTGGCGATGGGGGTCGTGTCATTGTCTGGGCTGATGAGGCGACTGGGTTTTATGGCAACATCAGCGCTCGTGGAGGAAGGAATTCAGGTAATGGCGGTTTTGTGGAGGTTTCAGGTAAGCAAAACCTGATTTTTCGTGGCAATGTGGACACCAGTGCAATCAATGGTAATTTTGGCACTTTGCTGCTCGATCCAACTAATATCACGATTGTGAATGGTGTTGGTGGAACAGATAATGCTCAAGTAGCTGGAGACGCTCAGATTTTTGCAGGAGAGAATCCTCCTGACACTTTCACGATTTCTGAGGCTACACTTGAAAGCCTGTCAGCAACAGCAAACATTATCTTGGAAGCTACTAATGATATCACAATCAATGACTTAGCTGACAATGAGTTATTTTTGGCTTCCGCTTACTTACTTCCTCCTGGCAGTGGTGGGTCAGTTAATTTCAGGGCTGATGCTGACAATAATGGTGCTGGGGCTTTTGTGATGGACTCACAAGATGAAATCTTTGCTCAATCCAGGAATCTCATCATTTCAGGCGCAAGCGTAACAATTGGCAGACTAAGAACTTCTAGTGCCCCGACCAATAGTGGCTCTATTAACGTCACTGCTACTAATGGTAATATCACCACTGGTGGCTACATAAATGCTACTTCCGTTAATGGCAGTGCAGGTAGTATTATCTTCAACAGTCCTGCCGGAGCAATCAACACAACAGCTGGCGCTTTAGATACTCGCTCAACTTTTGGTGAAGCTGGAGAAATTACTTTATCTGCTAATGGTAACATTACGACCACTGGTCTATGGTCTAATGTAGAGGGAACTGCTGTTTTCAATGGGCGGAACATTACGCTTACGAGTACTGCGGGAGAAATCAACACAACAGCAGGTGTTTTACAATCTTATTCTGGTGGGGGTGATGGAGGTACAGTTACCCTAAATGCTGACAGAAACATTACTACAGGTAACATCCTGTCATATTCAGGCAGTAACGGGAAAGGTGGAGATATCGCCTTAACTACCAATAATGGCAGCATCAGCACCAGTAATTTAAACTCTAGTGCTTTTTCTAATACTAGAAGTGGTGGAAAAATTACTCTCGAAGCTGCGGGTAGCATTACCACAGATTTAATCGATACTGTTGGTGTTACAAATCTTCTAAGCGGTGGTGGTGGTTTAAACGGTGCTGATGTGAGCATTAGGTCTCTCAATGGACCTATCCGCCTCAATGGTCTTGTTGACCCAGCTAACAATAGTGTTATAGGTCGGTCAATAACCATTAACACTCCAAGTACTCTAGATGTTGCTGGAACCTTAAATGCACGTAGCGATGTTTCAGGAAGTGCGGGCAACATCGCTATTGGTAATATATCAAAGCCAAGTTCTATAACTGTTGGCGTTGTAACGACAAGAAATCTAAGGGGTAGTCAGGCTGGTAATATCAACATCACAACCACTGGCTCACTCACTACAACTAGTGCCCTCAACAGAGATCCTGGTTCTTCTATTAAACCTCCTAATCCAATTAATGATGGTTTTAGCATCGGTAGTGAAGCTTTAGGCAACGGAGGAACGATTAACATTACTGCCGATGGCGGCATTGATACTGCTGCAGGAATTGTCAGTAACAGTCGTGTCTCAGGTAATGGTGGAGATATCACCCTTACTGCCAAAAATGGCGCTATCACTATCAAAGCAGGAACTGTAGACTCTTCCTCAGTCAGTGGTAACGCAGGTGCAATCAACTTTAATGCCGGTGACAACATTACTACAAACAATGTCTTAATTAACGCTTCCTCTATCTTGGCTAGAGGCAATGGCGGAAATGTTAACCTCAGCGCTAATCGAGACATATTTTCTGGCTCTATAGAGTCCGTTGGTCAAGTAGGAGGTCGTATCAACCTCAATAGCGGTGGCAACATTTTTCTTAATAAAGCCGATATAGCCAGTATCACCACAGGCTCAAATACTGGAAGTAATATCTCCTTTACTGCTAAACAAGTTGAACTAATTGACGCAAGAATTGGAAATATTAAATCTGGTGAAGGACAAGGTGGAAATATATCTGTTAATACCTCCGATTTTTTAAATATTCAGAATACAGGTAATTCTAATCGGTCTGATATAGGTAGTAATTTATTTGAATTTGTCAAAAGTAATTTTCAAGGCAGTGGCTTGATTAACACGACCTTTGGAAATGCAAATTCTGGAAATATAGAAATCACGACTAAAGGCTTAAGCATCCAAAATCAGCAAAATTCAACATCAAGAAATAGTTTGACTGGTATAGGTACGTTACCACTTGGCGATGGTAATGCAGGAAATATAACAGTTGAAGCTTCTGATTTTGTGAGAATTACTGGTAATGATTCTACACCATATAATACAGCATTACCTGATGATAGTAATGCTACAGATGTTGCTAATAAAAAAGCAGGAGATATTCAAAATATTCGTACAGGAATAACATCAGCGATTACAGGTAAAGGTAATGCTGGTGAGATAAAAATCAATACTGGTCAATTTGAGGTTAGAAATACTGCTGCGATTACATCTGGAGTTACCGACAATGGTAGAGGAAGGGGAAATAATATAACAGTAAAAGCTACCTCATTAGAATTGCAAGGCAAAGCTGCTTTAGCAACAGCAAGCCGCAGTGAAAGCACTGGAAATGTAGATGTAGGTAATTTAAATATTGATGCTGGTAAAGTGACTCTTCTGGATGGAGCCTTACTATCAGCAGATACTTTCGGAGCGGCAAACGGCGGAGATTTAAATATTAACACAAACGAGCTAAACATCAGTAGTGGCTCAAGAGTTGGAGCTTCAACATTTGGTAACGGTCAGGGAGGAACTGTAAGAATAAACAGTGGTGAAAAAAAGGCTCAATTAATTAATATCGATGGCACCTTATCTAATGGTCAACTGCCAGATGAGACTCAAGGACGCAGTGGTATCTTCACTGAATCTAGAGCGTCTGGTACGGCTGGGGATATAGAAATTTACACAGACAAATTAAATGTCCTAAATCGTGGAGAAGTCTCAGTTAGTGGCAGCGAAACAGGCGCTTCCGGTACCTTGAATGTGACTGCTGGTAATATCTTTATGACTCAGCAAGCAGGGATTAGAGCCACAACTAATTCTAGCGGCGGCAACATTAATCTCACGGTAGCAGATTCAATCATTATGAGAAACAATAGCGATCCAAACAATGCTACTGAAATTACTGCCCGAGCTTTTGGCACAGCTAATGGTGGCAACATCAGGCTGAGAGTTGGTAAGTTTGTACTTGCCGACCTTTATGAAAATAGTGATATTGTTGCTGAAGCTGACCAGGGAAGCGGTGGACGAATCGATGCCAAAGATGTAAAAGCTATTGAATTTATCCAACATATACGAGGTCGTCGGCTTCCTGAAAGCGAATTCATAGCGAGTTCATTGCAGGGACTAGAAGGCACAATTAATGTCGATCCATCTTCGCCGCAACCCGTTCCGGTTCCAAACGCACCAGTTGTACGGGAAATTGTTCAGGTCTGTCCCACTAGCCCAGGAGCAACGACTCGTGAAGCCGGGACAAGTAAATATTTCAACTCCGGACGTGGTGGCTTACCTCCAAATCCGGGCGAAGCATTGGACAGTAACATTCCTCAGGTTCCTTGGGTGACGCTTGATTCTGACAACCAGAACCCCACTAGTGCTGCGAATTCCACTACTGCAAACATCTCATCACCAGAAACTATTGAAGAAGCTCAAGGATGGGTGAAGCTTCCTAATGGCAAGTTTCTCCTGACAAAACAAACACCCACTTCATCCTCAGTAACTTGTGTCTTTCAAAGCAGCCAACAATGAATCTTAAACCGTTACCACGCTTGCCCAGCAAAGAGTACAAATTACACTGGGGTGGACTGGTGTTATTTAGTAGCCTGAGTGCTGTAGGGCAGAGTATAGCACCATTACCTACATGGGCGCAGACTGTTGACCAAGCAGTAGAGATATCAAATTTTCCATCTGCTCAACCTCCCTCCCAAACTGCCACAATCGAACCATTACAGTTTTCTTCAACGGTTGCAACTCCTGAAACATTTCCAGAGATGGAACTGTCAAAAGAAAAGCAACTCATTGCCCAAACTCCCCCAACTAATCAGCCGCCACCATCGCAATCTATCCCGCGATCGCCAACTCCACAACAATCACCTCCTGAAACACCTCAACAGCTACCTTCAGAAAACCCTTTACAGACGCCTTCACAGCCTGAGCCATCACAAACTCCTCAAAATGAAGACAAAAAACCATCTTGTGATGATACTTCCCGATACAAGCCTGCACCACGGCAAGGGACAGACCCTGACAGCATTACGGTTACAAAATTTAACTTTGAGGGGAATACTGCTTTTAGCGATGAGAAGTTAGAAAGCTTACTCCAAGATTTCATTAAGGTACCCCTCTCCTTTCCAGAACTGCTCCGCACTCGTACTGTAATTACTGACTACTACGTTTGCAAGGGTTACATTACTACTGGAGCTTATATTCCTATTCCCCGCGATCAAACAGTGGGTAGCACAGTCACCATCAAGATTGTTGAAGGAAGTGTTGAAGAAATCCGGGTTAACGGTACTAGGCGATTGAACTCAGGGTACGTGCGATCGCGCTTGCGTTTGGGAACTTCAACTCCCCTGAATCAAAATAAGTTGCTTAATGCCATTAGACTGCTACAAATCGACCCCTTAATTGAGAGCATATCTGCCGAACTCAGAGCAGGAGTCAAGCCAGGTACTAATGTACTAGAAGTACAAGTCACAGAAGCAGACTCATTCAGCAGTCAGATAAACCTGAATAATGGGCGTTCTCCCAGTGTTGGCAGCTTTAATCGTGGTATTGGGTTAACACAAGCTAACTTACTAGGACTGGGAGATGGGTTAAGCGTCAGTTATAACAATACACAGGGTAGCAATAATGTCAACCTCAGTTATACCTTGCCCCTCAATGCGCGGAATGGAACTCTCAGCTTTAGTTATGGAACTTCATCTAGCGCTGTTATTGAACGCCCTTTCAATGAATTAGATATCAATTCTGATTCTCGCTACTATCAATTAAACCTACGCCAACCGATTATTCAAACCCCTAGCCAAGAATTTGCCCTTGGTTTAATCGCTTCTAGAACAGAAAGTGAGACGAGTGCTAAGGTATTCGGTCCCTTACCAGAAGGATTTGCTATATCGCCAGGAGCGGACAGTGAGGGACGCACTCGGATTTCGGCTATTCGCTTTTATCAAGAATGGGTAAAGCAGAGTCGTAGCCAGGTATTGGCAGCGCGATCGCAGTTCAGTTTCGGAATTGATGCTTTCAATGCGACTATCAACCGCAACCCACCTGACAGTCGGTTTTTCGTATGGCGCGGACAATTCCAATGGGTACGCCTATTTGGTTTATATCTTGACAATCTACCTACTGCCCCAACATTGCTATTTCGTACCGATGTGCAGCTAGCAGACAGACCCCTCGCTCTTGTAGAGCAGTTCGGCTTGGGCGGTATTGATAGCATCCGGGGGTATCGCCAAGATGCCTTGTTGACTGATAACGGAGTCCTGGCTTCTATCGAGTTCCGTTTGCCAGTTGCAAGGATTCGAGAATGGCAAACAGTTGTGCAACTCATTCCATTTGCTGAGGTGGGATACGGTTGGGATCGTGGCGATTTACAACTGCCTGGTCCAAACACCATAGCATCAGTTGGCTTGGGATTGCAGGTAGTTCAATCGCGTTACTTTCGTGCCCGTCTAGACTGGGGCATTCCTCTAGTAAACCTCGACTCAGAAAAAAGAACATGGCAAGAAAACGGCATTTATTTTTCTTTAGAACTAAATCCTTTTTAAAGCAGGAAGAAAGTAGGTATAAATTCCCTTTCTTCATTAAAAATAAAAGAAAGAATATTAAATATTATCTGTTACTATTTCTTTCTGTATTTTTAATAATAGGATTTTTACCTGTTATTACACGAGTTAATGCTGCTGACTTAGTTGTACAGAGTTTACAAAAACCTAGTGAAACGGTGCAAGATGGTAAAGAGAAGGATGAGACGGGACAGTTTTCTATTCCGAACTTAGAGCAAGCAGTAAATGTCTTGAGAGTCTCTGATGATAAACTTAAACTGTCTATGACATTAAGTAATCTTTCTTTGGCTTACCAGCAGAAAGGAGAATGGACAAAGGCAGGTGAAGCAATTAGAAAAAGTCAGACAGTATTGGAATCAATTAGCAGTAACACTCTAGAGAAAAGAAAGCTTTTAGCTCATGCTCTAGAGGTTGAAGGTAAGCTGAAATTAAGTATTGGAGAAACAGAAGAAGCTTTAAGCCTGTGGCAGAAAGCTTCTACAAAATTTTACGAAGCAGGCGATAAAACTGGAGAAAATAGAACTAAGATTCACCAGACTTTGGCGTTACAGGAACTAGGGTTTTACCGACAAGCTTTTAAAACCCTAATCAAACCTGTTCAATTGATAAAAACTCAACCTCCTATGGTTCAGGCTATTGCCTTTCGCTCACTTGGCAACATTCTTCGTATAGTAGGTGACACTGAGGAATTATCAGAATTAGAAAAAACTTTGGATTTTTTGCAGCTAGATGTAAATAGCGTAAAAGAACTGAAATGCTTCCAGCCAAGTGAAGATGGGAAAATAAAACTTAACTACTTAGATCAATCTCATCTGTTGTTATGGAAAAGTTTTCAGATATCTGAATCACCCCAAGATAAAGCTGAAGCTCTTTTAAGTTTAGGCAATACAGCACGATCTGCCTACAAACGCGCTCAAGATGCTTATGAACGCGCTCAGATTCCTAATGACAAAACAGCAGCCGAATGTCAAAGTCAATGGGCTGCGAACTACTATCAACAGGTGGTAGAGAAAGTAGAGGTGGTAGAGAAAGTAGATTCTGTGCCACTTATCCAAAAAATTCAAGCACAATTGAATAAACTCAGTTTATTAATAGATTATGAGGAATGGGTGCAAAGAAGTAAAGAAGCATATCTTTCGGATGACCCCTCAAGTGTAAAAGCTATACCAAAAGAATGGGAAAAACCCTTGCCACCAGAAAAAATTTCTTCCCAAATCGATAGCTTACCTCTCAGTCGCACAGCTATATATGCCCGAATTAATTTAGCAAAAAGCTTGATGAAGCTTTTGGCGATGAGCGATCAATCTTCACCATCATTGCAAAAAACAATGGCAGTGAAAGAAAGTAAAAATACCAGATCACAAGAAATTGAAGAGTTGTTGCAAAAAGCTGCTGAACAAGCTCAAAAGTTGAAAGACAAACGGGCAGAAAGCTATGCTTGGGGATACCTAGGTCGCTATTTTTATGAAATGAACTTGGAAGATACTGATGAGTTAACCAAGAAAACACTTCTGCAAGATGCTTACAAGTGGACTAAGGAAGCACTTCTGCTATCTGAGGAACTGGCGGAAGAAAGTCAAGATCCTACTAAGAAAGGTAAAGAAGCAAAAGATATTGCTTATCAATGGCAGTGGCAACTTGGGCGGGTGCTGACAAAGCAGGCTGACAAAGACCCAAAAAAATTACAGCAAGCTATACCAGCTTACGAGATAGCAGTAAACATACTGGAATCTGTGCGTGGCGATTTGACAAGTTTTAATAATCCTGACTTACAGTTTTCCTTTCGAGATAGCATAGAACCTGTTTATCGGGAATTGGTTGATTTGCTTTTGTCTCCTAAGGAAAAGGTAGAAGACAAGCAGGCGAATGCATCCAATCAAGATAATCTGCAAAAAGTTAAAGAAGCGCAAGAAGCCCTACAAAAAGCCCAAAAAGCGATTGAAGATTTGCAAGTTGCAGAACTAGAAAACTTCTTACGCTGCCGATTAACAAATACTAAGTTAGTACCAATTTATAAAGTCATTGACGACCAAAATTTGAATGCAGCAGTTATTTATCCAATTATTCTAGATAACCGTTTAGAAGTCATCCTTAAGCTTCCTCAAGAAAAAAAACTAATCCGTCGTACAACCGAAAATGTTACCAAAAAAGAAGTAGACCGCATCGTCAAGTTACTACAGAAAGAAATTACTGGTGGAGTTATTGCAAAACAACAAGATGCACACTTTCAACAGGTATACGAATGGGTACTTAGAAACATTGAAAAGGAATTAGAAGACAGCAAAGTAGAAACTCTGGTCTTTGTGCTGGATGGTGCTTTGCGAAATATTCCGATGGCAGCACTCTACGATGGGACAAATTATGTTATTCAAAAATATAGTGTTGCCCTAAATCTTGGTATACAACTAACAGAACCAAAACCTTTACAAAAAGGTAAATTTAAAGTTCTAGCAGCCGGAACTGGGAACTTTCTAGATCCTCATGCTTCCGGCGCACTAGAGTTTGTTGAGACAGAATTAAAACAAATTAAGCAAACTCTACCTGAACAGGTTAATAATAATATTCTTGGACCTAAATTCACTACTAAAAATTTACAACAGCAGATTCAGTCACAGCGTTTTGATGTAGTTCACTTAGCAACTCATGGGGTATTTTCTTCTAGCCCGGATAAAACATATATTCAAGCTTATGAAAGAAAGTTTTATCTAAACGAGATGAGTAATTTATTCCGTAGCCGAGAAGAAACCAGACCAGATAGGATTGGATTACTTGTCCTTAGTGCTTGTTATACCGCTAAAGGGGACAAACGTGCAGTGTTGGGAATAGCTGGCGTATCTGTGCAAACAGGATCTGACAGTACTGTTGCCTCATTATTTAAGGCGGAGGATAGGTCTGCTACTGTTTTAATGGAACAATTTTACCAAAATCTAGGTACTCATAACGTCACCAAAGCAGAAGCTCTTCGACGAGCTCAGGAATATCTTTTGAATCATGAGTATAAACAACCTCAGTTTTGGGCACCTTTTGTCCTAGTAGGAAATTGGCGTTAGAGAAATTTGAGAGAGATCACCAGACAGAATCATAACACTCTGAAGGAGTAAGATCTGGCTGGGTCTCGATAGTTAGTTATTTTTAGGGGTGCAGCAGTCAATCACTGGTTCGTTGATAATCGCTTCCAATCCTGCGGACTTTAAAAATTGATTCCAATCCTGATTTTTTGGGTCTTTATATTTAAGTTTAGCTACGCTTTCTAAAGCGTCGAACCACATATTCTCATTGATATAAATAGCAAGCTGCTGTTGCAATGGTAAGTTAGGATTTATAGTGGTGCGAATGGCATCTCGCCTTACCCATCCGGCAGTTTCATCTTCTTGTAATCCATTACTGCAAAAAACTGTAAGCTTCAGTTTTGACTCGTACCACTCACCAATTGTTAGCTTTACTTTGTCTGGAAGAGAGACTTTGATGATTCCCGGTGTTCCGGTTATTAGCACATAAGCCTTATTCAAACCTTTTTGGTTAGATAAAATAAACTCACTGGATACGATTTGATCGGGTGTATAGGGTATATAAAACCAAAAGGAGGGGCGCTCTGCGACAGTGTATCCTTCACTATGTTCAATATATTTTCCGGGATATCTGGTGTCTGGCTCCTGAAAAACTGGTATTAAAGAAGTAAGTTTCTTTTGCATATTTGGACAGCCACCACGACTAGGACCGGCTGATGGACCGGAAGGAGCGGGCTGCTTTCTTTTCCACGTTTTTGATTGATTTGTTTGCCTTGGCTTAGTTTGATTATTTGGATTGGGTTTTTTATTAGGATTAGATGTTAGTGTATTAGTCTGTGCATGGATTGATAGAGGACAGATAACAACACTAATCAATGTCCAAGTGCTCGCTGAAACAACTGTTATTAATTTAAAAGGTAGACTCATTATTTCTATCTTCATAGCATACAACTTGTTATGTTCGGGATGATTGTTGGTTACGGGATACATAGTAGATGCTGCTACCTGTGGACAGTAAAGCTATCACTGACGGTATAAATGGTATCCAAAATGCTTGCACAAGGAAAACATAGCAAAGAGCGTAGGATGCACTGAGCGCAATCGCAACTGCCAATCCTAGCTTGATTGGCGATCGCCAACACCAAGCTAATAAACCGCCAACCACACACCAAGTCCACACCCATAAAACTTCGCTCCAAACTGACCAAACCATTAACAACGAGCGCTCACCCAAAGCGGCGCTAATTATCTGACTCACCATTTGAGCGTGTATAATTACCCCTGGCATCACTTCCTCCTGACCTTGAGTATATGGGGTCAGAAAATAGTCTTTAATAGTTGGTGCATCAACACCGATAAGGACAATTTTGTCTTTGATAAAATTAAGGTCAACTTCGTTTTTCAGTACTTGTTTCAGGGTAAATTTATAGTCGGTAATGTTTAAGGGAGAACCATTCACAGAACGGTAATAGAGCAATATTTGATGTCCTGATGCATTTAATGATGTTTGATAGCCACTGCTGCGTGTTTCTAGTTCTTTAAATACTATATTACCTAGCTGCAAGTATTGTTCTGGAGGTGAAGTAAATGTAGGTTTAATGCCTTCTTTTTCCAGATAGCGTAGTGCTATCTTGAGACTGAATGCATCAAGACTGGTAACCTCGGGCGCACCACAACGAGTTGTAGGGCGTAGCTCCGTGTGCAACAGATGGCGACGTATAATGTTGTAGGGTTTGTCAGTCAAAACATCACTAAATCCTACCTGTTCAATTGGGACTTCAGGTGGCTTAGGGGTACCAGGATTGTGGGGTTTGCCTTCGCTAATATGACATATACCAATGAAGGCATCTTGCCGCATACGACTTGCTAAATCCTTATATTTGGGGTTGACATTAAAATCGCGCAAAATATCTAAGCCAACCACTCGCGGTTTATGTGGCTCTAGTTTCTTTAATAGCAAATCCAATGCCTGATCTGATAGTCCTGCCCTTCTCTCTTGTTGCTCTGGTAACTGCAAATCCTCTCCCGTGATCGTGATTAGCACAAGACGATCATCCGGCTCTTCCTGAGGACGCATTCGCATCATTACGTCGTAAGCTGGTAACTCCAAGGCTTCTAACATCCCCAGCGATCGCACTCCCATCACCAACCCTGTCACTAGCACACTGGCACAAAATACAGCTTGCAAGCGACGCCACGGATGAACAGACTGTCCCCACATCGGTGGTGCTTCCAGAGGATTCTGGCAAATAGTCGGTAACCAAGTCGCACAAGGAAACTCCTTTTCTATGCCTTGCAACCTTTCCCGCGCTTCCCGTACTGCTAGGTATAAAGGCTTACCCAATGCCAAAGCTTTTAGCAAATACTTTAAAAATTCATGTGCCACTTTATCAGGCACAGGTTCGCGCATAACAATCGTTTGAGGAATATTTAAACCAGCGAGTTCTTTCGCCAATCCTAGTCCATCACACGAGTTAAAAATTGCTAGCTTTAAACCACGAGAAATGGCTCTTTGCAGTGCATTCTTTAGTTGGGAGATTGTCAGTTTGTCAGTTTTATTAATATAAATTTGACCAGTTTCACCATCTTTCTGGCTTAAACTATGTCCCGCAAAAAAAAGAATATCCCAACCCTGTTCCCAAAGTTGGTCATTTAACTGTTGGGGTTGTGGCTCTACCAAAAATTTTACCTTGGCACGAGGGAATGACTTTTCAAGTAAGCTTTTATCTTGCTGAATATCAATTTCACGGCTATTACCTAAAATAGCGAGGATTTTAACTTTGCCATTTGAAGATTTAGGTACTGTTTTTGGTCGCTCATATTCATAAGCACTTAAGGCGATTTCTGCTTGTGGGTATTGTTTAAATAAATTCCAGAGATGCCAGGGAAGTTTCCGCAATAATAAATTGTCCGTTTCAATAATGACTCTAATTTCTTCATCTGGATTGAGCTTTGCTCGTATTTGTTGGTCAATATTGCGAAAAGAATCGGAATTGAGCCAAGTATTGAGATGATTTTCCAGTCGCTGACATAGTTCGCTAAAATCTGCTTCAGAGACATTGCTCACATCAGGTTCTTCATCATCAATTTCCAGACGTAAAGACCACCCTGAACGGTACTGGAGAGCATCATAAAGCAAACGCCATCTTTTGTAAAGTTCTGGAATTTCCGGTGCTGGGGGTAGACTACCACTGAATTTCATAGTGGGAGCATCTCCGTCTTCCGAAAGTTGAGATATGACAACTGGAAATCCGCTGTTCAAATCACCCTTCAGAAAACTGAAGACTACTTGCTTGCTCATGATTGTTTTCCTACAAGTATTTAAATGACAAAATCTTCTATAATTTCGGCATCATTGAGGGCTATTTTAATACTGAATTGTTCTCCGGCTTGACCTCTAAACCGTTTCAGTTGTATATAGTTATCTTGTTCTCTTGCTTGAACTTCTTGAGATATCTCTTTTGATGATGAAAGCAAAGCCAACTTAACACCACGAGGTAACAAAGTAGTTCCCGCACTAGGATGCAACTGTACCCGGACACTGACTCTCTGCTCAGTTTCAGGAGTAATAGCAACTAATAACACCACAGCTTGACTTCCAAACTGTATTCCCAAGTCAATCAATTTGGCTCGTTTTACAGCAGCTTCTTGCCCTGTATCAATCCCTCGATAGACAAAATTTGGACCTAACAAAAGTTCAACAGCTTGCCAAGCAGTCTCGAACGTTTGCTGAAACCACTGATTCAAATGCACTGGTATCTTGAGCAACACATTACCCTGCCGTTGTTGGTATAGCATCTGCCGCCACTCTTCATGTTCCAGCAACGCACCCCAAAGTGTAAATGGCACTGCAACTCTCGGAAATGTAACCGAGGGATTCCCTAAGCGCTGTATCAAATTTTCTGCCTGAGCAACAGGTAACTCTGGAAGTGGTACAATCTCTGCTCTGGTTTGTTCTCCTCTACACAACTGGTATGTAACCCAAAACGCATTTAAGTCTTTCTTTAAATGACTTGCATCCATACAGTAAGTGCGATCGCGCGAGTCATAACTACCGTTAACTTTCAGTTGTTCATGCGTTGTATAGCCCCAAACTCTTGCCCAATCAGCTTCTGCATTGACTTGCACCGCCAGGTAATAGTCTCCTACCCAACTGGGAATATCCACCCACTCCTGGGGTACCTCCAACTCGCCATCATCAATCGCTTCTGTAGGAATTAACACCAGACGTGTACCGTCTACCGTAATTGCTGTTCCATTTACAAATTCCCACAAAGCATATAAACCAGCAGTTCCAAGTTCTACAGTGGCTTGTATGTCATACTCAGCTTGTATCGCAGCCAAAACTGCATTCAGGCAAATTAGATTGAGATAAGTATTCCAAAGACTACCAAGTGTAGCATTAAGCCGGCTTTGCTGCCAAGACTCCGCCCGTACTTCTGGTGGTAATTCTAACCACCACTCACTTGTTGTTGCAAACGTCAAATCCATTACTCTATTCCTCCTACAGCTACGACGGATTACATTCAGGGAAGCTATAGCGAGTTTTAAGCCATTCTTCCAAAGCAGCACTCCTATCTTCTACTAGATCTGAAGTAACAGAAATATTCAGTACATCTTGACTCCATTGCACCAATGCTGCTAATAGAGTTTTCTTTCCCTTAGCTAGCCGACGATTCACAGTAGGCTGACTTATTCCCAACTTTTGCTCAATTTCCTTTTGGGTCAGTCCTTCTTTATAGTACAAACACAGTATTTCTTGGATTTGTAAATCAAGTTCCAAAAGAGTTGTCACTAGTACTGTATTAATCTGAGATTGCTGATTTTCTCGGTCCTGGGCATCTTCCAAAGCAATCATCTCAGCCAGTAATGACTCAGACAAAGCGTTTGCAGGCAAATCATCCTGCAAATCACTTGAATCAAGCCCTGGTTTGGGTACATTTAAAGAATCAATTTTTGGGTATCGATAGTCGCGAACTATTTTTGCACATTTACCTAGCCACTGTTCGACAGTTTCTGGGCTGCATACTGAACTTAGTGAACTTAACTGACTCAGCCTTTCTTTGTTATACAAATCAGCTACTGCTTCCCAGAAATTCCGGTCAAGGGTTTTATGTTGAAATGGGATATAAAGTTTTTTAAAGCAAACCCAAGCCAAGTGATATTGGTTGATGATTGCAGAGGGTAAGGCATTATTCTCCAAAGCCTCACAAAGTAACTTTTTACCTATCTTTCGTAGAAATACCCATTCACTACAAATATCGACTTCCTGTCTTTGACGCAGGATACCATATATAAAGGTAGGAAATACTGCTCTGGCAAAGGTTTTCAGGCTGGAACCTCTCTCAGGGTTAAAATCTTTGAGAACTTTATCAACCTCAGCGATCGCAATTTGAAAGTAATCAGGTAACTTATACCCTATACTCGTAAATTTTTTAACTGTTTGTTCAGCAGCCCAGTAACAGGGTTCTTGCAGGTAAGCCAATAGATGCTTTGCAGCCAGATGAGTAACTTGAGTCTGCCAACCTTTATGCCAGTAAAGCACCCAAAAGTTTTCTAAATATGGAGTTTCTGTTGATTTTTTGAAACAATACTCCATATTTCTACGTAGTTTGGCATCTGTCACCCATTTGCTGGAGCAGTCTGACTCAAACCACACGAAAGTCGAGAACATTTCAGTAATTTCCAAGCGAGGGCGCATAGTCCTATACAGGGGTAATGCTGTTAAATAGCATGATTATAAAGTAAACTTTACAACATAAGGCAATCAGGTTTTCAGGATTGTTATTTCTGTGGAATCAAGAAGACTTGCTAAAACAACTACAACAATTACGTTCTAGCTTGTGGACATTACTCAACGAATTTTCCACAAGCTGAAGCCGAAAATAGCAGTCAATGTCAATAATTTTTAATATATAAGGCGAGTCAACTTCTCAACAGATAAGCAACATCAATAATTTATTTCACCCCATTAGTCCTTTCTTAAGGAGAACTAAGCATTATGTTGCCTCATCCGGTAAAATTGACCATGATGAGAGTCGGCATTAAGCTAAAACATTCTTCATGAGTACTGCCCGTTATCCAGAGAATTGGAAAGAAATAGCCACGGCTGTTAAAGAAGCCTCTGGATGGTGCTGCACCAAATGTGGTCGGGTTTGCTTGCGCCCTGGAGAAAAACCAGAGAACTGGACTCTATCCCAACGCAAAGCTTACACACTTCAGGTTCATCATTGGAATCGCGACCCGTCTGACAATAGATGGGAGAACTTGGTTTCCTTATGTAGTAGCTGTCATCTTGATTATCATCGATTTGGACAAGGCAATATCTCTCCAGGTCAATTGTCACTGTTTTCAGAGGAGCTAGCTAGAAATTGATTAATTAATCAACGCGAGACTTTATTTCTACAAGTAGATATTCTTGAAGCCAGTTGTCTCTAAACAGATGGGGTATTTTTTGGAGGGGTTTTACGCAAAGTTCAAACGATGTCTGCCAAATGAGAAGCCCTAGTATCCAATTGCTTGACGACGCGGGGAGATGTCACAGAGATAATTCAGACTCAGATTTAGTTGCAGCAGTAGTTCTGGCAGCAGTTTTTTCATGAGCAAAAGGTATTTGCTCATGAGGGGTATATCGATTAAATATAGCTTCTTGACGCCACTGCTTCAGGTCTTTCATAATTTCCTTGAGTGGTGGCATTTTGATTTGTTCAGTGGAGGAGTCCAATCGCTGTTGAGCTAAAATTTGGAAATACAGCTCTCTCTGTTCGGCAATCGAGAGTTTTCCCTCAAAATCTTGCAGATTCTGTCTTATTCGCTCATTCTCTTGTCTTATACTGGAGTTCCACCTAAAACCATTCTCAGTCTCCAACTGGTTCCAAGCTTTCTGAATTGCTGGGTGGAGGGGAACTTTTATCTCAGAGATAGACTCCTTAGGTTGCTGCTGCCCTATGGAGTTTCCAAGAGTATGCCCTAAATCAAAAGCTTTGGCGTTTTCTGAGATAAATTTTAACTGAGCTAAATCCCAGTCGCTAATACTCAGTTTGTCCACCTGCTTGGTAAGCCCTGCATCTGTTTTTTGGATAGTGAAAGCTAATAACTGTCTCCTCTCCCCACTCTCCGCCGTTTTATGAAGAGAAAGATTTGCTCTTCCTGCTTCTACGTCTCTAGTTCTAGAAATGGTGTATTCCCCTACAGTCAGAGTATCCGTGTTGGCTTTTTGCAGTGCTGAGTTGAGCAATCCCAACATCTCAGTCTCTCTAAAGCTTTCCAAAGTTTTGAAGGTGCCAGCGGGGGCGAGAGAACCAAGATTATTCGCAACATCTCTCAAGTCTGCGATCGCCAATTGGGGTAGTTTTTTACCAGACTTTAATTTCTCTCCCACCATTAGAAATTCCTGTCTTTCCACTGGCAGCATCTGTGTAGGAGGAGTTTTGATTTTTATCTCGCCCTTAGAGTTTTGGGTAAACTCCATAAGGGGATTGGCAAAGTTGGCAAGCTGATCGTGGCGACGGTGAATGCTGTATTTTTCCCCTTCCTGCCGAATCACAAACGCATCACTTCTGTAGATTCTACTGCCATCAGGTAAGGTTTCTCCATACGCCTTGAGCATTTCTTTAGCAGCTAGGGCAATGTCAGTGTTTTCTTGTTTTTGACGCTTACGTTCTGCACGACTGTTGGCAACAGTTTTCTTGATAGGTACTTCTACTTCCCTTACCCAGTTTTTGCTTTGGGGACTGACTTCTTTGGAAGAAGTTACTTCATCGTAGGTGTACTCAAAAGCTAACTTGCGCTTTGGTTTGTCAGTTTCTTCCTCAATCACCGTGTCAGCATCACTTTGGGTTTGTGCCTGCACTGGATTATCTACTATTTCTGGGAATGTAGCAGTAACTTGTGGCTGTGGTTCGGTGTTTGGTTCTAGCTGGTTCACTTTGGTGAGTGCCAAAGTTTCTTTTGACTCTTCTTTTGTTCGTAACGATTGAGATCTTGCTGATACTTCCCCTTGCTCCCCAGAATCAGGTGGGTAATCTTCTTCTGGTGGTTCTGGAAGTGGCGCGTCTTCATCCCAGATAATTACCGAGTCTTCCCATTCTGGTCGGTAGCCTTCTACACCCATATCTTCAATGGCGCTTTCTTCTGTTTGGGGAGATTGAGGAACAACACTGTCAGCAACCTGCCCTTCAATCTCCTGATCATCAATTATTTGTGGTAATAGTTCATCAACAATTTCTGTGAATTCGGCTTCTGCTTCTGGTTCTTCTACAATCTCAGAGGAAGGCGGTAGTAGACTGAGAGTCAGCGTTTCGTAAGCTACATCAATTATTTCTTCAGCATCTAAATTCTCTGTCACCAGGTTAGTAAGACATTGCCCCTCTCTATTTTGGTGGTATATTACAAGCTTTTCCCCTGACTCAGTTGTGGCAATTATGGCTAAAGAAGAGTTATTTTGGGCTTCACCAATATCTACCGCTTCTCCTGCTGCTTCTTCAAGCATCAACCGCCTTGCCACAGTCTGTGCTTGAAAATCCGTCATCTCGGCGGATTCCCACTTCCACGCCCCAAGACACTTCTCATCAGGCACAAGTCGATATTTCTCACTACCAACCTGTACGTCTATGGCTGACAATTCCTCCTTCTCCTCTTTAACTTTTTCTAGAAGAGCCTTTAGTAACTCTTCTATAGCTTTTCCAATGTTTTTGAGATTATGAATGGAATTTTCAACAAATTCTTGGTAGGTGGAAGCTAGCTGAGTGCTTCTAGAATCGAACATGGCGGCTTGGTAGTCTGTTTAAAATAACTTTGTCTTTAACCTTGACAAACACCAATTGGTTATCAAATAAAATTTCAATGATGGATGGTGGTGCTTGCCACTCTGGATATGAGTCGCAATAAATTGCTTGGGGAATTTCTCTATTGCGCCAATACACCAGAATTCCATCATGGAAATGGGCTTCTATGTAGGGAGGGTATTGTTCTGACCATTCGGGTAGCCTTTTGGCTTTCTCAATTCTTGATAGCAGCTTAGAATTATTTAGCAATAAGTTATTCATATTTTACAAAAATCCTTTATATGCATCCACTGGAAGGGGTGCTGCACCAGCTTGTACAGGTTCTTGAGGTATGGGAAATAGCTTATCAACTTCGGCAATTCGCTTATCCAAATCTTCCTGGGTGGGACGCCTTTGAGTACTTTTTTTGGTTAGTTCTAATATCAGTTTCTCCCATCCAGCATTGTTTTCTTTCTCAATATTGATCAGGGCTTTTGGCACCTTAATTGCCTTCAGCAATGGCACAGAAGCTTCTGAATTGTTGGAGTATGCTGGGTTGATTAATATGCACTTCCCAGCAGGTAGCTTCAAAAACTGTGCTGGCTCAAACAGCTTCCGCGTTTTTTCCTGGTCTGATACTGATGTACTGGTTTTACCTCCCCCAGTACTTTTTGATTTCTGCTTGTATTTGATTTCCTCATCCCCCAGGTAAGCGCTAAACAGTCGTGCTGATTCTTCTTCGCCTGGGTTGAAGATGAACTTAGTACCACAGGCACCCAGCATGGTTTTGGCTACTTCCTTGCCGTAGTATTTCTCTAGCTGTCCCATGTTCTGCCAGCCAAGGATACCGCAGAACCCTTCACTACGGGATTCATTGAGCCATTTGAACAAGTCGGGCAGGTATAGGGAAGGCACTTCGTCCAGCACGACGATGAGGGGGTCAAAACGTTTTTTGGCGATCGCTCTGGCAACAGTCATGTGCAGAATGCTGCACAGCAGTGGACCAACAGCATCCCTCCGTTCCCTGTCCAAACCAAAGATAATCATCTGCTTACCCTTGATTTCTAAGGGCAGAGTGGTCTTGCCCACAAAGCATCCTAGAGTATTCTTCTTCATAAACCGGGTGAACATTAAACTGGCAGTACCTGCAATACCTGCTACAGTTTTCTCAGAACCAGCAGAACTGAACAGCTGACCGAAGGAAATCTTGATCCACGGGTTGAGGTTAGCTGCCATCAACCGTTCCACCATGCGTTCGCTACTGAGGATGGCAGCAGCAGTCATGATGTCAGCATATTGTGTTTGCTTGGTGAGCATCAGGATGGCTTCAGTCAGCTGATCGCCCGCAGGACCAAAGAAGGCATCCTCGTTGCTCGATGCCATCATCTTAAAGTTTTTGTTAATAACCGTGGCTAGCTGGCGTGCTGTTTCAGCATCAGTAGCATCTCGCAAGAAATCTAAAGGATTACAAACTTCGCTTTCGGGGAAACCGGGGGCAAACACATGCACCTCGTAACCCATCTTCTTGGCATAACTTGCTACTTTGGCTTGGGTGGGATATTTGAAGTCATACAAGACGATAGGGAAGCCTTGGTCAATCGCAGAGTAAATCATGGGGTTAATGGCAGAGAAAGATTTACCGCTACCAGGTGCTCCAATTACAGCAGTCCCTCTCTGCACATCGGTTATGTATAGCGGTGTCCCCCCACTCCCGTTCTCCCCTTTTGTTCTTTTGTTCTTGAACTTGTGTCTGCCAATATATAGTGTGGCGCTATCGCATTTGGGAGATGCAATTTGTTTGAGTGCTTTCTTTTTGGCTTTCGCCGTCTCCTTTCCTCCCCCAAAGTAGCTGGTAGCCAGTTTGCCCTTCTTTCCCCCAGAAAACATGGACAGAGCAGCAATCCCTAGCAAGAGACCTGCTAGGATGACGCCATTAGGACTAAATAAGCTGCTTGTATATTTGCCTATCGGAGACTGAGGATTTTGGAGGTCTTGAATAAAAATTTTATCGCTCATAATAATATCATTTTTTCCTAAATATTGAAATATTTATTATTATGAAATTTCAAGTCAAAATTCATGTTTATTCTGAATTCAGCTATAGCAATCCTATTTAATTTGTAAGAAATGAACCGCAGAGGACGCAGAGGAGCCAGCGCTGCAGGAGGGTTTCCCGACCTAGGCGACTGGCGTGACACAGAGGAAGAGAAAGCACGAAACTACGAACTAATTTAGTTTTGCTATAAGTGGGTGTTGAGGAAACTTTAGTTAATTTTGGGTTGTTGTGGAACGTTTAGAGGAGTGCCGAGAAAGATATAGGATTTCTCTTTGTAGGGAAGGAAAGGAAAGGGACCAATGAAGTAGGGGGAGCAGCCAAAATTGACAAACAAGCTGCGTTTGCAGATGCGGAAGAACATGGCAGTGGTAATGCTGCCATCTGCCTCATTGATGTCCCACACTACTTGTTTGAACACCTTGCCAAAAGGATGTCTCCCTGTTGGCTCCTTCCCCCCATTCAGCTTACCCAAAATTCCATATCCTCCCCTGACTTTTTGAAACTTACCACTCATCCATTGAGTGCCTGTTAGTCCTCCTAAACCTGACAATTCTATATGAGCGCAGTTTTGGGAACAGGGTACATTGAATCCCTCCTGATAACTGCCACTAATAGACCGTTGGCGATTGTTTTCTACTTCCTTTAATGGCAAATCCACTTTCCCCACAATATTTCCTTGGGGTACTGGAACAATGGGGAAATTATTGAAGGATACCTTATTAAGTCCTGGCACTTTGGAAATGGTAACATTCTGCCAGTTACTAAATTCCTTCAGTTGTGCCTTCTCAATACCTGGGATTGATGTCAACTTGTATTTCGATAAATCAATTTCTCCTAACTCTATCTCTTTTAATTCTGGGTTCTGCTCTATTAATTCCTCTATTGTTTGGTTCTCTCCAATTCCTACTGCTCCGTTTAGTGTCTGCTCAACCAAGTCTTTGATTGGTGGCACATCTACCACATATTCATTAGCCAATTTGGGAATTGCCTTAACCAACTCAGGTACTGTCTGCCATTTGGCAATTGAAAAGTCTGACAACTTAGTATTTTTTAGGGAAATGCTACTCAGTTTTTCAATATCCTTTAGGCTGAAATTCTCTAACCCAAATACTTCCTCAAAATCCCCTACCTCCATCACTTGATCTAAACTTTGTCCCGCCTTCCAAACTTTTTTTGATTTGTATCCAGGGATTTGGGCTTTGGGCAGTTCAATGCTGCCATCACTAGAGAAGACGAAGGACTTAAAATTGATGTTTTCCCAGTCAGGAACAGGAGCATTATTCAAGAATTTGGTGGGGATAGTGGGAGTATTGGGTAAAGTAGCTGCTGTTGCTTTTTGATTTAAAAGAGAACCCAGCAGTTCACCAGGGCGAAAGGCTAAAAACCCATGCATTGCTAAACTAGTTAGCAACCCAAACAGCATCCAGTATTTTAGGTTGGTATTAGGATTGAGATTGGGGCGATTGGAAGATGTTTGGGAAGATTGTTTGCTTTTTTGGTTTTTGGTAGTTTTTCTTAACATCTTTGAGCAGTATCTTAGTGACGAGAATTTGTAATTTGTGCAGTAAAGTTATCCTCTGCGTAGTTGTGAACATAGATTTTGAAACGAACCGCTCCAGAACGCTCCAGAACGCAAAGGAAAGAAGAGAGAATAATGTTCACATCCTATTTATGATTGCTGTAGAAGTTTCAGGTGGAGATTGTCTAACTCTTGACTTTTGTGACTGAGAACCTAATTCTAGTAGCCGCTCCACAAGCCTTTGGGAGACTCCCGCACTCTGGGCTGCGGTAGTAAGGTTCCTGCCAGCCTCTAGCTCTTGCACCAGCTTTTGCAGTTTTCCCCACAGTGGATTTGTAGGAGTAATCCACCTGCTTTCTGCTGCTACCTGTATGCCCCTGTTGATGGTGGCGATCGCTATTGAATCTGGAGGTGGCACTTCTGCTAGGGTTACGTCAGGGGTGATTTGCACGGTGCTGTAGGTTGGCGAACCTTTGCCCATCACCACCCTAAAGTTATAAGTTTTCCTCTCCCCCCTTGCGTTTCTGTAACCACTGTCAGGTGAGCACCGTTGGTGGCAACGGGCATTCCTCTAATGCGTAGGGGTTCAATTTGTCTCAGATGGATTAGTCCTGCTCCTGGGTTTTTGCACTGCTTGTTAGAAAGCCCTTCCAAGCAGCCGTCTACGTCCATCAGCACTCTGGAGGGGTCGTCCAACCACACCCGCTTAATGGTTTCTCCCGTTTCAAAAAATGATATAGATACCCCATGCCCTGACCATACATAGACTGTTTGTAACTTTGCTTCTGTGCCAGTCACTTTACTTTGAGGAATGTTGCGAACAGAGTGGATACCATCTTCAACCTGTGCTGCATAGCAAGGAATAGCCGTGATCAGGGATATAGCTAATCCTAAAGATATCCATAAGGATTTGCTCTTCGTCATAGTTGCATCGACCTATTGACTGTGATGAGAATTTTTGTGCCTTTTTTAACAAACCAGATGTTGGGTCTTCCTATGATTTCCTGTAGGGCTTTCTGGTTCCGTGCTTTTACTTGTTCTGAAAGGGCACCAAACGCTCCTGACAAAAATGCAGCGCCAATAGACCGTCTGCCATTGCTACTTGTTTGTACGCTACTAAATCCCCCTCCTGATTGGGAAATGCTAGTTTGTACATCTGGTTGGTTAATGATTTCCCCTACTTTAGCCAATCCCGATACCAACCCTAATCCCGCATCCAAGCTAAATATTTCTCCCCCTTTGTTGTGATACTGATTGGCAATTAAGGGGTTTCCTCCTTCTCCCAATACTGCAATTGTTCCAGAGGACACCGGATACTCAGTGCCGTCTTTAAGAATTGCAGTCACTTGTGCGATCGCCCTACCACTTGGGTCTACTCCTTGCATTTCTATTGAGAGGAGTGTGCCTGCTGGTATCGCCTCTTCCCCAGTATTGCTCCTCAATGGTTCGGTCAGTCGAGCAACAAATTGGGGTTGGGGGTTGCTTGAACGACCACCGGACGACCAAATTAATGGAGTTTCCAGGGTGGCTGCTGCTTGTTCCCCTACCACCAAGTATTGCTCTTGCTTCCCCTCAATAATTCCTGCTTCTTCTGATGAGTAATCTCCGTTGGCTTTGGTATCGTTTAGCTCATCTTCATTTCTAGAAGCTACAGAAACTACAGGCGTCCACCTGGGCTTGAGTTGTTCTATTCTGCCACTTGTGGAAGCAGTTGTGTCACTGTTCGTGCCTCCCGCAACTTCTTCTGTTTTGGAACTGCGGCGATTGCTTAACCTAGGTCTGGGTGTGTAGTCTGTGTCATCTGTGTTATCCGAGCTACCCCCGTTTTCTGTATAACTTGCATTTGCTGTGTAGTAAATTTGTCCAGCACTCCCCAAAGAACGCAGTCTCTCTAACTCTGCCTGGGGGTCTGTGGGTTTGGCAGCAACTTCAGTTTGACTCTGTAGTAGAGTAACTTGTGGTTTTGCTTGTAGTTTAGCTATTGGTGATAGAAAAGTAGAGGGTGGGAGTGAAGAGCGTATTATGCGTGGGGGAGGCGCAGGTGCAGTCGGCGGTGGAGGTGCCACTCTTCTAGGAGGTAACGCAGTAGTTGCTGCTACCTGTTGCACTGGTTTAGCAGTCGCAGTCTTTGGCAGCAATTCTTGCTTGTCTTTGTTCTCAGAAGGGGCTTTAATTGGCTCTTTTGGTTCTTTTGGTGTTTTTTGACCATTTAGTCTCGCTAGCTCATCTGCCTGTCTTTGCAGTGCTAGCTTGGCATATACATCCCCATCTTTTTTGGATTCTTTTTTCTCCTCAATGGCAGTTGGTATTGCTGCAACTTTTGATTCCTTTTTCTTACTAGCTAAGTCCCCATTCATAATGGGTCCTAAAAAGAGGTATATCAAGAAGAAAATTACTGCCGCTCCACCACCAACCACCCCAAACCGGGACCAGGGAGAGTTGACTAAGGAATGTTTGGTTTGTACTAGAGCCGGATCTTCATTTGCTGAATCCTCACTATCATCATCCTCTACTTCTGACAGGGAAGTTTCATCTTCTTCTAGGTGCAGGAGACTATTTACTGTACTTTTTTTATTTCCATTATCACCATTATTAACATTCTCTGTCTCGGATGCTGAGGTTTCATCATCCTCTAGTAGCTGCCGGGTATTACTTGGAGAATTGAAGTGTCCATTATTTTGACCATTATTATCAAAATTTGTTTGATTATCACTCATAAATTTAGCGATGGCTATTGCTGGTTTTTCTGTAAATCCAAATCAACGATTTCAGTAATTTCTAAACCAGAGCGGCGAGCCTGGTAAATTTTTTTAGCAATCTCTGTAGTATCTGGAGGGGATTGGGGAGTGCTGATAGCTTGGACGGTAACAGTTTTGTTGAAAGCTATTCCACTTCCTGCATTATCTTCTTTGGAAAAGGTGACAAGGGTAGCAACTACATCAACCTGCCATTTTCCTGACCCAATTTTTCTGGGTTCACTAACATAGCGGGGAACTAGGGATGTTTGAATGCTTCCATTAAATGCGCCAGGAGGAGTGACTTCCGCAAGTTTCTTTAAAAAGCTAGCTCTAAAGTCCTCTTTCTCTGTAAGCGCAAATGCTGCTTCCCAAGCTTTAGTTGTTACCCGACTCTTACCTTTTTCTAGCTTAATTTCAACCCCTATATCAGGTTTTGTTACTACTTCTCCATCCCTAGAAGTTGATTGCATTAAGCCGTCCCAATTGAACATTTTCACCATTGAGTCGCTGACAAATTTCTTAATGACTTCAGGAGAACGTTCTTTAGGGTCAAGGGCTTTAACATTTACTGTATTGCCATCAACTAGCTGTACTAAGGAAGGTGCTTCTTTGCGAGCTAGGCTTGAGGTTGCTCCATAGTTAGTGATTTGGATAAGGAATGATAAAGCACTTAATGCGAGTGTTGAAACTGCGACAATTGCGATAGGGTTGGAAACAGATTGTCCAGAACTAAGTAGTCTTAAAGGTTGTTTACTGTTTTTGGCTTTGGATTTCTGTAGCATTTTTTAATTTGAGTCATTTTTTGATTGTTTTGCTAATTCTGCTGATGGTGGCGGAGAGTGCAACGCTACCAGCAGTCGTCGCGCCACTGGCGACCCATTCTGCACCTTTATTTAGTTGTGTTAGTACTGCCATTCCTCCCCCAGCTGCAATTCCAGTTGCCAAAAATGGGGCAACAATTCCGATAAATGCTAGGAAAATCATCGGTTGGCTTGCTTGGGCACTAGCAACCAGTTGTCCTGCCAAACCCAAGATAATATTGAAAGATAATTTGGCAATGGCAACAGTGAAAAATCCTGTTAGCCATCCAACAATCGCTTTAGTTCCTATGGGCATGAGGGAGCCACCTACTGCTAACGGACCAATCAACGCTGTCAAGAGGAGCGCTAATTCTAACCCCCATTGATAAGCATTATTTAGTGCTAGTAAGAGGCTGGTTATAAAGCTGGTTACAACTGCACCGATAGCAGCACTAGATGCAGCAGTTAGTTTGTTGGCAATTCCTTCAATAGGATTACTACCACCATCAGCTTCTTGAGCAGCTTGGTCAATCTTGTCTAGTCCTTGGAGTACCCAGCCACCTATTCCTTCCCCTTTATCGCCTTGAAAAATGTTGGGGAATTTTGCTTGTAATTCTTCCTTAGCTTGCTTCAGGCATTCTATTTGTTCTTGATTCGACAGTTGGGCAGAACGACATTGTTGGATGGCGTTGCCCACAGCTGCTTCTACCGCCGCTTGTCCTATCCCTTGTTGGTACGCCGCTCTCAAGTCTGCATCTGCCGCTGTGTACTCTAGCACGTAATTATTTACAGTATTAATGTACCCTCGCAACATCAAGGTGCCGCTCGCTAAAATTTTGCCGTTGTTAGCTAGTAGTAGGGCAACTACCAAAGGCCAAATCAATTCGGCAACAGCTCTTTGCTCCTCGCCGTTCAGCATCTGTTTGCCCCACTGCACCATAAACAGCGCAAGAGAACCTACCGCAAACAACACTCCTACCTTACACAGAGAAGCGTACAACCCGCCAGTGAGTGTCTGCTCCCACAGTTGATTGAACCCATCTGCTACTAAGCTGGCTCCAGCAGCAGCATTTTCTAATAACTGTCCTGCACCAAAGTTGTTAGCTGCTATTACTGCTTGCCCAATCATATATATCTGCATTAGTAGAACAGGGGTATCATCAACTACTTGCACCTAGGGAGTAGTTGATAATGGTTTATAGGTGCTTACTTGTTACCAATGTAGGACGGATCTAATCGGCTCCATCCACTTAGTTCCAAAAACTGGCTTGTAGCACCTGCAGTTATCACTCTTTGGGTATGGTTCTGCTCCGCCCCATTTTCTGCGATTTGGGAAAGCATCAGGTTACTGTACTGAGTTCCGAAGCGTTGCTGCAAGCCATCAGTTCTCAACTGTCCCAGCATTGATACTACTTGAGCATTTTGAGCGGCGATCGCTTTAAGAACGTCTTGGGAAGAGTCTGCGTTTTGGGCGTCTTCCGCTAGTTGTTGAGCATTGTTTGCTGTCTCTTTGGTAGCATCAATCTCCGCTCTTGTCCGCTGTTGCCCTTCCGAACTTAACACGCTGGCGACTGATGCTCTAGTTGTGGTTCTCTCTAGTTCTTTTCCAGCTTCCACAGCACCAATGACTGTGCTGGTTTCTGCAAAAGTACCTCCTTTTTCTTTGACTTTTTCTGCTAACTTCTGCGCCGCTTTGGTAGGGTCTGGCTGCTCCATATCTCCAAGTGAGCCTTCAAGTGCAGCCAAAGCATCCTTTTGTAGATTTCCCCAACTTGTTGTGATTTCCTCCTCAACTTTGGCGGTGATGCCTTTGAAGTATCCGGAAAGTTGTCCCAGTACTTTGTCGAGAGTTTGGTTGATGTTTAATGGTACTCCAAAAGCATAACTGGGCAATGTTGTTGTTGCTAACAAGACTCCTATTACTGCACTACTTATTATCACTTTCGGATTGTTTATTTTGAGTTTCATTACATTATCCTTTTAAAAAGAATGATTGTGGTAATTGTGGAGGGGAAGCATTTATGCAACCTTATTTAAGTCTTTTGTTGAATTATTATTTTGAATAACTTTAGATTTGGCTTGATTTATTAGTTTGTATGCTTCGCCTGTCAACTCTTCTCCACGAATCATCTTTATGTATGCCTCAGAGAAGCGCACCATTCCTAACATTGGATCATCTTTATATTTATTGAGGAATAATGTCCTCATATCTTGCTCTTGTGGGTTATTGGCAACTGATGCTAACAGACAGTGTGCTGGATAATATCGGCAGAAAGTGAATTTGCCATTGTCGTCGAGCAACCACTGAGAGTAAATGCCTTCCTTTTTGGGGAAGAAAGCTTCTGTGCTGTTGCGAGAGATGATTTCATAGGGATATTTAAAGTGTTTAATAAATGGGTCTACAGCACTGGTTTGAATCCGTCCTATCAACCTGGTTGTCAAGTTGGCAAAGATTTTAGAGGCTGACTTACTTTGGTAGATACTGTCCGGTTCTTGGGCAGATAAAATTACTCGAATACCAGCTTTTGCACCATTGGCACAGAGCCTTCCAATTAGCTCTGCAATGGCTTCAAACTGAAAGAGAATCGGCGCTTCATCCAAAAAGAAAATTGAGGCTTTGGAGCTAAGAGCGCGACGTAGTGCTGCTGCATAAGCACTCAATGCAAGTATTGCTGCATCTCCCTCACTGGAAAGAGAACGTAGAGCAAACACCAGCAACTTGGCATCTGTGCGAAAACTGGAAGGTCTGCTGATAGATTGACCTACTCTACTGTTAAGCCAGAATCTCAATCTTAATCTGATTTGGTCTAAGGCTTTGAGAATATCCTCACTATTGTTAGTGATAGTGTCTAATTTTATGTAGCCGGGAGAGCAGTAATTGTAGAAATCTTCCAGGGTTGGCGTATCGTTCCATTCTGGTGTTCCCAATCCCTTTTCTAAAGCTTCTTTGTATCTCAGCTTAATATCATCATCTGCGAAAAATGTCTCAATTGCCAGAGTGAGAATGCTCTCAATATTGCTGATCCTTGTTGAGTCCATCCCAATCAAATTGGTTCCTAACACCATTGTCATTAATGTTGATTTCAAAAACTCCTTGAAGTCTGTTATTCTCTCCTTCCTTAACTCTGTATCTAAGCCCCTTAAATCAGGTAACTCAAACAGATTATTTGCTTCTTTCGATATGTCGAAATACGCACCTTCCTCCCCCATGAAATTGGTGTAATCAGTAAAGGTACTGCTGCCGTCTGGCTTGGGATAATCCAAAGCAACTACAGGGATATTTTGAGCTAAAGCAGGGGTTAATAGTCCAGCAACTAGCACAGATTTACCAGCCCTAGTGGTACCGAAAACAGCAAGATTTTTGTGGTTTTTGTAGAGGTCAAGGTGGACGGGAGTACCTCCTTCTTCAGCAATTAATTCAAACCCAGACTTGTCCCCAGTTGCTGTTTTGATGAGAGGCATCAGTCCTGGCACTTCCCCACTGAAGTAAGGCAGTCGTCTGTTGAAGGGTTTGGTGAGCAAGTTCTCCCACACAATTGGCAAGCACTGCAACCAAATTTTCCATGCATACTCCATCTCTCGCACAACAACAGCAGGACGCAGGAAACAACTGGAGATATAGCGGCAAGCTTCGTCTAGCTTTTCTCGCTCAGGACGGTGGACGAGGAAGACAACAGCGGTGTGGATTGGCACAGCACCTTTATATATGGTTTCCTGCGCGGAGATCGCTTCCTCCATATTTAGGTTAGCTTTCACATCCACACTGTTCTTCTCCGCCGACATGGCAGAGGAGACGATGGATTGTTTTGTGATTCTCTGTAACGCTGTTTTTGCCAGAGCTTCGTTCGCCCTACTCAGTTGGCAGATAATCTCGGTGTCAGAAACTTTGTCTCTAGCAATTAGCTCCCACAGATAACGCAACTGAGCATATTCATCTACCCAGCCCGCAGGCTTTTCTGTGAAAGTAAGCGTACCTATATAGTGGTTTTGCAGCCTCACCCAAGCTCTGTCTAGGAAGGGGACAGACTCTTCCCTTTCCAAAATAAGATGGCGGATGTGGTAGTCGCTATTTTGCTCCTCCCTCACCCCATCTTCATCCAAAATTAGTAAGTGGGGTATGGTAGGGGGAGTGCTAGTATTAAAATGTTTCCACAAGACTGCCCATATCTGGTCAGCGCTCAAAGCCCTAAGACTCAACCCCATCTTGTTAGTGAGGGTTTGTTCCCAAAGTTGAAATCCAGAGGTAAAAGAGTTTTTTAGAATTGACTCAACTCTTTGGTATCTAACTTGGTGGATTTGACCGGTGAATTTGTCCCAAGTGTCTAAAATGTGCAGAATGAATTTTTCTACAATATCTGCGGTCTTTCCATCCTCACTGCCTGACACGGTGTAAGTGCAGTAGATTCTGAGAAATTTGTTTTTGCGAGTCCCATTTTTGGTCAGTTCTCTGATTCTTAGTCTTTCCGACCTAATCAGTAGCATCAGTTCTTCTCTGGTGCATCCAGACTCTATCGCTTTTAATTCCTGCTGGCGGTCAAAATCTTCAGTAAACGAACCGAGATGGAGGGTAAGTGTTTCTCCGTAGGGGATTTCTTTGAGTCCTGCTTCTATCCCCTCGAAAATCGGCACAATTTGTTCTTCTGACACAGAGGGGTGAATGCCTTGGCAGTCAAAGCAGAATTTGATTTGCAATCCATCATTCTTTTTGAGAATAATTGCTCCAATATCCTTTCTTCCCCCAATCGAAATGCTAGCAATACCTGCTATATGAGTTAAGTCCTCAAAGGGAGTAAGGCGCTTAGCTACTGCAATTTCTTTGGTGGAGATAGTTTTGATTCCTACCTTATCTTTAGGCGGTTTTCCCTTAATTGAAGAACTCATTGTGACGAACCGTTTTTAACTGTATTAGTGTATTAGATGAATACTTATTTTCGGGGTCTCACTCTTTTTCTAGAACTTAATGTTGGAGTTCCTGGCTGTTGTACAAAAGAGTAAAAGTGTTTGTATCCTTTGGTGATTCTGGGTACTCCTACAAACTTTGATAACCAGTTTTTGTTGCTGGTCAGAGTCCACCAGGTCGCCCATCCCCAAGCAATTATTAACCCAGTTACTAACCACGATGCTTGCAACATTTCCTTGCAGATAAAGTATGCAGCCATTGCAATTACCGTCCAGGGAAATACTTGATCTGCGGGAAACGGACCAATTCTGGGCTGTTCTCCCAAAACTCGGTTAACTGTTCTAAATTCTCTACTCCGCTTTGACATATCTATTCGGATCTTGGGGATAGTTCCAGCCTGAAACTACGCTATGAAACTTACGGGCGGAAGGCGTGATTATATTCCGCCACCACCGCCACCACCAGTAACTAATCCTGAAAGAATATCCCCAATTACTACTGTGACAGCAATAATCAATGGTGTTCTTGCTAGGTTTTGCCAGTCTTCATCGTTTCTGGCAGCATTCACAATCCTTACTAGAGAAATACCCAGATAGACTAGGAATAGCCCCCTCAAAACGTTGAAAACTAGTTTGATAGCATCTGCTGAAATGCCTGTAAAAGCACTTGTCATCCATGTTTCTGCATTATTTAAAAATTGTGCAGAAGCTGGGGCGGTGGCGAAGTCCAGCATAAAGATTACTGCCACAATCGTCAACAAGATTCCATATAAGTTCATCCCCATTTTTCGCTGCAATTTCTCAAATTTTGTTAGCAGCTTGTTGGCTTCTTTAGGGACTGCTAGAACAATGGCGGTGAGAAGTATTAGGGAGGACATGATTAGCTGGTGTAGGGAAATATCTACTATCATCAGTCCCGCTGCTGCTGCCATCAACAGTGCAATTGAACTTTTTTCTTGAATGCTCCGTTTTTTCGCCCCTACAATTGGATATCCTTCCATTTCTTCGTAGCTCAGATATGGGTCATTGTTGTACTCGGGAATGTCGTATTTCATGAGCAGAATTCTATCAACTTTATGTTTCTGCTATTTTGTACCAATTCCTCGCCTTCAGTCTGCTATCAAATTTCGTATTTTCTTATATCTGTTTTTCCTTACATCAACTGATATAAGTATATATATGTATCACTTTTAAAAAATACTTATTTTAGACTTTATAACTTTATAATTGTAATGATTTCTTTGAGGATTCTTTATAAAAAAGTAGACCCCACCAGTTTTTGGTGGTGTTAAGACTGACGCCTGAAAGGTAGTACAAAATTACTCTGTTATCCTGCACTATCACCCCGATGCGCCCAACCATTGCAGCTTGTTGTGCTTCTTGCACCATCATTTTTTTATGTCTGTATCTTGTTCGCGGAAAATGTCCACGAACCATAATCTTCGTTTTTGTCCAAAGTCTAATTTGTTTGAGAGTATCAACTCATCCCCAAATTAAAAAACTACACCTGTAACGACGGGAGGGGTTAGGAGCCATTATTTTCCGAAGTTTTATTGCAAGGTTTCTTCAAAACTGCATAAGTTACTTTTGCTTGCACCTATATAAATTATTTCCTCTACTTAAAAAAAAGATTTTGTTCTCTACCTAAAGATATATTTTTTATAGAAAACCCTCTCTTTAGGTAGATTTTTCTGAACGAGTTATGCAATAATGATTTCCGTTACTAGATAAAAAAGCTATTACTTACACCTAAAAATAATTAATGCTGTTACTAAAATACTTGTTCAGTAACATAACCGAAGGTTATGAATTTTTTTAAGTAAATCTGCAATATCAGAACTTATGCGTCTCACTGCATATCAATAAAGGAGATACATCTATTACCTATATACAAGCGCAAGCTACTTGCGTTGCTGCTGTTTTATGTTGTCAAGATAGAGAGATAAAAATGCAAAAAACACGAATGGAAGATATTGTAGTGGTTATACCTGGAATCACAGGCAGTGTTCTCCAAAAGGATGGCAAAGATATTTGGGCTATTTCCAGACAGGTTGGATGGAAAGCATTAACTGAGCGTGATAATTGGGTTGAGCAACTCAAGCTTAATGGTAGTGACGATCCGGAAGTAGAGGATTTGGGAGATGGTATCAAAGCTACCAGATTAATAGAAGATGCTCACTTAATTCCAGGGCTAGTTAAGATTGATGGCTACACTATGCTCTCACGTCTGATAACTGAGAATTTTGTTGTAGAACAGGGTGATATTTATAACAACGACAAGCCAGCCAATTTTTTGAAGTTTCCCTACGATTGGCGGCGTGATAATCGTGTCACGGCTCGATTACTCAAACGCTTGCTGGATGAACGGTTAAAGCAGTGGCGGGAATACACTGGTAATAAAAATGCCAAGATAATTATTTTGGCACATAGTATGGGTGGGCTAATCTCCCGTTATTACTTGGAAGTTTTAGAAGGATGGCGAGACTGTAAAGCCTTGTTTACCTTCGGTACATCTCATCGGGGATCAGTTGATGCAGTCAACTATTTAGCAAATGGATATAAGCAACTGTTTGTTGAACTTACAGATGTTTTACGCTCGCTGCCTTCAGTCTACCAATTGCTACCAAGATATCCGATGCTTAAAGTAGGTGAACAATACCAGCGTATTGCAGAAACTCCGAACCTCCACAATATTGTTCAAGAAAGAGCTAAAGATGCTCTCAATTTTCACTATGAAATTGAAGCGGCTGTGGAAAGTCATAAAGATAACGAGGAATATCGTAAGTTTTATAAAACAATCCCTATAGTTGGCATCAAACAACCTACGATGCAATCAGCTAGTTTGGTTAACGGACAAATCATACTTAGCAATGATTTACCAGAAGGTATAGATCCGCTTTTGGAAGGTGGAGATGGAACTGTTCCTTACTTGTCAGCAATCCCTATTGAGCTTTCTGAAGAATTTAGAAATACTTATATTGCTGAACGGCATTGTTCTCTTCAGAATAGCAGTCAAATTTTACAACAGCTTCTCCAACGCCTTAAGGAAATGCAAACTAAAGGTTTGGGAAATATTCGCGGACCGGAAGTTAACCCAGAAACAGCAGAACAATCTGCTATAAGTCTTTACCTTGATGATATCTATTTAAAAAAGGAACTTATAAGAATAAGTGCAAGAGTAATTAATTTTAAGACTCAAAAACTGAAAGCTGAGATTACACTTAATTATGAAAATGACTTTTCACAAAATTTAGAGTTTCAAGAACAAGATAACGAATGGGTGTTGAATATAGATAGTTTAGAACCTGGTCTTTACCGTTTAAAAGTAGATACAGGAAGTTATAATTCTCAAGCACCAAATCCTGTTCATGATTTGTTTGAAGTAATTAGTTAAATTTTTCTAATTAAAATATATTATGTCTAGGAGTTATTTATATGTATGAATGGACAAAAGTAGAAGAAAAATTTCTAGTAAGATTTGTAAATAAAAAAGTAATAGAACTGTTACCTAAGTTACCCGAAAATCCCTTTGATCTGGTGCAAAAGAAAAAAGACCGTCGCAAATTAATTGAAATGATTTATGAATGTTTAGTCGCTAAGAAGATTAGGTATAGTTATGAAGATTATCATCCTAATACAACAAAACAGTTAATCAGATCACCATCTCAAATTCTCTCTTCTCCTGGTTTAGGAACTTGTCTTGATTTAGCACTACTTTTTTGTGGACTATGTTTGGGATACGATCTATTACCTATGCTCATTATTATTGATGGACATGCTTTAGCAGCAGTGTCTCTTAATCATAATTGTCAAAATGATGGATGGAACAATCCGGGGCGACGTGAGCTACAACTCTTTCGTAAAGAAAACGGCGAACCAGACTTGTTAACTGGAGAAGAAAAACTTCAAGAATTACAACAACTCATTGATGATGAAGCGTATATAGCCATTGAATGCACAGGTTTGGCTCATACAGATAGCTTCGTTAATTCGGAAGAACCAGAAGCCAAAGGAAGAAAAAATGGTTTTTTGGATTTTAATCGAGCGCTTGATGCTGGTAGCGAGCAACTTTCTAATCCACGCAGATCTTTCCAGTTTGCAATAGATATTGCACTTGCACATTACGGTTGGGGAATAGAACCTTTGCCTTTAGAGATTCTAAACTCACCAACTGAATTGACGCGGGTACAGGTAGAGCAAAAGGTTAGAAAATTCACAAATGGTGAAATGATAGGTGTTGAAAGTACAGGAGAACCAACAAAAGGTAACTTGAATATCGAGGTCTCTCAAGGTGCTGATACATTTGAGAATGGTAAAATGAAAGGGGTAGTGATGTCAAGTAATAATTAGCTTCAGTTGAGGGCATAGAAAAGAGTAAATTTGATAAAAATTCCAACACTAACGGATAGCGTACAAAAAATCTTTTTTGCCACGGTGATGCCATCTTGACTAATGGGCTTCCCTGCGCGAAGCATAAAGCACATTAGTCAACGTCAAATGAGAGATATTCCTGCTTTTGCTATCAGCGAGAAACTACTATGTAATACGGAACTCCATCAACGAAGTATGTGTATTCGTCTTCGTACTCGAATTCTAGCTTCAAACCCTCCTCAGAGTAGGGTACTTCCAAGGGGGTGTGGTCAAATTGAATAGTGTGTTGTTTTCGTCTGACATAGTTATTATTGACGCAAACCCATCTAACAGCTTGACCTGGGCGTATTCTCACTACTTTCTTGTCTATCTGTCCTTTACCTAAGATTTTTATTACAACATCCCTACTCTGAGCTTGAGCTGGAGGAGTTTGCTCAGGAACCATAATATTTCCTATATAAATTCCTCCAGTAGAAACAGTAAGCAATATAAGTAAATAAAGCTTAGATTTGATAAATTTGCCAACTAGATAACTTTTCAAGTTCTTTGAATATAAGCTAGATTTTACTGATTCAGCTTGTTTTGGCTTCAGCATTTTGGTGTCTCCGATAATATTATTTTTGGTTATTAACTTATACAAGACAAATTGGGAAATTTCGCAAATGCCAGTTAGGAGAATATTTTTCGTAAATATAGAGAAATATCTATCATTAATTTTGCGTAATAGCCTATTCGTAAAGTGAATTTTAAGGATACTGAATTAATTGCTAGGACTCATTTTCAGTAAATCAGTGCTTTACTGATTCAAATTTATGAAACCCTTACGAGACAGATATTTTACTTAACTTTACTAAATAGATACAAATACTTATGAGCTATCAGCCTAATAGCGACTTATTTTTCAAGGATATTATTCAATCTTATGTAGCTTCTCCCCGTTTTGTGAAGCGATCCTGGCTAGCAGAAAAAGTTGATACAAAGCTGGCTGATCCAAACTGCCGTTTCCTGCTGTTGACCGCTGAACCAGGTGCAGGTAAATCGGCATTCATGGCATGGCTGGCTGATCAGCATCCCGATTGGTGCCGTTATTTTATCCGTCGGGATCAGCGCACCCCTCTGGGGGATGTAGGTGCCCACTCGTTCCTGTTGCAGGTTGGTTTTCAACTGGCTGCGATCTACCCTGATTTATTTAAACAGGATCAATTCAAGATTACAGTTCAGCAACGAATTGGTACAACTGGTGCAACAAGCGAGGTGATAGGAGCAGAAATTGGCGAGCTATTTGCCTCCCCCTTCTATCAACAGGTGCTGCAGATTCAGCAAGAGGTTGATCGCAATCAAGGCAAAGTTACAGGTATTCGGGTTGAACAGTGGTATGCAGACAATAGATCGCTCCCCATTGAAAACCTGCAATATTGGGCACTGATTGATCCCGCGATCGCCCTCAGTCACCGCGAGAATCAAAAGCAGAGAATGGTAGTTTTGGTAGATGCCTTGGATGAACTGCAATACCGCGATGCTGAGAAATCCCTATTGGAATGGCTCGCTAACTGTCCAGAGTTACCTGCTAATCTACGTTTTGTTCTGACCTCTCGACCTGATGATGAGCTGCTGAATAAGTTTCGAGGAATGCAACAGCATTGGCTCCAAGAAATGACGATTGCACAAGAGTATCCTAAAGTTCGGGAGGATTTAACTGCTTATGCTGATTTGTTGGTTAAAGTACCAGAGGTAGAAGCATCCTTAAAAGCTGATAATCAAGCTGCTGATAACTTTGTTCAACAAGTTGTTAACAAAGCGAATGGTAATTTTGGGTATTTGGGGGTGATCGGTCGTGCTGTTGATGCAGCAATCCTTCAGAATCAACAGGATTTGCTGAAAGAGCTTCTGAATCTGTTTGAATTACCAGATACCTTGCAAGACCTTTATGCTTTTTTCTTGGGGAAAATTAAGGATGCTGTTAGTAAGACTCAAATATGGAATCCTAAAACTGGTGATTTTTTCATTTGGGAAACGATTTGGGAAGATCTTTATCAACCAATTATTGGGATTCTTACAGTTGCTCGTGAGCCATTAACTGCTCCGCAAATTCAAAAGTTTAGCGCAGTTCCTGAAAAGTACTTGAATAAAGCTATTGAGCGTCTACGCCAATTCCTAGATAAGCTCGATAATAGTTACCGTCTCTATCACAGCACCTTACCAGAATTTTTTACATCACCCAATACTAAAGAAAACACACGTTATTCTTACTGCTATGTCAATGCTGTTGAGCAAAATCAGCGAGTTGTCAACTATTATAAAGCGGGGGTAAAAGCCTGGACAGAGGTTGATATCCGAAAAACTGTAGAAGATGACTATGGGCGGCAATATTTGGCATTCCATTTGGTGCAAGCGGAGCAACCGGAAGAGTTACATAATCTGCTGGCTATAGAAACCACTGACAGACGTAACGCCTGGTTCGATGCCAAAAATTCAAAAGGCGATACTTTAGGTTTTCTGGCAGATGTAGCACTTGCTTGGGAAATTGCAGAACAAGAATTCACTACTTCCCAATCCTCCCAGTCAATTGTTCTGCAATGCCGTTACGCCTTAATAACCTCATCCATTAACAGCTTGTCTGAAAATCTTCCAACTGAATTAGTTATAGAACTGCTGAAGAAAGACTCAGCGAATGGCTTGGCTTATTTCCAACAACTGTTATCTAATCAACAAATAAATTTACAAATTCTAAGTAAACTGGAACCCCAATCGCTGGAACCTCAAGTAGTGCAAAAGCTCTTACAAGTAGCAGAAAAAATTTCAAGTAAGAGTTACCAAACTCAGGTAAAATGTGCCCTGTCACAATACTTGAACCAAGAGTTGTTAGAGATTCTAGAGAAAGTAAAAAAAGAAATTAAGAATGATAAAGATAGAAACCAAGCTCTAAGGATGCTGGTTCCCTACTTGTCTCTGGAGCAATTATCAAAAGCTTTAGAGGTAGCAGACGAAATCTCGGATCAATTCGAGCGGGCTAAAACTTTGAGCATATTACCACAGTATCTCCAACAGTCTAGGGAATTGTTACTAAATGTTTTAGAGATGTCACGAAAAATTGACGGACAGTACCGAGCTGATGTTCTAATTGGACTAGCACCTTATTTACCAGAAGATTTGCTACCAAAGGCTTTGGAGGTAGCACTGGATGTGGATGATCCGGAGGCAAATGAGTATTCTCGAAGTCGATCCTTGAGTGGATTAGCTACTTCTCCTCATTTGAATGCAGACCTTGTAGAAAAAATTCAGATAGCGGCAGAAGCCTTTCATCAGAATTCCCAGACTCTAGTTTTGAGTGCTTTATCACCACACTTACCTTCAGACCAACTAGACAAAATTTTAGAAAAAGTACAGGCACTTGAGGATGAATCCGACAAATCTGAAGTTCTCCGCGCGCTAGCACCACACTTACCCTCAGGTCATCTATATAAAATTCTAGAAGAGGTACAGCAGTTTGAAGATGAGTCTGAGAAATCTAAAGTTCTCCGCGCACTAGCACTACACTTACCCTTAGACCAATTAGACAAGATTTTAGAAAAAGTACAGGCACTTAAAGATGAGTCTGAGAAATCTGAAGTTCTCCGCGCACTAGCACTACACTTACCCTTAGACCAATTAGACAAGATTTTAGAAAAAGTACAGGCACTTAAAGATGAGTCTCATAAATCTGAAGCTTTAAAAGGAATAGCTACTACTCCCGACTTAACGCCAGACCTTATACATAATATCCAGCAACAGGCAGAAGCATTTCAAAACAAAGACTACAAATATCAAGTTCTGAGTGTTTTAGCCATGTACTTGTCCTTAGACGAACTACATAAGATTCTGCAAGAGGTACAAGCAATTGAGGATGATTATGACCAAACTAAGACTCTTAGACATTTGTTAGCTCAGTTGCCTTCAGACCAACTACATAAGGTTCTAGAAGAGGCAGAGCTATCAAAAGAGATAGAGGTAATTGACTATCAGTATTACAAAGACTTGACTCCAGGTGATATGGCAATCTGTTTACCCTCAGAAAAACTATACAAAATTCTACAAGAGGTACAGGCGCTTAAAGATGAGTCTTCTAAAGCTAAAGCTTTAAAAGGAATAGCTACTACTCCTGACTTAACGCCAGACCTTATACATAATATCCAGCAACAGGTAGAAGCATTTCAAAATAAAGACAACAAAACTCAAGTTCTAAGTGCTTTAGCAACATATTTGCCTTCAGACCAACTATATAACATTCTGCAAGAGGTACAGACAATTGAGAATAAGTCTTATAAAGCCAAAGTTTTCAGCACACTGACTTTCCGCTTGCCCTCAAACCAAATACACAAGATTCTAGAAGAAATACACGCACTTGAAGATGAGTATTTTAAAGTTCAGGTTCTCAGTACAATGGCATTCCGCTTACAATTAGACCAACTACATAACCAACTACATAAAGAACACAAAACTCAAGTTCTAAGCGTTCTGCCACCACACTTGCCTTTAGAGCAAGTATATCGGGTTCTGCAAGAGATACTGGCACTTGAAGATGAGTTTTTTAAAGCCTTGGCTTTAAGTGCGTTAGCACCCCACTTAACCTCAGACGAATTACAAGAGGCACTGAAGGTGACACTGGCAATTGAGAATGATTTTGATCGTGCCGATGCTTTGAGAGTAATAGCACTCATATTACCAAAGCTTTTTCACGCTGAACTCCATAACCTTTGGGTTGAGATGCTTCACATCTTGGCTAGTCGCAACCGTAGGAGCTTGTTATGTGATTTTCGGGTATTGACCCCCATCATTTCCATTCTAGGCAAGGATGAAGCAATAGTGAAGATATGTCATGTTATTAAAGACATAGGGCGGCAGTGGGCTCTATGGAAAGTGCTGTAAATATCATAATATATAGGACAACTATCACAAGGTAAAAACTCTGAAGTTCTTAGCAGTAGCTCTGGCTCTTGCGGGAATTTGAACTGGAGGAAGCCCTATACATAGTTATTGACCGCACTCTATGGGGATGCATCAATCTGTATTTACTTTATAAATGGTCTCTTATTAAAGGACTATAAGAAAGTAATATTGGAAGATAGAGAATTTTGCGGTGTATAGCAATCCTAATTGAATGGTGAGAAAACACGTAGATTTAACATCACGTTCAAAAGTAAAAATTGATTCAGTTTTAGCGATTATAAATCGCGGCTACACAGACAAAACCCCTTCGGGTTCGCAGTCGCCTACGGAGGGAGACCCTCCTGCAGCGCTGTCTCACCGCCTGCGCGGGTTATTCTATTAAGTCCACGTAGGTGGACTTTGTTTGTATAGTAGCGAATTCTATTCGCCCAATCGGTTCTAAATTTCTCATGAATGATTTAGGATTGCTATAGATTTAGCTAAAGCAGTTTTGAATATTAGTTTACTGGCAATTCTCCAAGTCATTGCTTCTTTTTGAGAACAGGAGTTAAATGTTCGCGATACCCTACCAATCGGATAGCGCTACACCCAAATTGATAAGCAAACTCAATTGATTCCCCAGCCCCCAATGCACTATAAAAGCCCACAGCAAACTCAATACTGGCTTTGTCCCCAATCGCCCAATTCATACCAATAACATAAGGAATATATTTGACAATTGCCAGAGCCTGAACTTCTGAATAACAAGCATTTAGCAGTACGCACTCAACATGATCCGCAAATAACTTAAAGAGTTCAGCCAGTGCTTCCCCATCTACAAGTTGCACATTTCCCATTTCATCTTCCAACACTAAACCATCATCTCCTGAACCATGACCAGAAAAATGCACAATTCGCGGTTTAAAATCTAATAAAGCTTGGGAAACATCGCGAATGCGTACAGCCCAGCGTTGTTTCAGGTCAAATTGTTCCCGTTTTTTAGCTCGCTGCAATCCTGCATCAATTTCCCTTACCTCTTCATCTAATCTCAAAGAAGAAGTCGTTTTGGGATTAGCCGCTAAAATCAAAATAGTTTTGACGGCATAATAATGAGAACTGTATAATGCCGTTTGTACCATATTCTCTAAATTGACTATTCTGCTATCTTGTTCAGCTAGCAGTAATTTCATTTCTTGTGCTGGTAAGTTTTTTAACTGATTGTAAGTCTCAAAATACTTGGCACTGAGTTCAGATTTATCAGTATTTGGTGCAGTTTTGGCTCTCAGTAAAAAGTTATTTTCACCTTTAACTTCCATCCCCACAATTTGCAGTTCTGCTTGAGGATTATCCTCTGCTAACTGTTTCAAGGAAATCGCAATAGCGCGGGGGTCAACACCGTGATTATGGTAAAGGTCAAGGGTGTCAAAAATTGGTTTGATAAAGTCGCCAAACTCTCCATCCGCAAACACTTCCTGTCTATTATCCGGTTTACGCAAGGGATCGGGGTTGTCTTTTGTGGGCAGTTTCATGTACACATACTCACATTTGACTCCAGTAAATTTCGTTTTATTGGTAATACCCCAATCCTCAATATATGCCCCGGTTAGAGTAGAGCCTGTAAAATCAGTTCCGTCTAACTGTGTTTTTACCAGCTTTGCTCTCGATAAATCAGCATCCTGCAAATTAGCTTCGCTCAAGTCAGCACTTACAAAACTGGCGTCTGCTAAGTTTGCTCCCTTGAGGTTCACCTCTCGTAAATCAAAATTGTCAAATTTCTTTTCTTGCCCTTGTCCTGTAATTAAGACTTGCCGCAGTTTAGCGTGTTTTAAATAAGTCGTTCCAGCGCGAACGCGATCAAGCATTTTGACTTTTTGCAAGCAAGTGCGGGTGAGTTTGGCTTTGCAGAAGTTTGTACTTTTAAGAGTGGCTTGGCTGAAGTTGGCATCTGTTAAGTCAGCATTGTGAAAGCTTGTCCCTTGAAAAGCTGCGATCGCGATCGCAAAGTTGCGTATCGAAGCAAACTTTTCTTCTCCCTGTAGCGCTCGCCAAGCAATGTAAGTACCAACTAAGAAAAAGACAACAGCAAAAACAATAGCAAAGGCGACAGCATACCCCCCAGCGACAGCAAAAGCACCAACAATAGCGAAAGCGACGGCAAAGACAAACACTCCCGCCACAGCGAACGCTCTTGCAATAGCAAAAGCAACAGCGACAGCAACAGCAAACGCTCCTGCGATCGCGAATGTTCCAGCAATGGCAAACACTCCAGCAACAGCGATGGCAAATGTTCTCGCGACAACAACAGCAACAGCGATCGCTCCGGTTCCTGCAACGGCGACAGCGAATGCTCCAGCAACGGTTGCTACACTTGCTTCTATGCCAAAACGAATAATAACTCTAAGAAATACAATCAGTACAAGTAAGCTTGTCCACCCAGCGATTTGGTTTGCTAAGCTGGAACTGTCGAGGATCAACGACACCAAAGCACCAGCAGAAGCTGAGAAAAAGCCTGATACTCCCGCTAGTAACCACGAAACCAGTACAAGTAAAATAGCCCAACGTCTTCTGCAGCCCCGCTTGTGCGTGACAAAACTTTGCGCCTGTCAGGTTTGCATCTGTAAAATCTGTACTGCGGATATCTGCGTAGCTAAAGTAGCACCTGTAAGGTACGACCTTGAAAAGAGCGTCCTCGGAGATTTTGACCGGAGAAGTTCTGCGGCATAATTACGTCAGTAGGAAGCTTACACTATCATTTTCTACCGCTTTTGGCATTTATTAATAATTGGAATGCTTGCATAAACTTTTGTTGGTGGAGTGAAAAGTCAACCGCGAAAGTTATCTTATAGTTAACCTTAATGCCTCCTCCTATTTTTAGATTCGTGACATGACTGCCAGTTCCACTAAATTTAACTTTGTGTAATAAATGCTGGCTTTATACTTGTATTGCTAATAACATAAACAATAACGCCCTTCTCTAGCCAAAACTTTGACTGGCGTAAGGTACAGCCGGCCATGTCAAAAAATATAGCTATATCAATGTAAAACTAAATACAAGTAAGCAATAATGAAACACCTTGAGGTAAGGAAGAATCCCGCGCTCAAGCGCGTTGCTTGAGCGTCGGGAGTGTGTCACTTAAACAGTCTTCGCAGCAGTAGCAGTCTGTACCCTAATTCATCAAGAGTGGGTAGTTCATTTTTTGATTTGAATAGTGGTGCCTGGTTCAATTCCTAGTTGTTGTGCAGCTCCTGCATTAAGCTCAAGTACGCGGTTAACTGGAGTGGTGGAGTAGTAGAGAGGGCAAGGTTCTTTGGGGCAAGGAGGGGAGTTGGCAGTTACTGTGTTGACCACACCGTTTGGCTGGATAAAGATAATGTCTAGGGGAATTCTCACATCCTTCATCCAAAACCGAACTTTTTGAGGCTTCGCTATCTCAAAAAGCATTCCTCTGTTCTGCGGCAATGATGAACGGAATTTAAGTCCATGTGCCAACTCTTGTGGACTCTTAGCTACTTCGAGTTCAATTTTCTTGTCTCCCACTACTGCGATCGCGCTTATGGGTAGTTGTTGGGGAGAGCGTGCTGCTAAAGCTAGCAGCAAAAGCAGTATCGACCCTATTGCTAAACTGAAACCTGCTATTGGACCAATTATGTTCAAGTATTTCAGTAGAACTTGGGGGGTGTTAAGGGAATTTTTCCCTTTACGTAGAGTTTTTGCTTGGGGTGTATGCGGTGTGTGCTTCATCTTTATTCACCAAATATATCAACGTTGCCAATAGCGTACTGAGAGGAGTCGGCAGGAGATGAGGGTAATCCCTGAAGGTCAGCCTTGTTCCTTATACTTTCCACCCTGTCTGCTTCCCTGATCGCCAATGGATTGATTTGCCGACGTTCTTCCAAAAGAGTAGCAACAGATATGGACAGTGGTGGCAGTCCCCCATCTGTTGGTAAAGGTATGTCTTCTGGAAACAATTGGCAGAAGGTGGTTGCTGCTGCTCTCTCTACAATTGTCTGTATTTCCGCCCCCACACAACGGTTGGTTTCTTTGAGCAACCGCCGCCACTCCTCCTCCGTATATGGGTCGCCACTAAGGAATCTTTCATCAAATCTGCCACCGTGCAGTTTGAAAATAGTGTGCCTTTCTCCATAGTTGGGCAGGTCTACTTTGTAGATGTAATCAAATCTTCCTGCCCTAGTAAGTTCTGGGGGCAACCATTCCATGCGGTTGACACTGGCAATCACAATCACATTGCTGGTGCGCTCTTGCATCCAGGTTAATAACTGTCCTGCAAGCCTTCTGGCTACATCATCATCTCCAGCAAATCCTTTGTCAAAGTCGTCAAAATAAATGACAACTTCGTTGAGACGGTCTGCTAATTTCAATAGTTTTTTCAGTCTTCTTTCTGCTTCGTTGCCATAGCTTCTAAAGTTGCCCCAATCTACTAGGATGAGAGGAACGCCCAGGATTTGGGAGCAGATTTTAGCAGAATGTGATTTGCCTGTGCCTGGGGGACCCACCAACATTATGCCTTTGGGAACTCTTAGTTTGTAGGCTTTGGCAAGGGGACTGAAAAGTCTTTTGAATTTTTTAAAAGCTTTCTGCATCAACTCCAATCCTCCTAAAGGCACTTTTGGAGGTGGGATGAAATCTATTTCATACAGTCTGTTGAGCAGATTTATTTTGTATTGCAGCAGCTTTTTAGCTATTTCTTCCGGGCTGTCATCAGGATGGGGATTGATTGATTTTAGCCCTTTGAGAAAGTCACAGATGTATACCCCAATGCCACTACGAGCTATATTAATTTTGTCCATCTCACTAAATGTTGATGGCAGAAGTTCCTGAGCCTCCTCATTTAGAGCTTGAAGAATTTCCGAAGTGTCAGGCAGTTCTTGAGTGAGCAGGGGGATTTGAGCAGCAAGTTCTGGGTGTAGATCAGCCTGCGGTCCCAACAGAATAGCGCACTTAATTCCACCAAGAGCACATTTGGCTCCGGAGAGATTGAGCAAATTAGATTTTACCCACTCAGATAGTAGAAAGAACTGAGTTTCTTGGGGCACATTTGCACTAATCCAAGGGAACAGGTTCTCTATGATTAGCACCCCATTACCTTGATGGTTTCCCCAAAACTTCAATACTTTAAAATAGTCTTTTGAGTCTTGTACTGGTGGTGGAGTGTATTCCTCAAAGTCTCTGAAATATATCTGCTCACTATCGGAATACTCAACTTGTTTAATGGTTTCCTGCCCCAAATTCCAAAGCAAACATTTAGTTTTTATTTCGGCACAGCATTGGGAAATATATCGCAGAATCCTATATCTTTCCTGTAGGGGAGATTCGCAAATTATTACAGGCTCTCCTTCCTTGATTAATTTAGGGAGTTTGTCAAAGAAATTTGATGACATCTTATATCCGTAACTTTTAACAAAAATCCTAATTCTGCTTTGATTAAATAGGTAGTATTAAAATGCGGAAAAATTTCTATCATTTGATAGATGTGGCGTTTGGCAAGAAATAGATTAGGTTGCAGTTTTGAGTGGGGGATGGGTGTTTTTAAGATGATGGTGTTGTTCCTCTACTATAAAAATGTCTAAATCAACTCCCGTCTATCCCATCTTCTTGATCCCATCCTTCCCTAATTCCAAAGACCTCTCTCCTCATATAAAACCCTCTGGCAGTGGGAATGCTCCTGTGGGCGCTTCTGAGGAGCGGTTTGGGGAAGTGCTGAGGCATTATTTTGGCGATTGGGTAATGGCGCAGCAGGAGATGTTGCCTCCTGATCATGAGCGTCCTTACACCGCAGATTTTGTGATTGTGGAACCAAGTACTGGATTGCATGTAGACATTGAGGTAGACGAGTCACACTCTTTTGCTACAGGAGAGCCTACGCACTGTATTGGCGATGATGATTATCGAAATAAGTGTTTTTGGGAAGCGGGGTGGGTAGTCGTTAGGTTTGCGGAAGAGCAAGTTGCATCTCAACCTGAACGATGCTGTCGTTTTATTAATAACGTTATAGCAAAGGTTACTGGAAATACAGCGATTAGCAAACAGTTTGTAGATGTTCCTCCTGTTACTCCCATGAAGCAATGGAGTCGAAGGCAGGCGTCTGTGTTGAAAAAGAAGAAGTATCGTCAGGAGTATTTGTCAGTAACCAGTCAGTAGCGCAATGCTTCCGGTTCAACTTTACCGGAAGCATTGTGTTAATATATGTAGTTCAGACTGCGATTAGTGAGCGTGTTACTCAATTTTTGTTGTAGCGCTGCTACCATCTCTGCCTTCCGCAAATGCCTTATCTTTCCAGTCTCTTTGTCTCTCACTACATTTCTCCATCTAATTCCATTTTCTTGACATTTCTTCCGCAACTGCTCTGGAGTCATTTTGTTAAACTCTGCCTGTTCTTTAGGTTTTCTTAGTGGTTTAAGAAAACTTCTGAATTCAGTTAACTCGATGTGTTCCTCTACAACTGGTGACTCTAGCTTCACTGTGGAAGTTGTTTGTTGAGATATGGAATTGGTTGCAGTAGTTTCTAATTCTTCTTTCCTATCTAATACTTTCAACTCTTGGTTGTAGAGAATAACTTGGCATATTTCACAGTAGAGAATGAGCAAAGTAAAGCTGATAATCACTGCATGAAATACCGCCGTCAAAATATCTTGTGCGTTCATTTTATATCTCCGTTATCCCTGCCGCTGGCTTATAGGTGTAGCGATCGCCCTTTGGACGGCTCCCTCTGGGAGCATCGCCAGCATCAATCAATTCTTCTCATTCAAGCGTAGCTTACTTTGGTCAATTATCTGTCATTAATATATTTTTTATGAAGAAACAACCAGACATTTGTCTGGTTGGATATAGGAACATTTGTATTCACCACATTATGAGAGCGTAAGCTCTCTTCCCAGCGCCGCCATTCGGCGGACGACATGGGCTTCTCATCTAATTGAAACCATCTGAGCCTTGCGGAGGTAATGCTCCACCGCCGTTGGGAGAATTGCTCGTTGTTTGATGTTCAAAACTGCGTTGAAATCGCGATGCTAATGTAACTGGATCAAGCCTTGCTAGAAAGAGTATTTTCAAAGTAGTTCCTCCCGCAGTTTAAGCAGTCTGCGTTGGTTTATCCGTTCGCTGTATACCCCATCGGATGGGAGCGGTGGGGATGTGGCGATTGCATCGATTTTTCTTTCTGTATGCCCCTATTAGGGCAAGCTTTCTCGCAGTAATACGCGAAAGCCTGCTTGTTGAAAATGCTCATCAGCGGTTAGTGCCTCAGTAATCCCACGCTCTTGCATAACTATAAAAGAAATACAGTCCACTAGCCCCCATTCTTTATCAAGTCTTTGGCAATATAATTGGAACGCTTGTGTATAGAGTTGCTCCGATAAGGAAACAATTTCTACCTTGGAGTCTGTTTCTGTGAGCATTCAACAATACGACTGCTGCTCGACGATAGCGTTGTCTCGATAATGCGTTGCCAATTTCTAAAAGTACTGCCTGGGTGGTTACTAAGCGTGTTCCTGCTGCTTGTAGCAAATCAGCCAGTCGAACGGCATGAAGAATGGAAATCATCATTTTTCACAGACAAAGCGATTGCGTAAGAAGTGTCCAGAAAAACTTCAGTCCTCATCAGTCGTTTCTTCACCGTATAAATAGTGATCTAGTTTGACTGACCAGTCAGATGGTCCCTCTAGGTTCAGCGCGAGCGCTGTTTGCAAAAATGAATTCGTTTCTAGTTCATCAGTCTCTAAGGTTTCAATAATAATTTTGACGCGAGTATTTGCTGGTAGGGTAATTGGTTCAGCGGGATGGAAAACTTTGCCATCAAATACAGCTGCTATTTCTTTCATAGTTTTTCAAAGTAGCGCTTTCTCCCTAATTTTAACTAAACGGGCGGGAAGTCCCCCGCCCTTCGGGTATCTCCTGAGTCCCTGAGTCCTTACGGATACGCTGCTTTGTAAGCCCTGTGGAGGCTTATGCCAACACGTATCTCCTGCGGAGACGCTGCTTTGAACGGGACACCCACTCTCTCTTACAGTGATTATCATTTTTGTTAGCTATACACTTTATTCTCTGGAAGTCCCTAACGCTCTAAAACTCAAGCTTTGCGCTGCTATGCAACCACCTCAAATGTAATTGCCATTGCCGCCAGCTTTGTTGTATCAACACCACGAACTCCCGCCGGAAGTTGTACACCTTCCACATTAATAGCGCTACGAGTACCCGCATCCAGGTCATCAAGCAAACTATTTGTAACATCTAACACTTCATCAGGCACAGCAATGGGGGCACTGCGATTTTCAAGTCCTCTGGCTTTGGCAATTTCTTTCAATGCCTTTAGAGAAGTTCGCAGAGGTGTTGTACTGGCGATGATGAGTGCTTCTGAGACTCCTAAAGGATCACCAATAGTGAGTTTGAACGCATCACCAGACTGAGGAATCAATTGCTTTTGCCCAGCCTCTACCAATGCAGCATCTTTTGAAGCAGACCAATCATTGGGAAAGATAACCGTCATTTCTCCTTGGGCGTCAATTACCAAAATGCTGACGTAAAGTGGGCGAGACTCGTTATTTTGAATTTGAAAAGCAATCTGCGTTCCTAGTGGAATTTTGGGGACATTAGAGTCAAAAGGATTCACGGTTACTGCGGGTGCTGGTTTATTTGTCGTCCCTCCTGACACTTTGTTAACACCACGAATTGGGAAAGTTTCACCGAGAATTGTGTTTTTATCAGCGAGCGTCATTGATGCTGTCACCGCAATCCGCGATGTGTTAGTATTACCTAACATTTGTTTGACAATCCGGGCTGCCAGAAGTGACTTAAGCTTTGGTTGCAAGCGCTTCACCGCCTCACTCACGGTTTCTTTTGCCTTGCCAAAGGAACCAGGAAGGATCTGGTTTAGTCCTGGTAAAAATAAGCCAAAACTCCCCTCCTCTGGGAGGTTCGGCACTTTCTTCTTCTGTAATTCTTGATATCTTTCCTTGGTCACGCGACCAAAGATATATTGCACCTCAAGAGCCCCCAATGCTAAGGGTTCGATGCGCCCAATTGCCTGTAAAGCTTGTTTTGCTTGCTGGGTGGTACTATTGTCGAAGGAGTTATCCAAGCCAATCTTCAAAGTCAAATTGCTGGGGATGCTGCGGATGCGTTCCTGTAATAATGTTCCTGGCTGTAGTTTTCCCACCTGACGTTGAGTCGTTTGCAGTTTGCCATACCCGATTAATCCTTTACGATCATCTAGCTTTACCAAACCGCGTTCCCTACCTTGAGGGTCCAAAACTGTTAAAACAGCATCTTTTTTGAAACCTTCTAGGCTTTGTGAATCTATTCCACCTAGCCACAATTCTACAGAGTCACCACTGGCTTTAGTCACAACAGCCTCCGCAGGCACAGCAGAAAAGCGAGTGAAGTAGATACCTGTGTTAGTATTTGCTTTGTCCAGATTCGATTCCATTTCTGGATCTTGATAGTTGCCCGTCTGCCGAGCAAAGTTTTTCGTATTTCGACCAACATTGACGATCGCTCTATCAACAGGTTCATTGCTGCTTTGCTGCCAAAGATACTGAGTTAATGCAAAAGTAAATGCCCCCGCACTAAAGCCATTAAAAGGGACATCAGCAGCATACTGATCGCGTTGAGCAGCAGCGATGACAACTCCCTTAGCAACTGTTTTTCTGCGTTTTTGAATAAAATCTTGAGATGAAAGCCCCACTTGTCCTAGCAATTGACGCTGATACTCTAGTTCAATAGGACTTGGTTTAAGTTGGTTACCACCATCGCGCGATCGCACCCGGAAATTTCCCCGCGTACCACCCCCAGAATGACAGCTGTCTAGTACAACAGTAACATTTTCTGTTTTCAGCGCATACATAAGTAAAAACAGTGTGTGCCCCATAATGTCTTGCACTGTACCACCAGAAACAGGATATCCTGCTGGTAAAGGACTATCTATGGGAACAAAGGTGCTGTTGAGTCCATCTTGCGTGTCGCGATCTGGATCTACTACTCGCGAACCATGTCCTGAGAAATGAAACACCACCACATCCCCTGGTTTTGCTTGTTTAATCAGGTATTCGTTAAATGCTGTGAGAATATTTTGACGGGTCGGTTTTTGAGGAGTTTCATCTGTCAAGATGTGGATATCTTCTTTTTGAAAGCCAAAGCGGTGAATCAATAACTCTTTCTGCAACATTACATCATTGACACAACCTGCTAGAGGGTTCAAACCATTGCCAGCAGGATAGTTATTGATTCCTACCAGTAGCGCCAGTTTGCGTGGTGTACTTTGGGCAAGGACTTTGCCATACCGATTGCTTTGTTGGACAATATCTAATTGGCTTAAACCCAGTGTTGCTAAAGTTGAAGCTGAAAATTGGATAAATTGACGGCGTTTGATGTAAGACATAAAATTTTGTTTATATTTTGGCTGAAGTTGCTTTAAAGTATTATATTTCTAGGCTTTGTGAGGTTATGCAAAAATTGGTACTCAAAACCTCAGTTTTTCAACCTAGAAATTGAAATCAAATTATTAAGTTTATTCATTGGCTAAAAAATAATGTAGAGAACTTCCGATGTCAGGTCTCTAACAAATAATTCAAAAATGTTTTTCTATGAATTCAATAATATTGATAGCAACGTCAAGTTGTTAACCTACTGCATATCGAGTAAATTGGCGTTTAAAAGATGAATGAAATGCAATGACTATATCTGAAGGAGGTACACCCATCTCAACCAGTCGTTCTGCAACAGACTCTTCAGTACCGTTATATTGAATCCAAATTTTGCCGTCTTGAATGTCAAAGTGCATTACCGGACCAAATATCCGTTTATCTCCTTGCCAGCCAACATAAGCAAGTTGATAATGGTCATGTTCAGTGTCAAAAATTAATTCCGCTTTTACCGTACCCGTCGTAGTAGTGGCAATTTGGGCATGTTCGGTTAAAATTTGTTTAACAAATTGTCGATAGCGTTCTATGTTATCCATTGCAATATTTCCTCCTGTTTAGGATTGTAAATTATCAACTTGACTTGGTAGCGCCCGATGGCACGTTGGATGAAGGGAAGCTGAAAAAAATCTTGGTACGTTTCATCTGGGACGGCTAAGTAAACAATTCTGTCTGGTTCTTGTTCTTCGAGTGCTTGACAATAGTTGAGATATTGACCAAGTGCAGTATGGAAAGCGCTAATATCCGAGTCTCCAATAAAGCTTTTTATTTTGTTTTGAAATCAGGTATTTACAGTTGGAGAAAATGACAACGTTTGATGTAAGACATGATTTACTCCTGTTGATTTAATATTTTTTGTCATGTGTGGAAAAATAATAATTCTCCCAATCCGCTCATTTCCCCGATTAATCAGTTTCACCAATTAAAGTAAATGCAGCCCAATTTAACGGATTTTCATATTTTTTTTGTTGCATTGTTGTCAGCATTGCTTGTCGTAATGCAGTGGCTTTGTCAAGTTTTTGTTGCAGATTTTTATAAAATTCCGTCATCAGAAAGGATGTGGAATTATCATCAACCGACCACAAAGAGACGATGACACTCGGAACACCTGCGCTAATTAAGGAGCGAGATAAACCGATAACACCATCACCAGTAATTCTTCCACGTCCGGTGTTGCAAGCGCTGAGGACGACTAATTCTGCACGTATGGGCGAACCTTGTGGAGGTTCGGATAAATTCAGGATGTCTTCAGCAGTGAGTAAACCGTCATCTTTACCAGAAGGTGCAAGTGCGATCGCACTTCCCAATCCTCGGTTATCATCAAGTAACCCGTGAGTTGCTAGATGAATGATTCGTGCCTGAGTCATTTTTTGAACAACCGCCGCTTTAGTTGCTTGATTACCTGTGATGGGTTGGGTTTTCAACAGTGAGGCAATGTCTTTGGCTTCTTTTTCTGCCCAAGGTAAATTTTTTAATTGTTGCGCGGGTTTACCTGGTTCTAGTATTACCTTGGGCATGGTAGGATTGCCTACAATCAAGGTCTGTTGTGAGGCTAAATTGGGTTTCTGTTGTAGTCGTTGCTTGCGTGTTAAATCCAACACCTGAATCGATGGTGCGGTGAGGATAGTGTGTTTTTCAATTAGGTATTTGCCTTTGTCATCTTGCAGGGCTGGGAAAGGAATGAGGAATAAGGAATTTTGGGGGATGAAGATAACACGTTCGCTCTCTTTACTGGGAAGAAGGTCGGCAATAGGTTCAATTAACAGTTTGTGGAGTTGCTGTAATCGTTGGATTTGAGTAGACTTATCGACTGTGGCAACTACATTAATAGCATCACGTCCTCTAGCATCAATGATACCAATAGATTTACGACTGTTGATAACTAAATCTGCAAGAGTTGTATTCTCTTTCTGCCACAAGGATTTAAGGTCAGCTTTACGGAAGGTAACTTCTCCTGTGGGCTTGATGACCCAAATATATATTTCGGAGTCAACAATTGAATATTCAACAAGTGTTGCATTTTGGATTTTGGCAATTTGTTTAATTTGCTGGATGGATGGTAAATCAGCAATTGGCTCCCCATCTTTCGGATTGGCTCCCTCTAATTGACTAAATAATGGTGCTGTGTTTGGATTAACGACATAGCTTACTAGTCCTTGGTAAATACTTTCGGGTTTCAATGACCTAAGCAACGAATCTAAGAAGATACGAGTACGTCCCTGTTCAGAAATTTCTAAAGCAGCCTCGTATTTTTTCTGAGCAATCAGAACTTGTTGCAGAACTGGGTAAGTAGGATATTGTTCTTTATCAAAAAAAGAGACGAGTTCGCTGTCAGAAAACTCTCTTCTCATAATTAACTGACCGGAACGTCTTTGCTCTTCCAGTTTTTGAACATTTTGGCGAAGAAAAAACTCTGCTTCTTGTGGTTTGCCGGATTTGAGAAGGGCAAGTCCGAGATGATATAGAGATATAGCTTCTCCTTTATCTATATAGCCTGAAATTATTTCCTGACGATAAATTTTCAATTGCTGCTGATAGAACTGAATCGCTTCCGTGTAGTTTTCTAGCGCATCATAGGCTAGACCTGTTTTTTCCAAAATATCCTCTTCGATTCTATTATCACATCTCATTCTATACTGCTGACAAATTCTCAATGCTTGATGCCAAGACTCTATAGCTTCTTTATTTTTACGTGTTTGATATTGCTTAATTCCTTGCTTATAGAGTCGCTCGACTGTTGCTGATAAAATCCTCGCTGGGAACTCACTCACCGCCGTATCAAGACTACCATTCAGAAGTAAATATATTTTTTCTACCTGTTTCCATGAGTTGAATGCAGATTCCTGTTGACAGGCTTGGTAGTGCTTCACTCCTTGCTCATAGAGTAAATCGGCTTTTGTTTTTAGGGTATGACTCTGGCTTTCAATTGTTTGAAAATTCTGTTGTATGTATTTCTCACTTTTCCTGTCTTTTATTCCCTTGGCTACTACTAAAGCATGTTGAAAAGATATAGTAGCTGAATTATATTCTCCCATAGCAATATAATTATTTGCCAGACCTATCAGAGCTTGTAAATTCCCCTGATAATCCCCAATTTCCCAAGAAATTGATAGTGCTTTTTGAAAAGGCTGTATAGCAGTCTTAAACTGTTTTTTTTGATACAATTCATTTCCTTGCTGCAAAAATCCTTTAGCATCTGCTCTGAGAGCATATGCTCTCTCTGAAGATACTTTTGGTATATTTTGAAGTATCCCACTCTTAAACCAAAAGTGTTGCTGAAATTTTTCCGAAAAATTGCGACGAGTTAAGGGGATATTAGGTTGTGGATTGATAGCTAAATACTGCTGATAATACTCTACTGTTTTAGTACAATTGCCTAGAGTAGTGTAAGCGATGCCTAAGTTAACTAAAGTTTCTATTTCTCCAGGAATATTTTTTATCTCTCGATAAAAAGTTAATGCCTTTTGAAAAGACTGTATGGCAGGTTGTAATTCATCTTCATCGTACTGTTTTTGGCCTTGCTGCAACAGTTTATCTGCTTGGGCTTTCCGTTCATTTGTCGTTTGCGCCAATACTTGCGACACTTGGAATAGGGCTGGTAAATTGGCAGTCAGTGGCACTACTGGAATCGTCAAAATAAGGGTGACAAATGCAGTTAAACTGATATTTCGATAACGCGTGGATGTCATTTGCAGGTAGGAGTGTCCATATAGGAGAGGGGAGTTTAACGAGATATATATCTCGTCTACCGGGGGATATGCAAATTAAACTTATTTGTAGATGAGGCGCAAAGTGAGGTATTCTCTCCAGTTCCCCACCACACTCTCGTTAACGTCCCCTTCGCACCGCCTGAACTGCTGCATCAGCGTTAACCAGTCCCTTACCAAAGAAGTACTGCTTATCCGTAACTGAGGAAGGCACTAAGCCTTTATTACGCTGCAAACGATATAGCTGTGCATCTTTATCTGAGATAATTAACCCTTGGTAACTCGCTGTTGATTGTAGAATATTGACCAAGCGCTTGCGACTCAACCGCCTTTTTGGGTCTTCCCCTTTCATCAACGCCACAACTCCCGCGACTGCTGGAGAAGAGAACGAAGTCCCCTGCACCCACCAATATTTCCCTCTAGGGTCAAGTACAGAAGACCAAGCAGAAGTGGGATTTGGTATACCCTGCCAGAAAGCATCAAGCCAAGTGCCGCCTGTTGTAGGAATCCCACCCAATAATCCTGGTGAATCCAACTCTCCTCCCGGTGCAACAACCGCTAATCCCTTGCCGTAGTTACTATAGGATGCGCGATGACCCAAAAGATTGGTTGCGCCAACTGAAACAACTCCGGGATGGGCAGCAGGAAACGATATCAGTCTTGAGTTATCATTTCCCGCAGAAGCAACAATCACTAGCTTGGGGTTAGCCTGAAGGACTTCGGCGATTTGTTCTTCTTCCGCCTGAATGGGCAACCTTGCACCCAAGCTAATATTGATGATATCTGCGCCACGAGCAGCAGCGTAACCAATGGCTTCTATGTAGGCAGAGGGGACAAAACTACCATTCAGCCCCATGACTCGTACAGGTAAAATTTGAGCGTTGGGAGCGACACCCACCAATCCTTGACCATTTTGAGGTTTAGCAGCAATGACACCACTCACCCAAGTACCGTGAAATTCACTGCCTACCTCATAAGTACGAAGCATATAACGTACAACACTCGCAACTTCCTCTACAGAGTACTCTGGGTGTGCTTGCTTCACCTGATATGCTTGTAGGAGATATTGCTGGAGCAATTGGGCATCAGATAGTTGGAAGGTATCTTGAAATTTTGTTCTGAGAATGGCGAGTTCTGAGGGAGCAATGCGAGTATCAGCATCACCAATGTCGCAGGGGTTCGTAATGTTGCTGCTAGTATCAGCGGAAAAATCCCAGCCGTGGACTTCTCCTGGACATTTGTCGGCAGCTTTCACAGTGTACAGACTACCTGCCAAGTCGGGATGATCCCACTGAATTAGGCTGTCTATAACTGCCACAACGACCCCGCGCCCACCATTGCTACGTTTCCAGGCATCTGTGATACGCATATCTGTGCGGGGTATGGCAGATTTTTTTGCCACAGTCTTTTGTTGCAGACAGGTTTGCAGTGAGTTCCAGTTAGATATCTGCTGTCGCAGACACTGTTTTAGCGGTACGCTGGATAGATGCCACGCCAGCCCTAGCAAATCTGTTTTTGGAGAGATGGCTCTGGTAGATGGAACGTCAGTTTTCTCATTAGTCACGTTGTAAAATGACTTTTGGTTTGTCAGGCTCGCAGCAAGTTTTACAACCTGTTCTTGATTGAGTTCAGAAAGAGATTGGATGAAGTTGGGTGCAGCAGAACTCACCCCCTTGATTTCGTTGAGCTGGTTGGCAATGTTGAGGACTTTTGTCCCAGAAGCATCGGTGGACTTGACTAGATAGCGGTTGGTATTGAAGCGCAGCTGACGCACGATTTCTAGATTTTTTTGCTGCAAAATTGCTTGCTTTTGGCTATCCGAGAGTTGTGAATCAAAACTGATGATTATTTCGTTGGGCAGAACTATCGTTTCGGTGCGTTCGCTTCGACTTAATACTGGTAAGGTAGTTTGGACAAAAGGTTGCTGCTGGATACGCTGCTGAACAGCACCACTAGCACCGCGAACTGCAGAAGGCAAAGTCACCAGAGCATATTTCTCGCCCAAAGGGCTGACTTCAACTTTAGCACCTGGTCCACGAACACCGCCTTGTAAAGCTTGCTGGAGTTGCAGGTAAAGCGGTTGAGAAGTACGGTTACGAGTTGGGGCTACTTTTTTAAAGGCAACAGCGATCGCATCTTGCCGTTGGGTTAGGGGTATGCGTTGTCCTTTATAAAGGTAAAATAGACTACTATTATCTTGGTTCTGAGCTAATCTAGTTGCTTGTACTGGTGGTGAAGAAATACCCGTCATTGAAAACATACTACCAGCCAGTAAAATACACAGATAGATGGGTTTTCTCATGTTTTTCACTATTGTTAGAGCTGTTTAACCATTTATCCTTCGTATATTTCTCAGCATCTGGTGGTTATGCAGTTTTCTCTCAAAATTCATGAGTGTGAACTACTATCCCTCTTCTGTCACTCTGCTTCGCCAATCAAGGTAAATGCAGCCCAATTCAACGGTTCAGGATACTTTTGCTTGGTAGTTAACATTGCATTGCGTAATGCAGTAGCTTTGTCAAGCTTTTGTTGCAGATTTTTATAAAATTCCGTCATCAGAAAGGCTGTTGACTCATCGTTTACAGACCACAGGGAAACGATCACACTGGGGACACCTGCGGAAATTAAAGAACGCGATAAGCCGATCACACCATCACCTACAATTCTTCCACTTCCAGTGTTGCAGGCGCTTAAAACAACCAAATCTGCATTGAGTCGTAAATTCAGGATTTCATCAGCAGTGAGTAAACCATTACTTCCTTCCTGTGCTTCTTGGGGGTTAGGGGCTAGAACAATAGCACTTCCCAATCCTCTGCTATCATCAAGTAACCCATGAGTTGCTAGATGAATGAGTCGTGCTTGAGACATCTTCTGGACAATCGTTGCTTTAGTTGCTTGATTGCCTGTTATGGCTTGAGTTTTCAACAGTGAGGCAATATCTTTTGCTTCCTTTTCTGCCCACCGCAAAGGTATGAGTTGTTGAGGAGGTTTACCTGGTTCTACCACTACCTTTGGCATAGTGGGATTACCTACAACCAAGTTTTGTGAAGTGGCGTTGCGCGTCTCTACACGTTGTTTGCGTGTTAAATCTAATACTTGAATTGATGGTGCAGTCAGGATAGTATGTTTTTCGATTAAATATTTGTTGTTAGCATCTTGTAGTGCAGGGAAGGGAACGAGGAACAAAGATTCTTGTGGAATGAAGATGATGCGATTGCTTGGATTGGTAGGCAGAACATCTGCAATAGGCTTGATTAACAGTTCATGCAGATGCTTTAATTGGTCTGGTGCTTTGGGAGTACTAGAATCTCCGCTCACTAAAATGCCCCCAGCGGCACGTCCTCTAGCATCAATAACACCAATAGATTTACGGCTACTAGTGACAAATTTTTCTAGAGTTGTATTCTCTTTCTGTAAAAGAGGTTTTAAATCACTCTTACGAAAGGTAACTTCACCAGTGGGTTGGGTGACCCAAATATAGAGTTCTGATTCTTTATTTTTTTGTTTACCATTTATTGTAGAATCATCAGTAATAATCGAATATTCGACGAGAGTAGAGTTTTCTTTCTTGGCAATTTGTTTAATTTCCTCAAGAGTAGGAGGAGTGATTTTGAGTTGTTCTTGTTGATTAGGAGATAAGCGTTTGGTGATTAATTCCACAAAAGCCCGTGCCCTGCCTCGTTCAGCAATTTCTAATGCAGCATCGGGTTTATTTTGAGCGATTAGGACTTGTTGCAGTAGGCGATAGGTACGAGTTTGTTTTTCAAAGATTGAGACTTTATTTGTATCATCTAATTTAGTTCGCAGATTTTCCCAAACTTCAATGGCAGCGCGGAGATTTTTTTCGGCTTCAGGAAATTTGCTTGATTTGTACAGAGCATATCCTAAGCTGTTGAGTGCATTCCCTTCGGCTTCTTTATCTTCTTGTTGTTGTGCTTTGGCTAAACTCTGCTGGTAAAAGTCAATGGCTTTGTTGATGTCACCAAGAGTGAGGTAAACATTTCCTAAGCCAGATAGTGCTTCGATGGGTTTGAGTTCTAATGCTTCTTTATAATATTGAGTTGCTTTATTAGCATCTCCCGAAGCGAGGTAAATACTTGCCAGATTGACTTGAGCTTCAGCAATACCAGAGGAGTTTTTAATTCCTTCGTCAATGGCTAATGCTTGGAAGTAGTCTTTAATAGCCTCATTATATTTACCTTGGTAATTGTAAATATTACCGCGTCCTCGGAGAATGTTTGCTTTACTTTGAGAGTTTTCTTGTAGGAGAAGTTTTAAAGCTTCGTTGTATTTGTTAATTGCGGTTTCATAGTCAGCTAGGGTGTTGTAAACATTGCCGAGATTTGAGAGGTTTTTGACTTGGAGTTGTGGGTAATTAAATTTTTGGGCAATGGTGGATGCTTGGGTGTAGGATTTAATGGCGTTGGTGTAGTCGCCAAGGCAATAGTAAGCGTTGCCGAGTTTTTCGAGGATGACTGCTTGGTTTTCGTTGTCGGAGATTTCTTGGTAAAGTTTTAGGGCTTTTTGCCAGGGGTCAAATGCTTGGGCGCAGTTGGGGGCGTAAAATTGTAGATCACGTAGGCGATCGGCTTCAGCTTTTGGAGAAAAGGCGATTTTTTCGTCTAATTTCAGCACAGCTAGTTGTTTACCAGAGATGTTCCACACCCTTGTAGTCCCATCATCAGATGCGGTAACTATGCGCTGTCCATCAGGAGTGAAACTAGCATTTGTAACCTTGCCTTGATGTCCTTTGAGTTCTGCTAGTAACTTACCCGAAGTATCCCACACGCGAGCAGTTTGGTCATCAGATGCAGTAACGATCAGCTTACCATCTTGACTAAAATTGGCGCTTTCAATACTTCCCTGATGCCCTTTAAGTTCAATTAACAACTTACCAGACAAATCCCACACACGAGCAATACCGTAAAAAGATATGGAAACAATTTGTTTTCCGTCTGGACTAAAGCTGGGAGTGTCAATGCCATCGTGGTATGCTTCAAATTCAGCCAAAAGATTACCCGACAAATCCCATACGCGAACACTACCACCATATGAGCTGGTAATGATATGCTTTCCATCAGGACTAAAGCTGGCTGCTTGGTCTCCTTGAAAATCCTTCAAAACTTTCCCTGATAAGTCCCACATACGAGTAGCGTCAGTACCACTGGTAGCAATCCGCTGTCCGTCAGGACTAAAAGTGGCTTTTAACACGAGCATGTCATATCCTTTAAGTATTGCTAGTTGTTTGCCAAAGGTATCCCACACACGGACGGTTTTATCCCACGATGAAGTAACAATCTTTTTGCTATCTGGGCTAAAGTTAGCGCTTATTATCTGACGCTCATGACCTTTTAGTTCTGTTAAGAATTTACCTGATAAATCCCAAACGCGTGCGATGCCGTGACTGGATGTGGTAACAATTCGCTGTCCATCAGGGCTAAAATTTGCATCGCCTAACCATTCTTGATTAACTTTTAGTTCTGTTATTAATTTGCCAGACAAATCCCAAATACGAGCATTACCATCAGCAGTGAGAATCCACTTTCCATCAGGACTAAAACTGGCTTTCTGGACTCCGCGTTGATTTTCTTGGAAATCTGCTAGCAGTTTTCCGGAGATATCCCATATACGGGCACTTCCATTATCAGAACTAGCGACAATTAGTTTTCCATCTGGGCTAAAACTTGCACTCCTTACAGGAGAAGAAAATCTTTGGAGTTCTGCCAAAAGCTTGCCAGAAGTATCCCATAAACGAACAGAATCAGTGGATGCAGTAACAATTAGCTTGTTATCAGGGCTAAAACTCGCATCGCTAACCTCATCAATATGTCCTTTAAGTTCTGTTAAAAACTTGCCGGAGGTATTCCACACACGGGCAGTTTTATCTCCAGATGCAGTAACAATCAGCTTGCTATCCGGGCTAAAACTCGCACTATTGACAGCGCCTTGATGTCCTTTTAATTCTGCTAGCAACTTGCCAGAAATGTCCCAAACACGGGCAACATTATCATAGGATGTTGTCACAACAAGTTTGCTGTCTGGGCTAAAGTTAGCTTTTATAAGTTCTTTACTCTCCTTGAGTTTAGCTAGTAATTTTCCAGACAAATCCCACACAAAAGCTGTTCCATCTTCATTGGATTCAGTAACAATCAGCTTACTATCAGGACTAAAATTGGCATTACTAATTCCTTTATGTCCTTTAAGTTCGGTTAGCTGGTTACTAGATAAATCCCAAAGCCGAGCAACATCATCAAATGATGTAGTGATGATTCGTTGTCCATCTGGGCTAAAACTACCGGTTCTATATCCTTTCAATTCAACTAATAGCTTGCCAGACAAATCCCACACACGGATAATCCCGTCAAAGGATGCGGCGATAATTAATTGTCTATTTGGACTAAAACTAACAGTTCTATATCCTTTCAATTCAACTAATAGCTTGCCAGACAAATCCCACACACGGACAATCCCCTCAGAAGATAGGCTGAGAATATGCTTACTATCAGGACTAAAACTGCTTTCACTTAAAGCAAACGGAGATTCGGGCTTGATTTCAACTTCTCCTTGGTATATATCTGGGACTCCAGCTAAATTCAGTTGATTTAATAGTTTTTGTGATACATACCAAACACGGGCACTACCATCAGCAGATACACTAAGGATATTTTTTCCATTTGGACTAAAACTGGCATTAAGCAAGTATTTGTCATGCCCTGCAAGTGTTGCTAATTCTTTACCTGATATGTCCCACACACGGACGGTTTTGTCATCAGATGAAGTAACAATCAGTTTTCCATCTGAGCTAAATTCAGCACTATTAACGCCTTCCTGATGTCCTTTGAATGTTGCTAGCTGTTTGCCAGACAAATCCCACAACTGGGCAGTATTGTCGCTAGATGTGGTAATAATAAATTTTCCATCTGGGCTAAAATTAGCATCATTAACCACAATCCGAGCATTATCTTTGAGTGAAACTAGAAGCTTTCCAGATGTATTCCAAATATTGGTAACACCGACGGATGTTGTTAATATCATCTTTCCGTCTGGGCTAAAACTGGCTTTATCAACAATCTCCTCAAGTCCTTTGAATTCTGCTAGTTGCTTCCCAGACAAATTCCACAAACGACTGGTTCCATCAGCTGCTCTAGTCAGAATTAATTGCCCGTCAGGACTAAAACTAGCCCTATTGGGTCCCTCTTTATGTCCTTTAAGTTCTACTAGCAATTTGCCAGAAGTTGTATCCCATACTCGTGCCGTTTTATCCGCAGATGCAGTGACAATTCGATTTCCATCTCGGTTCCAACTAGCACTGTATACATCGTCGCTATGTCCGCGTAGTTCTACTAATGACTTACCAGAAGTATCCCATATACGAGCAGTTTTATCAGCAGATGTAGTGACAATACGCCTGCCATCAGAGCTAAAACTGGCACTATACACCCGATTTTCATGCCCCTGTAGCAAAGTAACCTTTTTGTTTGATAAATTCCACAAACGGGCAATGCTATCGTCAGATACTGTGACTACCTGTTTGCCATCTGGACTAAAACTTGCATTTTTAACTCCACTCTGAAGTGATCGCAATTCAGTTACCAATGTAGTTTTAACATCCCACACTCGCACTGTGCCATCATTCGATGCCGTAAGTATCCACTTCCCATCGACGCTAAACTTGGCACTATTAACCCCACCAGTATGCTGTTGCAGTTTCCCAATTAATTTCCCTGACGATTCCCACACTAACGCAGTAAAATCAATCGACGCAGTAACAATCTGCTTGCCATCAGGACTAAAACTCGCACTGTACAGACTGTCTTTATGCCCAACTAATTCTGCTAACTGTTTGCCGGACAAATCCCACACCCGCGCCGTCTTATCATCTGACGCAGTAACAATCCGCTTCTCATCGGGGCTAAAACTCCCACTCCAAACCGTGTCTGTATGCCCCTTCAATTCCGCCAATAATTTCCCCGACGTATCCCATACCCGCGCTGTTTTATCCGCCGATGCACTCACAATTTGCTTACCATCCGGACTAAAACTCGCACTATAAACACTACCACTGTGTGCCTTAATTTCCGCCAATTGCTTGCCCGAAATATCCCACACGGACTGTTCCATCCGCACCCGCCGTTACAATTTGCTTCCCATCCGGACTAAAGCTGGCGCAGTAAACATTCCCTTGATGCCCCTTCAATTGGGCTAACTGCTTACCTGAAGTATCCCACATACGGGCAGTACTGTCAAAAGATGCAGTGACAATTAGCTTCCCATCCGGACTAAAATTCGCTGTTCTGACGTTTGCCGAGTGTCCCACCAATTCTGCCAACTGTTTACCCGAAAAATCCCAAACCCGTGCAGTTGTATCTGCACCAGCCGTTACAATCAATTTGCCATCTGAACTAAAACTGGCGCTGTTGACACTACCCTCATGCCCTTTAAGTTGCTTCTCTTGTGCAAAGGAATCAATAAAACTTCCTGACACAGGAGATTTCGCAGCAGAATTTTGGTTTAATTTCTGCTCGTTCGATGTTTGTGCTGACACCTGTGGTAGCAAGAAAAATACTGAAAAATTCTGCGGAAAGGTCGGTGCAAATGTAGCCAGAAAAGTACTTAAAGCAATTAAAATAACTTTGCAATAATTCATAGATATTTCATCAACTTCTCTGGCTCTACGACAAACCAATCAGTGTGAAAGCAGCCCAATCTCGGGGATTAGGGTATTTTTTCATAGTTTCTAGCATCGCATAACGCAAGGCAGCTGCCTTGTCAGGATTTTCACGTAGTTTTTGATAAAATTCTATCATTAACAACACAGTTGGCATATCTGATACACACCACAGAGAACCAATGACACTGGGAACCCCTGCAGCAAAGAAAGAGCGAGACAACCCAATCACACCATCTCCAGTGATTCTACCTAAAGCTGTATCACCAGAACTGAGGACAACGAGATCCGCTTTCAAATTCAAATTCAGAATTTCTTCAGAAGTCAGCCAGCCGTCATCTTGATTAGAAGAAGTCAGCGCCAGTGCGCCTGGTATATCCTTTCCCTGAAATTTATTCAATCCTTGTGTTGCTAAGTGAATTATCTTGGCTTGAGACATACGCTGCACAACAGCGGTTTCAGTGGCTGCATCGCCTGTGAGTGCTTGGGTATTGAAAAGCTGTGCTATAGCTTTTGCTTCCTGTTCTGCACCAGGTAATTGCTGTAGTTTCTGGGATGGTTTTCCAGGTTGCGGTGGTACACTGGGCATAGTAGGATTACCTACTATCAAGACATCCTTGACTACCCCAATGACACGTTGCTGTCGCTGATAGAGTAAATCCAACGCTTGAATCGAGGGAGCAGTACTAATGGTATGTTTCTCAATGAGGTATTTGCCCTTTGCATCTTGCAGTGCAGCGAAGGGAACCAAGAATAATTGACCCTGGGGAATAAAAATAACGTGTTCGTTCGGTTGAGTTGGCAAAAAATCTGCGATTGGTTCAATTAATAGTTGATATAGTTTTTGTAATTGTTCTTTTGAACTAGTCAAAGAGCCTGACTCGACTACCCCTTTTACCTTATTTATCCCCTTAAGACCGTTGCTTGTGACACCAAGTAACTGGTGATTTTTAGCAATTAAATTACTTAAAGATGTATTTTCTTTTTGCTGCATAGCTTTAAGGTCAATGTTACGAAAAGAAACTTCACCTGTTGGGTTAATCACCCAAAGATATAATTCTGATTCACGAGGTTGCTGTTGACCATTAACGTCAATTTTCTCTGTAATAATTGAATATTCAACTAGTGTGGCATTTTGTTGTTTAGCAATTTGTTTAATCTTGGTAATCGATGGTGGAACGGAAGCCATTGATGCATTTGTTGCTAATCCCTGTCTTGTTAATAAATTCACAAATGCACGCGAACGACTACGTTCAGCAACCTCTAACGCCGCTTCAGGTTTATTTTGGGCAATTAAAGCTTTTTGTAATTGTTGATCAGCTGGTGCTTGATTTTCAAAAGTTGTTAATTTATCAGCATCTGAAGTTTGTGCTAATTTATGAGAGTTTTTCAGAAGTGATAGTGATTGATTATTTGCATTGACATGGTTTCCTGACATTGAGACAGTAGCTAATATAATAAAAATAGTCGATGTCAGTTTAGGAATTGACGGAAAAAAGGTATATTTTGGAGTTTTCATGTTTGTGGCATCAGTAAATGGAATGATTTCTAGGAAATGTATGTCTCAACATCTTGCACTTATGCAGTTTTTTTCCTTCTCAATCTAGAATGGGCAACGATAAAGTCGATATGCGAAAATTTCGCTGACGCTTCAGTATAAAAGAAACCGGGTTTGTAAAAAAAACTTCGACAAACCCAGTTGCTGCATAAGTCATAGGAATTATGCGATACGCTTTAGCTAGCCTCTATCTTCTGAATTGCGTTATTCGCGTTTTGGGCTAAATCTGGCTTTCCTTCTTTTTTATACAGTGCGGATGCTTTTTGTAAATCAGCGATCGCTCCCTGCTTATCTTTTAACAAATAGTTGGTAAAACCTCGGAAATAGTAGGCATGGGCAATATCGGGAGTAATTTCTAAGGCTTTGTCTAAATCTGCCTTGGCTGCTTGATATTCTTCCAAGAAGAAACTAGCAACTCCTCTGCCAACGTGGGCATAAGCATTGTTAGGTTCAATTTTCAAAACTTGGTTAAAATATTCTATTGCTCCGTGATAATCTTTCTTGTCAAAGCGCTCAAAGCCTCGTTCTAAGTATGCTTTGGCATCATTAGTCTTTTCATCCTGAGAGTTGGGAAGTGGTGCTGTTACTTGTGATATAAATATTTGCCGAGTATTGGACAAACTTTTGGCATGAGCTTTGGGGCTGATAGCGATTGTTCCTAATGCAAGGATGACTACTGCCAACTTTAATCCCTTCATTTTTGTGTCCCCTAGAATACTAAATTTTGCAAATTCTTTTACGTTCAGCAGAACTCAGCAAACTGTTCAAGTGCAGAGGTTTGCTTGCTCACATATACATATCTCTGAACTTTTGGGGGTTATGCAAAAATTAGCCGGGACATATGCGTAAAGTAATATTAAGAGTGAAGAACTAAATACCTGCGTTCATCAGAATTGCCTTAAGCGCTGAAGAAGACCAAACGTTGTACGCGCTTAGTACTGCTAACGAGGTACTCAGATGCACAAAGTTGGGAGCGATCAAAAGTGCAATTGAATGCGAACGGGTGGAGTCTACCAATGAAACGAATTGCTAATAATAGCTATAACTCTTGCTATATAACGCTTTCACCCAAAGTTCTGTTTGATTTTTTCAACTTTTTTGGCGCTGGATACGAAAAATCTCTTTTTCATGTCCATTGAAACATTTGATGGACAGAGATTTCAGTATTTTTAGTTTTTCTATGGGGTGACATTTTGCCCGTTTTGGCATGGTATCCTCTATCTCATCTGTGGGGGTTATCCGTAGAATGAAAAGCGATAAGCCGGAGGCTTGACGCTACGCGTATCGCACTCATTAGTTCTAACTAACCCGACGCGGAAAACGTAGAGGATTATTGCATAAGGTTGCTAGCTCTAGAAATAGATACCTCTGGGTAGCTATAGTTCATCTCGTTAGGGAGTTAAAGCAGGTGTCTCGACAATTGTTAAAACCAAAGCTCCTCGGTAACAAAACTACTAGATGGATGTCATTGTCAATGGCGATCGCCATTGTAATAAGTGTGGTTGGGAGCATTCCAGGGTCAGTCGTCGGACAAGCTCTACCGCTCTCAACAGAACAACAAGCATCCCTAATGGAAGCCGAAAGGCTAAAGCAACAGATAATGCAGTTGTACAAAGAAGGTAAATACGATGCTGCTATTCTCGTAGCAAAGCGTTTGTTGGCAATTTCTGAGAAAGTACTGGGTAAGGAACATCCTGATGTCGCCACCACTCTCAACAATTTAGCTTTACTGTATAAAGAACAGGGGAGTTATCAACAAGTAGAACCGTTATATCAACGTTCTTTAGCAATTTCTGAGAAAGTACTGGGTAAAGAACATCCTCTTGTCGCCACCATCCTCAACAATTTGGCAGAACTGTATCAAGTACAAGGGAACTATCAACAAGCAGAACCGTTATATCAACGCTCTTTAGCAATTCGAGAAAAAGCACTGGGCAAGGAACATCCTCTTGTCGCCAATAGCCTCAACAATTTGGCTTCATTGTACTATGACCAGGGGAGCTATCAACAAGCAGAACCGTTGTATCAACGCTCTTTAGCAATTCAAGAAAAAGT
>NZ_JBAHYJ020000026.1:0-4736 GCF_036697665.2 Scytonema sp. PRP1 | reverse complement strand
AACCTAATTGCTTTGTGGAAAGAGTGGGGACTTGACCATATTTTGAGAGAAGCTTGGGAAAGCGGTATTATTCTTTCTGGCTTGAGTGCAGGCTCTATTTGTTGGTTTGAACAGGGAGTGACAGACTCTATTCCTGGTTCAGTGACTGTCTTGCAGTGTCTTGGCTTTCTCAAAGGTAGTAACTGTCCCCATTATAATGGGGAAGCCCAACGAAGACCTTCCTACCATCGACTGTTATCAGCAGGACTTATCAGCGAAGGATATGCTGCTGATGATGGGGTGGGTTTGCATTTCATTGGAGACACTTTAGAGAAAATCGTCAGTTCTCGTCCTCATGCCAAAGCCTATCGGCTGGAAACCATAGATGAGACAGTCAAAGAAACGGTTTTAGAACCTACGTACTTGGGAAATAGTTAAAAACTTTCGGCGGGGAAATCCTAAGTAATTACCACAAGAGCATCTTTGAGATAACCAGCCGCCACACAATCATCAATCACTTGCTGGACAAACAACCAAAGTTCCGGCGCACCTATTTCTACAGGAGCCATCCGTTTCATGACCTGATCGCGTGTAATGTTATGAATAAGCCAAGTACCACCATGATTTTGCTGGTTGTGCAGCAAAGGCTGTATCCGGTCTAAGGCTGCTGCAAACTTGGCGGTTGGTGTTTCCTGTGTTTCAAACTCTTCCCAAAGTGAACGCAACTCGCTTGCTTGATCTGCTGGCAAAAGTCCGAATAGCCGTAACGCTGCTTGTGCTTCCCGTTGTGCCTTACTTTCGTTGCCCTGCACATCGTAGCAGAAGGTGTCACCTGCATCAATTTCCACCAAATCGTGAATCAGCACCATTTTGATCGCATTTAACAGAGCTACCCCTTGCGGAGCATACTCTGCTAATACTATCACCATCATGGCCAAATGCCAAGAGTGTTCCGCACTGTTTTCCCGGCGTGACCCATCATTGAGCAGGGTTTGGCGTAGCACCTGCTTAAGTTGGTCAATTTCGATGATGAATTGTATTTGTTGAGTTAATCGGCTGATTGTCACTTTAAATCACGCTCCCACCCTATAGGTATTACATTTCAAGATACCCGACTTCTTGAAGAAGTCGGGTATCTGAAGCCAAAAAGCTTTCACACACCTAAATTTTTTTTAACTTCCGAACTAAATTATAAATACCTTGGAGAAATGGAACATTAAAAGTTATCAATTGAAGAAATTTCAGTTGAGATTTTTTGGTAAACTTGAAACCGTAAACTTTGACGGGCATATCTAAAAGATTAATAATTTTTTCAAATCTTTGTGCATCTTTCTGTTCTATGGTTCTCTTGAGATAATCTAAGAGTTTTTGTTGGCATATTGGTTTGAGATGTTCATACTCATTTTGAACCGTTTGATAGTATATGATGTAAGCATCCTTACTGCTAGATTTCCAATCAGCAACATCAGAATAAGTAGATGCATTCGATTGATGAATCCGATAGAAGTTCCCGATTATTGGTGTGTGAATAAAAGAAATGCCTTGCATTAAGAGGTCTAGTTCAAATTTACAATCTTCCAGATAACTCAAGTTTGTATCAAATATTGCTTTTTTGGCAATAGTTTTTTTGAAAAGCAAGCCATTACACTGTAAAGCCCAAGGAGTTAACAGCTTATCTATCACGTATTCTTTGGATGAACAATCATATTCATAAAACGCTTCACTGCGATTTTCGGCTTCAAAAACTCGTTCTTGATCGCAATAAAAAACGACACTATCACCGTCATAATTTTTGATGTAATCTAGTTGGAACTTGATTTTGTCAGGGTGAAGCCAGTCATCTGCATCTAAAAGTTGAATCCATTCCCCTCTCGCATGTTCTATACCAAAATTGCGAGCTGAGGAAAGTCCACCATTTTCTTTATATAAATATCTGACCCTTTGGTCTTTGCTCATGAGATACTCACTTAATGCGCGAGTATTATCAGTTGAGCCATCATCCACAATCAGGCATTCAAGGTTGGAAAATGTTTGTTTTAAAACACTTTGAACAGCCTTTTCAAGGTATTCTTCTCGATTATAAGCAGCAATAATAACTGATACTAAAGGAAAATCAGATAAACTTGGAAAACTCAGCAATGAATTTGTCTCAATACTCATGGGACTGATACCATTACTAAAATTTCAATTAAGACTTAGAGGATGTTTCTCAAATTAAAAAAGCTTTCGTAACAGTAGTGTGTCGGTCGTAGTATTCACGAATCGACAATATTATGAGAGTCACACCTCAATGGTACCCTAGAACAGCGACTCAGTTATACAGCAGTTTTTTATTGGGTAGAATACAGGTTGACTTTGGGGCGCACAACAATACTATGGCCCAATACGGTTCAGTTAAGGATAATTGTAGGTTGGGTAGAGCGATCGCTCTACCCAACAAAGCCGTGATAATGTTGGGTTTCGTTCCTCAACCTAATCTAGGCATGCATCAGGTTTTTAGCTCTAACTGAACCGTATTGTACTATGGTCCTATCATGTGGTTTGTAGTTTCTGCAATTGAGAAGCGGTGTAAAAGTCAGTTATACCGAGTTGCGTTCATAGCTACAACTACCCCCCTCTCCAAGGCTTCCCAGAGGGGTGCCCGCAGGGCAGGGTGAGGTTTTTGAACGTAACTTAATATTAGAAGGTGGTATTAATTTTATTGAGCGAATCCGAAGTTTATTATTATATAAAATAAGGTGCGTTACGCTGCGTAACGCACCCTACATTTATTAATATTGTCTAACTCATTCAAAACTTCATGAGTTGGTGATTGATTTCGCAATGATTCCCAATTGCAAACCTGGTGGATAACTACCTTCCTCTTTTATGCGCTTAATCTCTGCTTCGGTTATCCGCAAATTTAACTTTTGTGCTAATTCCCCTACAATATCCCCTCGGTCAATGACACCAGCAACAGCACCAGCGGGAGAAAGCACGGTGATACGGGCTAATTGTTCTTTTTCGAGTTTGTTAATCACCTCTACCAAGGTAGTTGACTCGGTAACAGTGGGAATTTCTGTTAGAGGATGCACAATACTTTGCACCGTTAAAGTTTCCCATTGACTTCTTTGTACAAGACGCAAATCGTCGATGGAAACTATGCCCCGGTAACGTCCATCAGATTCAGCAAAATAAACCCCAGGGGCGGTGGTGTCCAAAAGGTATGAGTCGGCAAAAGAACGCAAAGTCTGATTGGCATCAACTACGCGAAACTCACGTGTCATGGTATCGCCAGCAACTAAATTGAGCAAAGTTTCTTGTAATACCGTGACGCGGTCATAGCTGGTAGCATTACGGATGCCAAACCAACCTAATAGGGCTATCCATAAACCAGTGACGAGCTCGCCAGTAAAATAATCTACTGCCAAACCCAGGGCGATCGCACCATAACCCAAAATTTGCCCTGCTTTTGCTGCTAACCGTACTGCTTTGAAGCGGTTACCTGTTGCTTGCCACAGTGCTGCTTTTAAAACTTGTCCACCATCTAAGGGTAAGCCAGGAATCAAGTTGAAGAGTGCCAAAACTAAGTTGATTCTCGCTAAGTCTGCCACCATCATGCTAGCAGGACTGTTATGCGGCAAAAAATCACCCAGCAGTCTCAAGAATAAAAACAGGGCAACACTCACTGCAGGTCCAGCTATTGCCACCTGAAAGGCTTTTCCTGGGGTTTTGGATTCTTCTTCGATAGAAGCAATCCCACCAAACAGAAACAGCGTAATTGAATTGACTTTTATGCCTTGCGATCGCGCTACTAAGCTGTGACCCAATTCATGCAATAATACTGAACCAAAGAGCAGCAATGCCATCACCACTCCAGCACTCCAAGCTAGAGATGTTCCCCAGGCTTGGTAAGCCACCCCAAAGTTAAGGGTTGCCAGCCCTAAAATCACAAACCATAGAGGGTCTAAAAACAGGGGAATTCCGAATAAAGACCCGATTTTCCAATTTGTTTGCATTACTTTTTCCTATAACTAGATTTTTTCAATCGTCCAGAAATACTTTTCATATGTTCTTTTTTACACATATACAGTTTTGCCATATCAACAAATCCTGGCTGAAATCTGGAAAATCAGCAATTGCTCGTTGATTAGCTCTAATTTCTAGAATAGACAATTCCTGCCAGCGAGCCAAACTCAAATAGGAACGCAGCAATTTAAAAATTAAAAACAGAGGCGGCAGACCTTACCCTTCAGGATGACCCTTGAAGGAGAAGACCTGCCGCCTGTCGTGATTCAAATGTAGTATGGCTGTGAAGTACCTACACTGACCTTCGGTACAGTGTTTCCTTGGTCTCACTCGCCGTTGCCTCCTTGCACAAGTGCAAGGAGGTCTTACACAGCGTCTCTGGTGTTTCCACCTTTACTAGGACAAGCCTAGACCCCGGCAGTCGCCCAGCCTTCCGCAGGCGAATAACTTTTGATTTAGGAACAAGGTTCTCGGGAAACTACGGTATTCGTCTCCAGTTCCAGTGTGGTGTCTAGCCTTTTTGATTCCCCTTTAAGCGGTTCGCCCACCACGGCTACTCCTCTCTCCCGACTAGGGGTTTGGGATACTTCTATAATACCACGGAGATAGGCAATTCCTCAAGCACCCCGCTCACTCGTTAAGCAATGCTTACCATTGTTTTGGGGATGCTTTCGTCATTGCCCCGCCATTCATCTCAACACTGACCTGAGTACAGGTACAGTGTGGGGCTTCTGTCGGTTCAAGCTAAA
>NZ_JBAHYJ020000100.1:0-6059 GCF_036697665.2 Scytonema sp. PRP1 | reverse complement strand
TGTCACTGTAAGGATAAGTTGAGCAACTTTGAAGGCATAAGTTGAGCAATCAATTCTTTGAAACCTAATTAAATTCGATATAGCGTAAAGTAGAAATATGAAGATTTGAAAGCATAAGATGAGCAAACGTTCTGTTTAGAAAGTATAAGCTGAGCAAACATTTTCAACACGAGCGTTCATAAATATATAACGTTGTGCTGACATAAACAGTAGGAGGAACTCGGGCTAACGCGCCACCGGATTAAAGAAAGCATTATGCTTGACAACCAAGAGTTTAACAACTGGTGTCGTACTCAACACCTCAGTCGAGCAGCGCAAGCATTAATCTCTGAGATTCGTAGCACCAACCCATCTCGTCGAGTAACAGGGGGTAGGAAAAATGTTTGTGGCTCTTACCCCAGCAGAAAAATGGGAGTAACAATCCAATTCGAGAGCCACCGTAACGAATTAGCATGTATTTACGAACTAGAAAACGACCCATCTGTACTCGAATATTACGACCAACCAAAGCCTATCGAGCTAGTTTACCTTGCAAAAAGTGGGCGGAAAAATAGACACCAATATACACCAGACTTCTTTATTATTCGGACTGATTGCGCTCTTTGGTGCGAATGCAAAACAGAACAAGAACTAAACAAATTAACCGAACTTAGTCCAAATCGATATTGTAAAGGGTCAGATGACAAATGGCATTGTCCCCCAGGAGAAGACTATGCTCGTCTTTATAGTTTCGACTTCCAAGTATGGTCAGATGCTCAAATTAACTGGAACTTTCAACAAAACTTAATTTGGCTAGAAGATTACTTCGGTTACTCGTCAGAAATCATAAAAGAAACTGAAAAGTTTTTGATTGTAAACATTGTTAAAAATAATCCAGGGATAACCCTTGCAGAACTTTTAACAAATAAAGATATCAATGTCGATACCGTATATTGGTTAATTGCTTTTAATGAAATTTACGTAGAACTTGATAAAGTCAAGCTCTCGCAAGCTGAGACAGTACTCATATTTATTAACAAAGATGTGGCTTGATCTTATGAGTATCTAAGCAAGAGTGAATCACATCAAAAGACCAGCCATGAAATAGGATTACAAATAGCTGTGGGTACTTGTATTTCGTGGGATGGAAAATTTTGGGAGATAGTAAATACAGGAGCTGCAACTACTGGATTATTACGTGCAGATGGCAAGCTTATAGAGCTACCAAATACAGCATTCACAGCGTTAATTGATAATTGTAAAATAGCTGGAGTCGGTACAACTCTAAGCGAAAATATTAAAGCAGCATCAATCGGAATTCTACAACAGGCAACTTGTAAAGACATTATAGAAGCCAACCGTCGCTACAGTTTAATACAACCATACTTAGTGGATAATCCTCCAATATACCCAAGCAGTACAATCCGCCGTTGGCGCAGTCAGTACCAAAAAGCTTTAAACATTTATGGAAATGGATATATAGGATTACTGCCTAATCACAACAGTAAAGGCAACCGTACAGCAAAAATTGACGCTCAAACCAAAGAATTTATGCTCGAATTTATACTAGAGCATTATGAAACACCCAAACAACGAAGAAAATTACGGGTTTATGAGTCATTTGTTTTAGCTTGTCAAAACCACTCTCCGCCATTAAAACCTCCATCCCGAATTACATTTTGCGCTTATATCAAAACTAGAAGCGGACACGAGCAAACTAGAAAGCGTCTTGGTAATCGGGCAGCTATTCCAGAAGAGCCATTTTACTGGGAATTAGAGCAAACTACGGAAAGACATGGCAGTCGTCCCTTTGAGATTGTCCATATTGACCATACTCAACTTGATATTGAATTAGTCAGTTCCCTCGAATCTCTAACTAGTTGTCATATTGCCACAAACAAGGATTTTCATCAAAATTTAGGTCGTCCTTGGGCAACCTTTATGGTTGATGCATATAGCCGGAAAATTTTAGCCGTTTACCTCACTTTTGATGAGCCAAGCTATCGAGCTTGTATGATGGTAATCCGCATAGTAGTGCAACGGTTTGGTCGATTTCCTCAAAGTATAGTTGTAGATAACGGCGCAGAGTTTCACAGTCACTATTTTGAACAATTATTAGCATATTACACTTGCACTCTCAAATATCGACCACCAGCACATGCCAGGTTTGGTTCAATTGTTGAAAGATTATTTGGGACAGCCAATACGCAGTTTATTCATGAGTTGCAAGGTAATACCCAAATTAAACGTCTTAACCGCCAAGTTACTGTATCAGTTAGTCCAGAACGATTAGCAATTTGGACATTAGGAGAACTATATTTAGCTATATGCGAATGGGCATATTCAGTTTATGACCAAAGATTGCATCCCACATTAGGTAAAAGCCCTCACGATGCTTTTGTCTACGGACTTGCCATTGGCGGAAGTCGTTTACATCAACGAGTCGAATATGACGAATTATTTAGCATCTTAACTCTACCTGCACCCGATGGGGGACAGCGGAAAGTTCAACCTGGAAAAGGGGTAAAAATCCATAATATTTATTACTGGGCAGACATATTCCGGAACCCAGAAATTGAGAAATCAATGGTGTGGGTGAGGTATGACCCTTGGGATGCAGGAGTTGCCTATGTTTTAGCAGGAAAACAATGGGTAAAATGCATTTCTTCGTACTATCAATATTTCCAAGGACGTTCCGAAAAAGAAATTCGACTCATCAGCGCAGAACTGAATCAGCACAAACGTAATTATGAGAGAAACCGGACAATAACGGATAAAGAATTAGTGAATTTTTTAAATTCTCAACAAGCATCTGAAGGGAGCTTCCTTAAACAACGCTTGCGTGATGCTGAACATTACAAAATTCACAAAATCATTCAAAATAGTTCTGACGAACCACACAAATTATATCCTACTTGTTCTGATAACGAAAATGCTCTCTCTTCACAAGAAGAAAATAATACTGAGACAAATTACAATTCCCACAAGAGTTTCAACTCCAACACAGAAATTTTTGAATATTATGGAGAGTTTTAATGTCAACCGAAAAAAGCTTTCCTCGTGATTTACTCCAGCGACCTCAACAGGATAGAGTTGCTTATTTCCAGCAATATACAATGGCACATCCGAAATTACTATTAGCTTTTGAGAAACTAACACATGCAATTGATGACCCAGCAACTGTAGCTTTAATCTTTTTATTTGGTCCAACGGGTGTTGGTAAAACAACTTTACTCCGTCGCATGACAACTAAGTTGCTAACTTCAAATCTTGAAAAAATGGAACAGGATAAAGGCTTTATTCCTATTGCTGGGATTGAAGCTGCTACCCCGGAATTTAGTAACTTTAATTGGAAGGATTTTTACTCACGTGCTTTGACTGTTCTCCAAGACCCATGCTTGGAACTACCAGGTTACGGTCAAGTTACTAATTCAAAGTTGAAAACTTCGCTGGAAACTGCACTTAAATATCGTCAACTTCAAGTTTTTTGCATTGATGAAGCACAAAATCTTAGCAAAGTTGCCAGCGGACGTAAATTACGCGACCAAACTGATTGTATCAAATCGCTGGCTAACTTCACTGCTGTTAAGTTTGTACTGGCGGGTACTTATGATTTATTAATACTGCGAAATTTGAGTGCTCAACTGTGCCGACGTAGCCTGGATATTCATCTGGAACGCTACAAAGCCGAAAATCCGGAGGATTTAAAAGCTTTCAGAGGTATTGTCCAAACCTTTCAACGCCATTTACCTCTTGAAGTTGAGCCGGATTTACTTAAACACTGGGATTTTTGCTATGAGCGCAGTTGTGGTTGTGTGGGTATTCTAAAAGATTGGCTTAGCCGTGCGTTTTTTTATGCATCTTCTCAAGGAGATAAAACTCTGACTATTAAACACTTGCAATCGTCTGCTTACTCTACTGAACAATGCATGATTATAATCACCGAAACTAAACATGGAGAAAAGCAACTTGAGTTAATAGAGGACAGTTCTGCTTTAAGAATTGCTTTAAGCTTAGAACATAATAATGATGCTTATCCTTCAGGTACCCACACTGCTACAACTCAAAAAAAATTCCGTCGTGACAAAGTAGGTAATACTAAACCTCAACGTCGTCCAGTTGGAGGAGGTGAAAATGCCAGTTGAATATTTGACTAACTATGAATCTTGGGATTTTGACACAAATGAACTTCCTCCCCGTAGTCCTCTTTACTCTCTTCTTCCTATCGGTATTGGTACACCCGCAGTTGAAAGTTTTACCAGTTACCTGACTCGCTTGGCGGCTGCTCATGGTGTTTCTGTTACTACTTTGATTCGCTATAAAATTGCACCATTGTTTATCGAAAGCAGTCAACCAACAGATTTACTATCCGCCTATAGTATCAGAATACTTATGGATGCTTCGCTCAAAAAACCTACAATGCTCTTGATTCAAACTGCTGGATTTTGGTTAGACCTAACTCAAAATGCTTCTAAGCTTGTCTGTGCTGTTAAAACATTGACTGGTAGGCAAGATATTCAATATACGTCACTACTGTCAATGCAGAGGTGGCGGCTAAAGTTTAATAATATTTTCCATTTCTCACAACGCTGGTGTCCTGACTGCTATTCTGACTGGCTTGAGTGCGGAAAGCCTATCTACCAACCTTTGTTATGGGCTTTGGAACCTGTAACTGTTTGCCCCCATCACCAACGTTACCTACAGTTGCGATGCAAAGATTGCAATAGTTTACAGCCATTTCTCATTTTGGACAAAACTCAAGCTGGTTGTTGTTGTATGTGTGGTGCATGGCTTGGACAAATTTTAGAGGAGGAGGCTAATTTCAAGTTGCTCTCCGTTGATTGGGACAACTGGGTTGCTCAAGTTCTGGGAAAACTCCTAGCTGCGACCGATGTACTTATTACAAATCCGACTAGAAAGGAAACTCGGTCTCTTGAGTGTCCAACATTTAATAGTCTAAATTGGTTTTTAAGGCAGTGTTATCAGATCGGAATCAATCCTGTTGAATGTTTGAGTAATTTTTAAATTAAACTTGGGTGTATTTGAGTTCAACGTGCTCCCACCTGAAGTCAGATCGCAACATCCGTAGCGCTATACTTTTCTCCTTCGTCTTTGTAAGTATAAGGCTAGTTTATTCAAGCAGAAAGCATAAAGTAAGCAACTTGCGCTTTTCTTATGCTTACAGTACTTTAATGTGAAATATCAGTAAGCTGTGCCTTTCTCGCTCTAAAATATCTATACGGTTGTATCTCCATCAGTGTAGATATGGTGAAAATAGAGCGCGAGTCTATCAACTTCAAATTACCAAAATCCTTATGTGACGCACTGAGAGCCGCAGCAGAACAACGCAACACTACCGCCACTGATTTGGTAATTCAAGGGTTGCACCATATTTTGGGGGGTGTACCTGGTGTGGAGGCTAGTGTCGAAGTTCGTTTATACCAACTTGAAGAAGAATTTTGGCTTCTCAAACAAAGCATTAATCTAACTAGCACCAACCCCCATCAAGAAAGTAGGTTAACTGTATTGGAGAATAAACTCGAAGCTATAAGTACTCGACTCGCTCAATTTGAAGGGGTGATAACGCAACTTCAATATAGCGTCAATTCATCAAAATCCCGCAAATCGGGCTACCCCTATCAATTTAGTTCCCGACCGCTACAACTCCAACCCCTTGATGAGAATAAACTAGCTCTCAGACTTAATACTACTGTAGCAACATTAACTGAAAAACGTACAACCCTGAGTCCCAAAGAGTTTGAATCTTGGACAAGAGACAAAGACAGTATTAAACGTGGATGGCAGTTCAACGATAAAGATGGTCTGTACCACGAAGTAAGCGCAACTTAAAGGGGTGAATGAGAATTGCTGGTAGTGACACATCCTCTCTATTGCATCCAACATCTATCACATTACCCGAAGCGCGTCCATCAACACTGTAAAAAATGCATCCAATACCAAGCGAGTTCAAGGATTATCTATTGAGCGATTGGAAGCATTGGCTTTGTAAGCATAAGTTAAGCAAGTCTCTTTGAAAGCATAAAGTGAGCAAGTTGCTCAACTTATCCTTACAGTGACAA
>NZ_JBAHYJ020000002.1:0-6529 GCF_036697665.2 Scytonema sp. PRP1 | reverse complement strand
AAATCACGCGACAAGATCCCTCGCGACCAAGAAGCTGTACGCTTTCTATACCGGGTGTATATCCAGTACAGACATGGCAAAAATCGAGCGGGAATCAATTAACTTCAAACTCCCCAAACCCCTAGCAGACGCACTCCGTGCCAAAGCATCCGAGCTAAACACCACCGCCACTGACCTCGTAATACGAGGGCTGCACCACGTTCTAGGAGATGTACCAGGTGTAGAAACCAGTATAGAATCGAGACTGCACCAACTCGAAGAAGAATTTTTGCACTTAGCCTCCAGCAAAGATGAAAACAGCACAAACACCCATCATGAAGAAAGGATAACTGCATTGGAGGGAAAACTTGAAGCACTCAACATACGACTGGCACAATTTGAGGGAGCATTGATGCAGATGCAACATAGCCTCAATGCATCAAAACCACGTCAGAAATCGGGTTACTCCTACCAACACAACTTCCAACCACCCCAACTTCAACCTTTTAACGAACAAAACCTAGCAATGCGGCTGAATACCAATGTTTCAACACTTCAAGAAAAACGCGCAACCTTTAGCCCGAGAGAATTTGAACTTTGGTGCAAAGACCGCGACCCCAGCAAACACGGATGGCGCTTTAATGAGAGGGATGGGCTGTATCATCCAGTCCGATAACCTTGCAACCAACTGCACCTAATTGTATTTTTTAAACAAATAAAAATAAAAAATTAGCTTTTTGTAAAAAGCTAATTTTAGTAAAAGCGACTTTTAAACGCCCAAGCTGAAAAACAGAGGCGGGCGCGAGTATGAAGCGAAGAACTGCTACATCTACCTTTCAAGCAAAAAGCTAATTTAGGAAAAAGCTAATTTTAATCAAAGCGACTAAAAGCAGGAGTCGAAAAATAGGAGCTTGACAATCGAAGAACTACCACGCCTATCTTCCTCCTAAAAAGCTAATTTTACCAAAAGCTAAATTAATAAAAAGTTAAATTAATAAACTTAGTATTTAACAAAATGATTAAATGATTCTAGGTTGAAAAGCTAATTTAACAAATGTATATATGTTGACAATTACCATCACCAGCCTTAGTGGGGGTCAGGGGAAGACGACAACTGCCCTGTTCCTTGGTCGGCTGCTATCGCGCTCCTGTTTCCCCACCTTGATGCTCGACTCTGACCCCCAACACAATCTCACTACCTATCTGGGGTTCGAGTTAGAACCCAATCAACCAACCCTCTTGGAATTTCTCAAAAAAACAGTCGCCCCAGAGGACTGCATCTACCCAACACTAGACAACGACAATCTTTTTTTGATTCCCGCCGATGACCAACTCGACACGGTACAGGATTACCTCTCCAATAGCGGAGTTGGCGCAACCTTACTGAAGCGCAGGTTAGAAGCAGTTGCAAAAATCTTCAAAGTGTGCATTATCGATGCCCCACCCCAGCGATCGCAAATTTGTTTAACAGTTATTGGCGCTGCAGATTTTTTGGTTATCCCCGCAGAAGCATCAGTAAAAGGTTATGGCTCCTTGGTGCGGACGCTTGACTTGCTGGGTGGCTTGCGAGATGTCGGCGCAACAGATGCCGAAGTATTGGGTGTCTTGCCCTTCCGCGATCGCTGGTTTGGTAACACCCAAGCGCAAGAAAGTCGGGCAGCGGTAGATGGCATGCGCGACGAAGTAGGCGACTCTTTGGTTCTACCCTCAATCCGGGAATCCGAACGCTACAAACAAGCCATCAACAAACGTACAACCCTTAGCGAGTTGGGATACACCGACCTAGAATATCCGTTTGAAATCTTAATCGAGAAAATTGGTAAGTTAATTGGGAGCAAATAAAAATGTCAGATAACGTACTCGACCAACTACGCAACAAACGCAATCGCCCGACTGTTCCAGCACGAACTGATGCGCTTGTTCCCAAACCACAACCACAACCGCAAGCGCAAGAACAAGAAACACCAACGCAACCAAACGCAGAGGAACAAAACCCACTACAACCCACCCCAGTTACCGAACAACTCATACCAACTGCTGCACCAGCAGACACACTCACCGAACTCAAAGCAGAACTCGAAAAGTATCCCGAAACCCGACGACATTCCGCGATCGTTCTCGAAAAAGACCTCGACCAGGAATTAACCCGGTTTTGTAAAGACAGAGGAATCACGGTTGAGGTATTTCTAGAAGCTGCTTGGACGGTTGCTAACGCTGAGGACGCGCTTATGGAGAAAATCACCACGGAAGCCAAACGCCGCTATGACCAACGCAAGCGGGTTGGTCAACTTAAACGGCTGATAACGATGTTAAGTAACTCGCCCAAGTGAGTACACCGTACTCAACCCGCAATTCCCGTAAGCGAGTCTGAACGCAGGCAGTCTGATTCTCCCTCGGAGCGGGTTTCCAACAAGCCACCAACCTAAGCACCATGACGCCTCTGAGGGCGAAAAGCGCGCACTCTTGATGTGGCGTAATGCCCCGAATAGAATTCGGGGGAGGGTTCAAGTAGGAGAAATATCATGAGCAACTTAAACGTGCAAATTCCTGATTCTTTATATAAACAAATTGAAGCCTTAGCAGCCAAAGAAAATATGTCCATTGAACAACTTGTAGCTATTGCCTTATCCGCACAAGTTTCAGCATGGATGACCAAAGATTATATATTCGAGAAAGCCAAACGCGGTAGTTGGGATAAATTTCAGCAAGTGTTGAATAAAGTTCCTGATGTAGAGCCAGAGGATTACGATAAATTGTAACAATATCTTATCTTCTGTATAAACTTCATCACAAGCGTGGACATCAACCAGCAAAAAGAACAATTCAGCAACGCTTATTTACATACTATTACATCCGTTGCAGGTTATTCGCTCTACAAGCCAGCAGTGGATGATGACAGCGTAGACTGGGGAATCGCAGCCACTGGTGTTATGGGACGCATCCGCGCCCCACGCTTAGAATTGCCTCTTTAATCAACATCAAGAGATGTCAAGGACGACAACGCTATCCGCTACCCGCTCAAACTCAAAAACTACAACGACTTGAGATTGGATGAGTTTGCTATTCCCAGAATCTTAGTTGTGGTGTTAATCCCCGACAACTTAGCCGACTGGTTGCAACAGTCAGAACAAGAACTTTGTATGAGGTATTGCGGCTATTGGGTATCGCTCTTGGGAATGTTAAGAACGCAAAATACAACGACTGTGACTGTCACCATACCTAGAACTAACCAATTCACAGTCGCCACTCTCCAATCAATTATGCAAGGAATTGGTCAAGGAGTAAAACCATGAAAGTTACCGTACGGGATGTGGAAATTCTCAAAACTATCGAGCCACAACAGCTTAGAGATTACTTACAGGCTCATGGCTGGCATTTTGACCGTCCTTTTCTCGATAATGCTACCATTTGGCTCAAGCAAGAACCAGAGCGCGGTGAATTTGAAATATTGCTACCCAATAAGCGCAATCTGGGTGATTATGCTACTCGCATCCGGGAAGCCATAGAAACACTAGAAATTGTAGAAAATCGCTCGCAAATTGAGATTTTAAGCGAACTCATTACTACTGCTCCCAATATTACCATTCAGGGAGTAGTCATGCAAATTAATACTCCCAATGACGATAAATTAAGTGGAGAAATTACGCTACTTGGTGTTGTGGGTGAGAGATTGCGGAAAATCAAAACAGAACTTGCTGACCATGATTATATCCTCGCCATTAAAGCATATCAAGAACGTTTACCAGTCATTTGTACAGGCGATTTCATCAAAGAAAATGATACATTTTTTCTCAAAAATACACGGGGATTTAGTTTAGATCACATATAAACAAGGGAACAAGCGTTACTTTCACTGGTTCTCCAAGCCAAACCGAACTCACGCTCAATGCTGCCATCTACGCCGATATTCTACCTGCACAGCAGAAAACATCCCGAGCGCATCCGCTTCAATATCACGCCTGAACCTGCCCGAACAATTAATGACCGGGCTGATGGCGTCTCATCTGAATTGACAGGCGTCTTTCCTTGTGTGAGCGACTTTCGCCCAAAATGGGTGTAGAGAAGTTGTCTTCTCGCAACACATTTACATCCCCGTGCGTGAAAAATCCTGTAAATATTTGTTGTAAAGGGAGCCTCATTTAGCAGAGGATATGTTTATTCGCGAGGGGCGCAACTGCCGTGACAAAAAGTGCGATCGCCAATTCCAATTTCAACCCGGAGTCGCTGGCGTTAGCGTCACCAGTCCCGCTAACTTTACACCCGGCGGAAGTGTACCTTGCTTCGTTGGGATCTGGTTCCCGTCGCACGATGCGCGAAGCTCTCAATGAGATTGCCCGGTTGTTAACGTCGGATGTCTGCGATGCATCAACTCTTGACTGGTCAAAGTTACGCTACCAGCATACTGCTGCGGTACGGTCAGTGCTGATGGAAAAATACAGTCCCGCGATGGCGAACAAAATTCTATGTGCGTTGCGGCGAACGCTAAAAGAAGCATGGCGGTTGGGGTTGATGTCCACCGAAGATTACGGGAAGGCAACTGATATCTCTTCTGTGCGGGGTAAGAGTTTACTGAAAGGGCGGGCGCTCGATACTGAGGAAATTTCTGCACTATGGAATGATTGTAGAGAGGATAACTCAACATTAGGGGCGAGAGATGCGGCGCTGCTCGCGGTTTTGACGGTCGGGTTGCGTCGCAGTGAGGTCACGCACCTTGATTTGAACGATTTTAAGCCGCGCAGTCGGTCACTAACAATACGCGAAGCCAAGGGGCGGAAGGAACGAATTGTATACTTACCTGAAGCGGGAGTACGGGCTGTGCAAGATTGGTTGCTTATCAGGGGGAAAGCACCGGGAGCGCTATTTTATCCTTTAGATAAGGCGCAGAAAATTATACATCGACGAATGAGCGAGCAGGGGGTGTTGCGGGCTTTGCAGCGGCGGGGGGAAAAAGCAGGTGTGGAGGCGTTTACACCCCATGATTTTAGAAGAACTTTTATCGGTAATCTATTGGATGCGGGGGCAGATATCGTCACCGTAGCGAAACTTGCAGGTCATGCGTCGCCAAGTACTACAAGTAAGTATGATAGGCGTGGGGAAGCGGCGAAGAAACGGGCGGTTGATTTGCTGGATGTACCGTATAGCGGGCGGGATAAGCGTAATTAAGCAGTAATCAAATTAATCTACTTTTACCCCTTCTAGTTTCAAAATACTTCGCACACAAACTAATCTGAACAAGCAAGTACGCTATTCCTACCGACAAAGAAAAGATTTTCCGGTAAGCACAAAGTACGATTTCATCCCCACAATTCCAAAACCATACGCTATACTCGTTTAGTGCCCAAGAGTTGCCCCCTAGACTTGAAGTCTTGGCAGCAAACCGAACACCCAGGTACGTTCCACTTCCAACAAAAAGTAGTGCAACCACCCCTGTGGAATTACGGTTTCACCTAAGCGCACTCCCATCCTTGTCTAGTTACAATGAATGAGTGTCAAGGGAAGCGGCAAGATTCTTGCGTCTTGGTAGCAAACCGGACAAAAAGATGTGTTTCATGCTCAAGTAAGAAGTAGTGCAACCATCCTGAAAAAGTACGGTTTCACCTCCACACACTCCCAAGTTGTCTAGTTACAATGAAAGAGTGTCAAGGAAAGTGACTCTGACACGCCGAACCAAGAAAAGACAATAGTTTGAAAGCCAAAATTTGCATCCAATTCTCGTCAGAAATCATTTATTGATTGGGGCAGTAAGATTATGAGTCCCCAAGATATAAGTAAACAATTATAGGATTCCGGAATTTTAAAACGTTATATATAACGTTTTAAAATTCGGAGCCAAACAAACTCATTCATTGAGAGTTTGATCCTGGCTCAGGATGAACGCTGGCGGTATGCGTAACACATGCAAGTCGAACGAAGTTTTTCGGAACTTAGTGGCGGACGGGTGAGTAACGCGTGAGAATCTGCCTTAAGGATTGGGACAACAGTGGGAAACCGCTGCTAATACCGAATATGCCTTTTAGTGAAACGGGTAAAACCGCCTTAAGATGAGCTCGCGTCTGATTAGCTAGTTGGTGTGGTAAGAGCGCACCAAGGCAACGATCAGTAGCTGGTCTGAGAGGACGATCAGCCACACTGGGACTGAGACACGGCCCAGACTCCTACGGGAGGCAGCAGTGGGGAATTTTCCGCAATGGGCGAAAGCCTGACGGAGCAATACCGCGTGAGGGAGGAAGGTTCTTGGGTTGTAAACCTCTTTTCTCAGGGAAGAATAATGACGGTATCTGAGGAATAAGCATCGGCTAACTCCGTGCCAGCAGCCGCGGTAATACGGAGGATGCAAGCGTTATCCGGAATGATTGGGCGTAAAGGGTCTGTAGGTGGTTGTTCAAGTCTGCTGTTAAAGCGTCTGGCTTAACCAGATAAAGGCAGTGGAAACTGAATGACTAGAGTGCGGTAGGGGTAGAGGGAATTCCCAGTGTAGCGGTGAAATGCGTAGATCTTGGGAAGAACACCGGTGGCGAAAGCGCTCTGCTGGACCGTAACTGACACTCAT
>NZ_JBAHYJ020000027.1:0-6749 GCF_036697665.2 Scytonema sp. PRP1 | reverse complement strand
CTTAAACGCCACCTCCATTTCTAACTCGATTGGAGCCATTAAAACCTGTTGAAAGGCGTCAGCTAATTTCGGATGCTGTTGAAGGTTCCACAACTGATACTGAAGATGTTGTTGATAGATTCCAGTATCCCTCGTAGCATCTTGCAGTAACGTTTGCATAGGAATCTTCAAGCGAACACTTTGATACAATGCCAGTCGAATTAAATACGGAAACCCACCAGTGAGGTTCATTAACTGCTCAAGTTCAGGCTGAGTGAGTTGAAGTCCGTGACGAAGGGCTAAATCCTCCACCTGTTCTTGGTTAAAACTCAAAAGTTCCACCGCTAATCCCACATTAAACGGAGAGCGATGGGTGGGTAAGGGAATGTAAACTTCAACTGCATGAGCCATCACAACTCGTAATTTCTGCCAGACTAAAATGTCTTTTGTTTCCTCATACCACGAACGCAACAGGACGAAAAAATCACTAGCAACTTCTGGGTACTCAAATAATTGGTCTACCTTATCTAGTGCTAAAACAATAGGGTTAGAGAGTTCCTTGAGCAGATAGCCCTGAAAATAAATCGTGCTATTAATCAAAGCTCCCATATCCTCGTCCCAGTAGTCATTTAATCTAGATTCCAAACCCAACTGCTGTGTGACATTACTACAAAACCAGCGTAAAAAGCGTGAGCTTGAAGCAAACACTTGTGTTCCGGCGTGATCTAAGCTGAGTCGCACTATGTGGTAATTCTGACTGCTTCCATAATCCAGAATTCGTGCGATTAGGGAAGTCTTCCCCATGTTTTGAGGTGCTTTGATGCGAATGAACGCATGGGGTTGGAGAATTTCTTGATAACAGGTTTGTTCGATAGCTGCTCGCTCAATGTACAAAGAGGAAGCCAGCGGAACCTGTCCGAATGGAGATTCTAGAACGTAGGGTTCCCTAAGAAAGCCCGCCGTTTGGATTGCTGCTGTTGTCTGGCTCGTCTGAGGATTATCAAAGGAAGCGAATTTTTCTAACCGCTGTTCTAGCAGCGCCGCGAGATTCGTCTTATTAACTTTTTCACCGAGCGCAACTGAAAGCAACTGCCATAGTTTAGGCGCTACTGAGAACTTAATGTAGCTTTCAGAGTAGTTATTTTCAAGAGCAAGATGAGCGTAAGTTTTTTTGTTATCAAGTAGAGAGTTTCGCAGGATTACCTTTTGAATATAGTTAAGTGAAATTCCTGTTTCTGTAGCCACTAACTGGAGCGCAAATTCAACAAATTTTTCAATGTTTTTCATTCAAATAGCAAATTGCTAGGCTGGGATATTCAGGGCTCCATTGACTCTGAGCCACTGTTTCTGTTGACAAGTTAACCCTTTAGCGTCTGTAAAGGAAGCTCCTTTGACGCGGGAACCAGAAAAATCAGAACCCATTAGCTGAGTATCTTTAAAGTTGGTGTATCTGAGATCGGTTTCAACTAAATTGGTATTATATAAGACGGCTCTCTCTAGATCGGCTTGAAATAGAGAGGCTTGTTTTAGAGTTGCACGGCTTAAGTCAGCGCCGACTAAGTTGGTTAACTCCAGGGCAACTCGGCACAGGATTGCTTCTGTCAAATCGGCATATCTTAAATCAGCTTTAACCAAATTAGCATCCGTCAAATCAACATTTCTTAGAATTGTCTCATTAAACTGGCTCTGTTCAAGATCAACTCCCTGCAACGAGGCTTGGCTTAAAATGGCACCTTCCCAATTTGTCTGACGCAGATTGGCTTCCTTGAGGTTGGCTCCCGTAAAATTTGCCCCTTTCAAGCTGGCTTTGAATAAATTGGCTCGACTAAGAGCTGCTTGAACTAAAATTGCGCTTTCTAAAGACGCTTCAGTCAAATCAGCACCCTTTAAACAGGCAGAAGTTAGATTTGCATGATTTAGGAGAGCATTACTCAGGTTGGCGTTAACTAATGTGGCTTCCTTTAAATCCGCCCAAAAAAGGCTGCTGTGGAGCAGGTAAGCTTGAGTTAAGTTTGCCTGTTTTAAGTTGGCTCGATTCAAATCTGTCCAAATCAGAGTTGTGCGGCTTAAATTTGTATAACTCAAATCAGCACTATTGAGATTGGCATGACTAAAATCAATTCCATTTAGATCAGCACCACTCAGGTCAACTCGACTAAGGTCAAGATTTTGAAAATTTCGTTCTTGCTCGCCATAGTGCTTAAGAATGTCACTGGCATTAATGATGTTCATATGTATTAACTAGGCATTGCTCGGCTTAACGATTGTTTTTGAAAAGCTCGGTTTTGATGCCCTGTACTTATATCTTTGCCATCTCTACCGATACTCGATTTGTTGAGTTTCCAACAATGACACTGTACTTGAGATATTGATAATTTTTCGAGCAACCTGGCTGAGTTTAGCGCTCACTCTGTCTACCATTTACCAGCTTGATACTATTTTTTTTAGTTTAATCAGCACTCATAACTTTTCACCAACTAGGCTTTTTTATACTTACCACCCTTAGCTGGATCTGACCAATCACAAGCAAATCCCTTAGTCTCTTCCACAAATTGATTCCAAGGAACTGGCTCAACTGGCGCAGGTGTAGTATAGACAATATTAAACAAACCATCATCTCTGACTTGACCAATCCGCACAACTTTGGATATGTGATGATTAGCATTTACTGTCACTTTTCCTTCAGGTGCATCTATGGTTTGACCATAGGCTGCAGCACGCACTTTAGCTAAGTCAATACTACCCGCTTTTTCTACTGCTTGCTTCCACAAATAAACGGCGATATATGCGGCTTCCATTGGGTCATTTGTTACCCGATCAGCACTGTATTCTTTTTTAAAAGCTTCGACAAATTTCTTATTAGCAGGAGTGTCTACTGTTTGGAAGTAATTCCAAGCAGCGTAGTGACCTTTCAGATACTCAACACCAATAGCCTTGACTTCTTCTTCGGCAATACTTACCGACATAGAAGGATATTTGTCTGATGTTAATCCAGCATCTTTTAACTGTTTGAAAAAAGCCACATTGCTATCACCATTCAAGGTGTTATAAATTACCCCACCATTGGGCAAAGTTTGCTTAATTTTTGTAATTATTGGTGTCACTTCTGTATTACCTAAGGGTAAGTAATCTTCACCAACTGTTTTTCCACCAAGAGCTTTTAATTGAGCTTTGATAATAGTGCTAGCAGTCCGAGGGAAGATGTAGTCTGAGCCTACTAAAAAGAATTCTTTGCCCTTATTTTTTAACAACCAATCAACAGAAGGTTCAATTTGTTGATTTGGCGCTGCACCTGTGTAAAAAATGTTTTTAGAACACTCTTGACCTTCATACTGCACGGGATACCACAGCATATGGTCTTTACTTTCAAAGACTGGCTTAACATTTTTGCGGCTAGCTGAAGTCCAACAACCAAAAACTACAGCTACTTTATTTTGTTCAATCAACTTGATGGCTTTTTCTCTGAAAGTATCCCAGTTAGAAGCACCATCTTCAATAATCGCTTCAATTTGTTTATTTAAGACACCACCCGAAGCGTTAATTTCTTTGATGGCTAATTTCTCAGCATCGACTATGCTTTTTTCACTAATGGACAGTGTGCCACTGAGGGAGTGGAGAATACCTATTTTGATTGTGTCGCCATCAGCAGCAGCCACAGGAGAAGCTGTCGGGCTGTTCGTAGTGTTTGGAGAATTATTGGCGCAAGCTTTCAGAAGGATGCTGCTACTGATAGTTGCAGAACTGTAAATCAAAAACCTACGTCGGTTAAGTCTACTCATAATATTAGACTAACTTTTTGATAATTAAAAAAACGTAGAAATACCAACAATAAATCCTAAATACTTTTGTATTACTCTACCTTAGAAACGTGCAATAGGCTGTCATTAACTTTAAATATTCCTACTTTTCCTGCTTTTCCTGCTTTTCCTAGTTTGAAATTCATTGAGCTGAAAATAACTTGTCACACAGCTTGACTTTAATAAATTAGTTTGATAGAAAAAATGAATACTACTAAAGATATAAATTAAATAATAAAAAGCATAAAAAAGCCTATAAGAACGGAAAATACCGTTCATCCCTAAAAGAGACGTAAACAACAGGTTAAATATTCACCATCAAGATTAATAAAAAAGATGTTAAATCCCCAAAATCGCTTGCGTAAGTTCCGTAAGAACTCCCTAAGTAATTCAAAACTGGGGTACTGGACAATTAAATCCAAGCTACAAGCGTTGCTCTTAGGAGTTAGCCTTGGTTCTGTGGTGGTAGTTAGTGGGATTGGTTGGTATCAAACACAAGCCACCCTCAGAAACAAAATTGCTGAGCAACTAGCAGGTATACGTACAACCAAAGCCGACCAGTTTGAGTCGTACTTTGAAAATTTGAATAACCAAGTGGGGATGCTGGCATCAGACGGCAACGTCGTTAAAGCGATGGTGGAGTTGAATGGGGGTTTCCGCAACCTGGAACGCAGCTTTGTGCCCCCGGAATGGGATACAGCAATGGAAGCTTACTACACCGAACAATTTCTTCCTCGGTTGAAAAAGAACCTACCCCCTGAAGCAAACCTGAATGTCTATCCTCCTACCGGACAAGCGGCTCGCTATCTCCAGTATTACTACATTGCTTCTAATCCTAATCCAGTCGGTCAAAAACACAAGCTCCTCGATGCTGGTGATGGCAGCGCTTACACCAAAGCTCATGCCAAATATCAAAAATTTTTTACAGAAATGGTCGAAAAATTCGGTTATTACGATTTATTTTTGATTAACCCTAAAACAGGAGATATCGTCTATTCCTATTATAAAGAGACAGATTTTGCCACTAATCGATTACAGGGTTCTTACCCCCAGAGTGCCCTAGCGGATTTGGTGCAGACAGTCCTAACAAATCCGACACAAGGTAGCGTTCAGGTTGCTGATTTCAAACCTTACCGCCCCTCTTATGATACTCCAGCTGCTTTCATGGCAACGCCCATTTATAGCGGTACTAACATCATTGGCATCTTGGCAGTGCAAATTCCCATTAAAAAGCTTGACCAGGCTATTAGCCGGAATAATAATTGGGTTGGCGGTGGGTTACAGAAAACAGGGAAGCTTATTTAGTCGGACCCGATTCCCTCATGCGTTCGACATCCCGTTTTTGGGTTGAAGACCCCAAAAAATATCAAAACATTGTTGGTTACACGGGGAGTGACAAGAGAATTCTCCAATTAATGGAGAACTTCAACACTACCATTGGCTTACAGAAAATCAACTCGACTGCCGCCAAAGCCGCCTTAGCAGGGAAACAAGGCATGATGGTAGACCGCAACTATCGGGGGGTAGAGGTATTGAGTTCCTACTCTCCTTTGAAGTTGAACGGGTTAAATTGGGCGATTCTGGCAGAAATGGAGGTGGGGGAAGCTTATACTCCGCTTTACACGTTACAGCTAATTTTGCTGATTGCGGCGGCGCTTTTCCTACTGGGGACGGCGTTTTTAGCGGCAGCTGCTGCGAAAATTTTTACCTCTCCCCTACGTCGCTTGACTGAAAACGCCCGGAAACTTGTTGCTGGGGAACTGGATGCGGAAGTAGAGGTAAAGTCGCTTGACGAGTTTGGAGAATTGGCAACAGAGTTCAAAGAGGTGGCGAACAAATTACGCCAAACTCAAGAAGAACTGGAAACCAAGAAGCAGGAGAACGATATTCTATTGGAGAATATCCTACCCAAGGCGATCGCCGAACGCAGGAAACAAGGAGAATTGCTCATTGCCGATAACCTCAAGCAAGTAACCATCCTCAATGCTCATCTGGCTGGTCTTTCTCAGTTGAACAAACGCCTGCCACCGCAAGAAATGACAAAATTGCTCACCGAGCTATTTGATGAATTTGACGACTGTGCAGAACGCTATGGATTGGAACGACAGAACTCCCTAAGTACAAACTATGTGGCGGTGTGCGGGCTCACCCAAGCCAGATTCGACCATAGCCAGCGAACGGTTGATTTTGCCTTAGCCATGTTAGAGATAATCCAGCGTCTGAATGTTCATTATAATTCTGCCTTGGCTTTACGCATTGGGATTCATACTGGTCCTGTGACAGCAGGCGTAGTCGGAACACAGAGGTTTGGGTACAGCATTTGGGGAGAAACAGCGTATATAGCAAGCAGTCTCCAGAGCCAAGCTGATTTGAACTATATTTTACTGAGTGGGAGTGTGTACGAACGGATAGCAGATAGCTACACTTTCATCCAAAACCCGGTCGTGACAATTCAAGGTCTGGGAGAAGTAGAAACCTGGACACTGGTAACCACCAGAAAATTAGTTCTAACTCAGGTGGAGTTGGTTCAATCATCCTTTGAAAAAGTGAAGCCGATTGCCGATAAGGCTGCCGAACTGTTCTACCAAAGACTGTTTGAATTAAACCCCTCCCTGCGTCATCTATTTAAGGGGGATATGAAACAGCAGCAACGTAAGCTAATGGATATGCTTGCCCTCGCCGTGGAAGGTTTGCGTCAGCCAGAGCAGATTATTCCAGCCGTTCAAGATTTGGGTCGCCGTCATGGGGGGTATGGGGTCAAGGATGAATTCTACGATACCCTAGGTCAGGCATTACTCTGGACTTTGGCGCAAGGACTAGGTGTAGAGTTTACTACCCCAGTACGAGAAGCATGGCAAGAAGCTTACACATTCCTGAGCGAAATTATGAAAGAAGCAGTAGCAGAACTTGAGTTGCAAAAGATAGGTGTATGAAGGGGATTGGGGTAAGGGAAGAAATTTCTTGCCCAGTACC
>NZ_JBAHYJ020000048.1:0-8345 GCF_036697665.2 Scytonema sp. PRP1 | reverse complement strand
AGCAAAATACCCTAATCTTCAATGGTATTCGCCGCTTATTGGATGAGCAATTCAATCGCCTCTCGCAGTTGGAACAATCGATAATGTACTGGTTGGCAATTAATCGGGAATGGACGAGTATTGCAGATTTACGCGACGATATTGTACCTGGTGTTTCCACCGCAGAGTTGTTGTCAGCTTTGGAGGGGCTAAATGGGCGATCGCTTCTTGAAACAGACTCTAGTTACTACACCCTACAGCCATTAATGATGGAGTACGTTACCAACAAACTGACTAAACAGATGGCTACTGAATTAACCACTAAAGAACTTTCTTTTTTTCTTAAATATTCGCTGGTAAAAACAACAGTCAACAACATTGTAAAACAAAGCCAAGAAAAGTTATTTTTGCAGCCAATTGCTGAGTCCCTCTGTAGTAGTTTTTATTCGGCATCAGCTCTCGAAAAGCAAATTCAGGAAATTTTTCAGCTACTGAACGATGAAAACCGTAAATTAGCTAGCTATGGTGTTAGCAACTTAATTAATCTCTGCCGTCACCTCCGACTTGATATAACTTCCTATGACTTTTCCGATTTGACTATTCAGCACGTCTCTCAAAAGAAGAAAAATTTGCGCCGTATTAATTTTGCCCACGCTAACCAGGCGAAAGCCGTGTAATTTTATCTTCGCTACTTTTAGCCCTAATAGTTAGCTTCTTAAGTTTCCGTTAACTTATCCATCTTCACCCAAAAGCCACTGCCAAAAACGGAAACTTGTAATCAAAAGGAGGTTGCTTACTATGAATAACGTTTTACTGTGTCTCATTTTAGGATTAGTGGCAGGCATTATTAGCGGGATGACAGGTATCGGTGGTGGTATGATCATTTTGCCAGCTTTAATGTTTTTCTTAGGATTTTCTCAACATTTAGCACAAGGAACTACACTAGCATTGCTTGTCTTGCCAGTAGATTTATTAGCAGCATGGACGTATTATAAACAGGGTGACGTAGATATCAAAGTAGCCAGCATCTTGTGTTTGGGGTTTATTTTCGGCGGATGGTTTGGTGCAAAAATTGGGATAAGTTTACCTAATGAGTTTTTAAACAAAGCTTTTGCATTTTTATTGCTGCTTAGCGCTATGAGGATTCTATTTATGCCTCATTCAGAATCACTGTGACATAAGTTTTTCTAAATACACAGGGCTTACGCAAGATTATGAAAAACGAACCACCAAGGATGCAAAGGACACAAAGAAATAAGAGTTTCACCAGAGTTGTTGCGTAAGTCCTGCAATAGCCCCTGCTCGTTGCTTAATCCCACCACACGCGATATTGCTAGTAGAGTTTTGCGTTTAATATCTGAAATCATCCCTACGTGAAGATATTTAAATGCTTCAAAACTTCTTACTTCTGAAAATAGCCTTTTGTACCATTCACAGTAATCGTCAAAAAATTTTATGGTTTCAGCAGGCTCTCTTGCCTCAGACATAGACCAGCAAAGAGTTTGCGACATTTTACTTTATTATTCTCTCACGAAAGTGATGGAATAGCCTTAGTCTGCGCAGGCGGGCTTCGCTTGTGTAGCCGCGTGCCTCCTGCGGAGGAGCTAACGCGTAGCGTGCGGCTTCGCGCATATTCTATCCGCCAGGTCTTTTTGCACGCATTGGGATGCTCCCTATTAGTGGCTTCAGGGTAGGGGTGCTGTTTCTATTAGATTAGTACTGTTATCAACATAACTTTGCTCTTAACTTTTCCCTAAGTTACTCATCTTCACCCTCAAGCCAAGGGTTGTAACCGAAACTTGATGTTAAGCAAAGATCCGGTAACACAGATGATGACTAATCAAAATATTTTACATAGATATCGAATGTCTTGTTAGTCAGCACACCTTAGTCCTCAAATAAGTACTAAAGTAATGACTACAAACTTATCAAAAGTTAGCTAAATATGCTGTCTAATATCACAGATAAAAAATATAATTTATTTCCTAACAAGCCATAAGTATGATTTTCAAACATCCACTAATAAAATTCACACTTCTACAAAAGGGTAGTTTGGGTTTACTACTACTAGGAATTGTTTGCTTTTCTAGTTGGGCTGTTTTGGGTAAACGACCCACGCAACTTAAGACAGACAACCACAAAGCTGTACCTGTAGTTGTAGCTCAAGTCACCCAGGCAACAGTACCTCTAGAAATTCGCAGCACGGGAACCGTTGAGGCATACTCCACCGTATCAATTAAGTCATTGGTTGATGGACAACTTATGGGAGTGTACTTTCAACAAGGGCAGCAAGTCAAGAAAGGACAGCTATTGTTCAAAATTGACCCCACACCTTTTCAGGCAAATTTAGATCAAGCGATCGCTAAACAGGTACAAGCACAGGCGCAAGTGCAGCAGGCGATCGCCAATCAGCAACAAGCCAGTGATCAAGTCACCCAAGCAAAAGCTACACGGGCGAAAGATGCAGCCCAAGCACACAATGCTGATGTTGAAGCACGACGTTATACGCATTTATTTCAGCAGGGAGTCGTTACCCAGGAACAAGCCCAACAATATCGCACCACTGCAGATGCAGATCAAGCAACTGTGTCTGCTGATCAAAGTGCAATCCGAGAAGCGATCGCTGCTGTGGGATCAGCTCAGGCAAATGTGCAAAATGCTCAAGCAAATCTCAAAGCAGCTGAGGCGGCTGTAGCCAGTGCTAAAACTCAACTTGCTTACACCACTATCTATGCACCCATTGACGGGCAAACAGGTAACTTACAAGTTAATCAAGGTAATTTGGTCAAGGCTAATGATACCAGTGGATTAGTAGTCATTAACCAAACTCATCCTACTTACGTTTCTTTCTCGATTCCCCAACAGCAACTACCCAGACTCAAAAAATATATGGCTACAAGTAAGTTGGAAGTAGATGCGTTAGTGCCAAATCATTCAGCACAGCCAATAAACGGAGAACTCACCTTTGTAGATAATACCTTGGATACCACAACTGGAACGATTCAACTAAAAGCCACCTTTAGCAACACCCAAGGACAGCTATCACCAGGGGAATTTGTGGATGTGGTGCTGAAACTGGCTCAGTTATCCAATGCGATCGTTGTCCCTTCGCAAGCATTACAAACTGGACAAAACGGACAGTATGTATATGTTGTCAAATCTGATAAAACAGTAACAGCCCGTCCAGTGAAAGCTGGGGATACGGTAGGCAACGAAACGGTGATTAATCAAGGGCTCCAACCCGGTGAGCAAGTCGTTACCGATGGACAATTCAATCTTGCACCTGGTGTATCTGTTGCTATCAAATAATAATAAATAGACTTTTAACTAACCATGATTGCATATACTGTCAAGCATCTTCTCAAACAATTTTCGTTGGTAATAGTCGTTTTAGCGATCGCCCTGTTTGTTTTTCAAAATGTCGCTCTAGCCGATAAGCCACCAACTAAAGATTCTGTAGTTGCCGTAACCGGAAGAGTCACAGGCAATGTCCAACAGGTAGGATTCCGGGCTTTTCTGTTCAAACTAGCAATTCAGTACAACTTAGCTGGTTGGGATCAAAACCTCAGCGATGGAACTGTGGAATTTATTTGGCAAGGAAAACAATCCCGAATTGATCAAGCCATAGCGCAAATTCCTACAGGTGATACATCGGCAATTGTTACTCAGGTTTTGACTAAATCAATACCAGTGAATCCTGAACTGAATACTTTTGTTGTCCGAGGTTGGACTTCTGTTAGTCGTCATTATTTTAAACCCACTGACCTAACTTTCACGCTGCGCGATGACAATAGCGTTATCTCTGCAAAGGCGGCACAAAAAATTTACAAAAATACTATTCGTCCAATAGTTGGGGACAAGTAACATTATTAGCCATGAATATGACTTCTGTGTTCATTCGCCGCCCAATTATGACCACCTTGGTTATGCTGGCGATTCTAGTTTTTGGGCTGATGAGTTACTTTATATTACCCGTCAGCGACCTCCCTAACATGGATTTTCCCACAATCTCGGTGTCTGCTAGTTTACCAGGAGCCAGTCCAAAAACGATGGCGGCATCGGTGGCAACGCCTTTAGAGCAGCAATTTTCCACCATTGCCGGCTTGGATTCCATGAACTCCACCAGCGCCATAGGGAGTAGCCAAATCGTCCTGCAATTTAATTTGAGTCGAGATATTGATGGTGCAGCGCAGGACGTACAGGCAGCGATCGCTCAGGCAACTAAGCAATTGCCTAGTGATATGCCTAGTCCCCCATCATATAAGAAGGTGAATCCAGCAGAGCAACCGATTCTTTACATTACCCTCAGTTCAGACTTGGTGCCACTTTCCGAGGTAGATAAGTATGCAGAGGAGACACTGGGGAACGCCTGTCGATGGTAGATGGAGTGGCGCAGGTGCTCGTTTACGGTTCCCAGAAATATGCTGTTCGTATCGAAGTTGATCCCCAATCATTGAAAGCCAAAGGGTTAGGCATTGATGATGTGGCAAAAGCGATCGCTCAAGGTAACGCCGATTTACCTACTGGGAATCTCTACGGTAATCACAAAAATTACACCGTTGAAGCTAATGGTCAACTGCTCAATGGTGCCGGCTATCGCGGCTTGACTGTTGCTTATAGTAATGGTGCGCCAGTGCGTTTGGGTGATTTAGGTCAGGTAATTGACAGTGTGCAGAATGACAAAATTGCCAGTTGGTATTTTACGAATCAGGGACAGATTCCTAAACGTTCGATTATTTTGGCAATTCAACGTCAGCCGGGAACGAACACCATCGATATTGTGGATGCAATCAAAGCACTGCTCCCTAGTTTGGGATCGCAAATTCCCGCTGCTGTGAATATGGATATTTTCTATGATCGCTCTCAAAATATCCGTGACTCGGTGAATGATGTCAAATTCACATTATTACTCACCATTTTCTTGGTGGTGTTAGTCATCTTTCTCTTTCTGCGAAACCTGCGTGCTACTTTAATTCCCAGTTTGACTGTACCCCTATCTTTAGTTGCCACCTTTGCAGTCATGTTCCTACTGGGCTTTTCCTTAGATACACTTTCCCTAATGGCGCTAACCTTAAGCGTTGGTTTCGTGGTAGATGACGCGGTGGTAGTCCTGGAAAACATCGTCCGTCACATGGAAATGGGGGAAAATCGTCTGCAAGCTGCGATCAACGGCTCAAAAGAGATTGGCGGCACAATTATTTCTATGACTTTATCGCTAGTGGCGGTCTTTATTCCCATGTTGTTCATGCCTGGTATTTTGGGAAGATTGTTTCATGAATTTGCCGTTACCATTGCCGCTGCTATTCTAGTTTCCGGTCTTCTTTCCCTCAGCTTAACGCCGATGTTATGCAGTCGATTTTTGCAATCAGAACATCAGGAAGTAGGGGAACACAAAGAAATGGACGACAAAACTCAAAACTTTGCTTTGCGTTTCTACGCTTGGAGTCTGCGAAAGTCCTTGAAATATCACCGCACAACGATGATTCTCTCTGGTGCAATTTTGCTAGTGACAATGTATTTATTTGTTATCGTTCCCAAGGGCTTTCTCCCCAGTGATGATAACGGATTGATTACTGCCCAAACCCAAGCAGCCCAAGATATTTCCTTTGGCGACATGATCAAGCACCAAGAAGCAGTGGCAAATATGATTCGTAATGACCGCAATGTAGATGTACTCAACTCAGTTATCGGCTCATCGGCAACTGGAACAGCGGGGAATAATACGGGGATTATTGTCATTCGGCTCAAACCCAGTTCTCAAAGACACCTCAATGCTGATCAAGTGATTCAGGAATTACAACCAAAATTACGGCAAGAACCGGGAATTAAGGTGTTCTTAATCAATCCACCACCAATTAACATTGGTGGCAAGCAGACAAATGCTCAGTACCAGTTCACCTTACAAAGTACCAACTTCCAAGACCTTTATAAATACACCCCCATCCTGCAAGACAAACTCAGCAAAATACCAGGATTGCAGGATGTGAATAGTGATTTGCAAATTGATAACCCTCAAGTGAATGTGCAAATTAACCGCGATCGCGCTAATGCCCTTGGTTTAACTGCCCAACAAATCGAAACAGCCCTAGGTGATGCTTATGGTACTATCCAAGTTTCCACGATTTACGCCCCAGATAATGAGTATGAAGTCATACTAGGGCTGTTACCGCAGTATCAGCAAGACCCCAATGCCCTCAATTTGCTTTCGATTCATTCTCCTAATGGTCAGCTTGTCCCCTTAAATGCAGTTGCCACCTTAACAAAAAGTGTAGGCTCGTTAACTGTCAACCACCAGGGACAACTCCCAGCGACAACCATCTCCTTTAACCTTAAACTGGGCGTATCTCTAGGAGATGTGACGGGAAAAATTCAACAAGTTGCCCATGATACTTTACCTGCAACCATTAGCACCAGCTTTCAGGGTTCAGCCCAAGCTTTTCAATCTTCAATCGCCGGACTGGGGTTGCTGTTGCTGGTGGCAATTTTGGTGATTTACATTGTGCTGGGGATTCTCTACGAAGACTACATCCACCCCTTCACAATTTTATCCAGCTTGCCTTCTGCTGGATTTGGCGCACTGCTCACACTGATATTGTTCCATATTGATCTCAACGTTTACGCCTTTATCGGCATCATCTTGCTAGTGGGCATTGTCAAGAAAAACGGCATTATGATGATTGACTTTGCAATGGAAACCCAACGCCATACAGATAAATCCCCCAGAGATGCCATTTACGAAGCCTGTTTAGTACGTTTCCGCCCCATTATGATGACTACAATGGCAGCTTTCATGGGAACATTGCCGATTGCCCTTGGTTTGGGCGCTGGTGCAGAATCACGTCGACCTTTGGGGATGGCAGTTGTAGGAGGGTTGCTATTTTCTCAACTGCTGACACTATACATTACACCCGTGTTTTACACATACATGGAAGCGCTGCGGAGAAAGTTAGAAAAAAGCAGCAATAGCGAACTTCTGCATACACCGTAACTTTCAAGAAACACATTCGGTAGGTGTTGAAATAGGGATGAGTTCTAAACCAAAAGCCTGAGCTTTTTTCTTAAGGTTTTTGAGTATACGGTCTCGATAGTGTTGCTCATAACTGGTGTTTAGACTAAGCAACAAGAAACGACCCAGCAATGCTGAGTTGAAAAGAAACAAGCTTCAGGGATGAAAATCGACAATCTTAAGCAGTTTCTGGTTGTTCTTTGGGAGGTCGAGTGGTAGTTTTTTTAACTATGGGATAGCGAATTCTACGTTGTCGTGGTTGTCCGCTCTTCCAGCCTGGGGACTTTCCGCGAGGTTTGGGCGATCGCGCAGGAGTACCAATCGCCGCTAAAATGCTCCCCATTGCCTGGGCAACCCTTCCAGGGGTCAAATTGTCTAATGACTTTTGCCAAGGTAAAGGGTTATCCGCAACGATATCAGGCGCTAACCACAATTCCCAAGTCATCATTGGCATCAAGTCACTCCAACGCTCACATTGCTTAGGTGTACTGAGCTTAGGTAGTGTCCAGTGTAAGCGTTGCTTCAAAAATCGATACCAATGGTCAACAGTAAAACGACGCAAGTAGAGTTGCCAAACTTCTTCTAAGGTCGGCATTTGTTCTCCTACCCAAGCCAACCACAAAGGTTTTAATACTTTCAAGTTGCCAAGATCATCAAGACGCTCAACCCGAATCAGGGACATCGGGCGTGTAGCGGTTTTGCGTTCATTGTAAATTTGACCACAAGCTCACCTTGAGTCGTCCCAGCTTGGGATGGTTTAGTTCTATACTTCTCGTGACTTCACTCCATGTAGAGGGTTCATTTAGTTTGAATTTGTCACCATGTTTCCTGGGTCGCCCCCTACCAGAATATGCTGGTGGTGCGCCCCATAAACACTGGTTAGAACGCAAACGTACTCTTATTATCAGCTTTAATGTTGGTAGTCTTCAAAACGCGCATGGGCGCAGCCATACTCACTATCCCAAACCGAAATTGGTCTTTGGGGTAAATGTTCACACACTTGTTGTAGCTGCCATGTTGCTTTCTCAATTGGGTTTTCCCAACTGGTAATTCGCTCATGTCTCAGGGGTAACGCCCAACTACCCAAATCCTCTGGTATCCAAGCAATCGTGCTATAGCCCTGACCAACGGTAATTGGTTTGTTTCCTCCGATTGAGACACTGCTGTGTTCAATCCTCCTTTCCTGTAGAGTTACCGCATCTGGGTGCGACCAAGCTGTGTGGTCGCCAGCCAATAACGGACGACCCTGTGCTGGCATCTGTTTGATGTATAACTGCATCAATTTTTGTCGCTGTGGTCTGCTATCTTGTAACGCTTCATAAATACTCGGCTACTTGCGTCTAAATACTGGTCATAGTAA
>NZ_JBAHYJ020000139.1:0-9501 GCF_036697665.2 Scytonema sp. PRP1 | reverse complement strand
GCAACACCGTAATTTTCCCAGCCTTGTGTACGGGGGGATGTCTGCATATCGTATCCCAAGAACGAGCCATTGACCCTAAAGCCTTAGCAGAGTACTTTGTGCGCCATCCTATCGACTGTCTGAAAATTACCCCAGCCCACCTTGCTTCTCTCTTGACATCCAAGGTATCCAACTCTATAATACCGCGCCAATGTCTAGTCTTAGGTGGTGAAGCGGCAAGCTGGGATTTAGTTGAGAAAATCCAGCTTGAAGCCCCCAACTGTCGAATTCTCAACCACTATGGACCGACAGAAACCACTGTTGGCGTACTTACCTATCCTGTCAGTAGCTTGCAAGCCAGTTATAACTCTAAAACTGTTCCTATCGGTCGTCCTATCGCCAACACACAAGTTTATATTTTTGACCGCCATCAGCAACCAGTTCCCATCGGCGTACCGGGTGAACTACACATTGGCGGTGCTTCCTTAGCGCGAGGCTACCTTAATCGCCCGGACTTGACAACTGAAAAATTCATTAACCCATTTAATGATATAATCAATACTCGTCTCTACAAAACCGACGACCTAGTCCGCTACCTAAGTGACGGTAACATCGAATTTCTTGGTCGGCTGGATCGTCAAGTGAAGATTCGCGGCTTCCGTATCGAACTGAGCGAGGTTGAGACAGCGCTGGCGCAGCACCCAGCCGTGCGAGAAACTGTGGTCGTGGCGCGAGAAGATGTTCCCGATCACAAATATCTGGCAGCCTACATTGTCTCTAACCAAAAGAAGCCCTCACCAGCAGTACTTTACGTGATTTTCTCAAGGAGAAACTGCCCAGTTATATGGTGCCTGGAGCATTCGTAATGTTGAATGCCCTGCCACTGACACCGAACGGTAAAGTAAGATCGTCGCGCCCTTCACCCCCCGAGCCAGCCATGCGCTCTCTTTCTTTGGAGAGCCGCAAACCAAGGTAGAGAAACTCATTGCTGATGTTTGGCAGAAAATTCTTCTCTTAGAAAAAGTTGGGCTGGATGACAATTTCTTTGATCTGGGAGGAAATTCTTTACTATTAATCAAAGTTTGGCAGAAATTGCAAATAATTTCTAGCAAAGAAATATCAGTGGTAGAGATGTTTAAACACCCAACTGTCAGAGCGTTGGGACAACTCTTAAGCGAACAGAAATCCCGAACACCAGATGATGCGCCCAAATCAAAAGCAGAACTAGCCGAACTCCGTAGGAGCAGTCAAGGTTCCGTGAACCAACAAAGGAATATTAGGCAACAGTATCGGTCGCAGAAAGAACAGTGAATCAGGAGCAATGGAGATGAAGAATTTTTCTCAAAATGATATTAGAGAATCAGATTTAGCAATTATTGCCATGTCTGGGCGTTTTCCAGGAGCGAAAAACATAGATGCCTTTTGGGAAAATTTGCGTTCCGGGGTCGAGTCTGTTTCCTGGTTCTCGAATGAAGAACTCCTGATGAATGGAGAAAAGCCCGAACTGCTACAAAATCCCAACTATGTCAGGGCTAAGGCCGTGCTGGATGACATCGAATTGTTCGATGCCAATTTCTTCGGCTTTAATCCCAAAGATGCTGAGATTCTTGACCCGCAACAGCGCCTTTTTTTAGAATGTGCTTGGGAAGCATTGGAACAAGCTGGTTATAACCCCCAAACCTACGCGGGGTCAATCGGGGTTTATGCAGGGGCAGGTGTAAGTGATTATCTGTTCAAAAACCTTTATCTAAATCCGGCTGTCTCCAGAACAGTCAGCACATATCAATTAAGACTGGCTACGAAAAATGATTTTCTGCCGACAAGGGTAGCCTACAAGCTAAACCTCACTGGACCAGCAGTAAATATTCAAACGGCTTGTTCAACTTCCTTAGTCGCCGTACATATGGCTTGTCAAAGTTTGCTAAATGGCGAGTGCCACATGGCTTTAGCTGGCGCTGTTACTATCAGCATTCCCCAGAAGGAGGGTTATTTATATCAAGATGGTATGATTTTATCCCCTGATGGTCACTGTCGCGCCTTTGATGCGAAAGCACAAGGAATCATTGATGGCGATGGTGTGAGTATTGTCATGCTCAAGCGTGCAACAGATGCTCTAGCAGACGGAGATTATATCCACGCCATCATTAAAGGTTCCGCTATTAATAACGATGGCACGAACAAAATAGGGTTTACAGCTCCCAGTGTTGAAGGTCAAGCCGCAGTGATTGGGGAAGCACAGGCGATCGCGGGTATAGATGCCGAATCAATTAGCTATATAGAAGCCCACGGTACAGCAACAGAACTTGGCGATCCGATTGAAATTGCTGCCCTCACCAAAGCGTTCCACAACAGTACCAAGAAAAAACACTTCTGCGCCATTGGCTCGGTGAAGACGAATATCGGACACCTGGATACAGCAGCAGGTGTGGCGGGTCTAATTAAGACAGTTTTGGCTCTCAAGCATCAGCAAATTCCCCCAAGTTTACACTTTGAAACTCCCAACCCGAAAATTGATTTCGCCAACAGTCCTTTTTACGTCAACACTAAGCTATCGGAGTGGAAAACCAATGGCACTCCCCGTCGGGCTGGAGTTAGTTCTTTTGGCATTGGAGGTACAAATGCTCATGTTGTGCTGGAAGAAGCCCCTGTCTTAGAAAAGAAGATAGGAGACAAGGAACAAGAAACAAGACCAGCACAGCTATTAGTCCTATCTGCTAAAACGAGTTCCGCCCTAGAAGCAGCAACTCTCAACCTTACTGAACATCTTAAGCAACATCCCGAATTAAATTTAGCAGATGTTGCTTATACCCTGAGTATCGGTCGTCAGGCTTTTGAGCATCGGCGTATTCTAATTTGTTGTGAGTTGGATTCGGCAATAACAACGCTTCCAGAACAAGTTTTGACAGGTTATACAAAATCCTCAATCCCTTCAGTCATCTTCATGTTTTCCGGTCAGGGTTCTCAATATGTCAACATGGCACGGGAAATCTACCAGAATGAAGCCGTCTTTCGCCAACAGGTTGATTATTGTGCACAATTGCTCCTGCCGGAATTAGGACTGGATTTGCGCCACATTCTTTACCCAGATTCTGATAAAATGGACGACGTTGCCCAACAACTGCAACAGACAGCGATCGCTCAACCAGCTCTGTTTACCATTGAGTACGCTTTGGCTAAATTATGGGAATCCTGGGGCATCCAGCCGCAAGGATTCATTGGTCACAGTATCGGTGAATACGTCGCCGCCTGTTTAGCGGGTGTTTTCTCCCTTGAAGATGCCCTATGTTTGGTCGCAGCACGCGGACGGATGATGCAGCAACTTCCGCTGGGAGCAATGCTTTCAGTACCTCTCGCCCCGGAAGCACTAGAGGGACTCCTTGGAGGAGAACTCTCAATGGCTGCGATTAATGAGCCATCCCGCTGTGTGGTTTCCGGGTCTATGGAAGCAGTTGCCAATTTGCAAAATCAGCTTGTCGAGCAGGGCATTGAGTGTATCCGCTTGCGAACCTCCCATGCTTTCCACTCTCAAATGATGGAACCCATCTTAGAGCCGTTTGCCAAAGTGGTGCAAAAAGTTACCTTGAGTTCCCCGCAAATCCCTTATATTTCCAATGTTACCGGAACGTGGATTACCGCCGACCATGCGAGGGACCCTTACTATTGGAGTCAGCACCTGCGATCGCCAGTACAATTTGCCCGTGGGATTGAGCATTGCTTGAAAACACCGGATAGCATCCTGCTGGAAGTGGGACCAGGGCGAACCCTGAGTACCTTGACCAAGCATCATCCCAGCAAGGAAGCCAACCAGATAGTCCTGACATCGCTGCGCCATCCACAAGAGGTGCGATCGGATATGGCGTTCTTACTTACCACCTTGGGACAGCTTTGGCTAGGTGGAGTGAAGGTGAATTGGTCTGGGTTCTATGCTAACGAGCAGCGTTATCGAGTACCATTACCAACGTATCCCTTTGAGCGGCAGCGGTACTGGGTTGAGTCACAAAAGACAAATAATCGGGAACACTTGCCGCAAAACTTAACCGCGCCGCCAATTTGGAACACTCTTGTGGAAGCAGGTCGCATCCAGGCTAGTTCTGAAATCTCGAAATTAAGAAATTCCACTGAACAAGCAAAGAGAGAGTGTTTAGACCGTCTTTCTATTGCTTATATGCTCGAAGCTTTGAGAGGTCTTGGTGCTTTTAGCAATCCGGAAGAAAATTACTCTGTTGAAGAATTTTTCGCTCGATTTCAGATTCAGCCTCGCTACCATCAATTGGTATCTCAATGGCTATCTCTATTGGTAAAGCAAGGCTACCTCCAACAAGATGGCAATCAGTTCATCAAGCTTGTGCGACTGACCGAAGATATTTCAACTATTGTAGAGGAAGCCAAGGTTAAATGGGCATCTCAAAGAGAAGAACTAAATCTTCTGATGCGCTGTGGCGAAAATCTTGTTTCTGTACTTACTGGTAAAGAAGAGCCGTTAGAGTTCTTTTTTAGCGAAGGTTCTTTCAACGTCTATGAGAATATCATTGAAGAGTCGGTATCAATTCCCTATTACAACGGGATCTGGCAAGCTTGTTTGCAACAGGTAGTTAATTCATTACCACCACAGCGTCAGTTAAGAATTCTAGAAGTTGGGGCGGGTTCTGGCATCACGACATCGGCGTTACTCCCCATATTGCCACCGTCGCAAACGAGCTACACTTTTACAGATGTTGGTTCTGCCTTTCTCAGGCGAGCTAAACAGAAATTTAGTGCGTATCCATTTGTTGAATATCGCCTACTGAATATTGAGCAGCCTCCCCAAGAGCAAGGGTACGAACTCCATAAATTTGATATAGTGATTGCAACGAATGTGTTGCACGTCACCCGTAACATGGGAGAAACCTTAAAACACGTCCGTTCTTTGTTGGCTCCAGGCGGCATTCTCCTGATTCAGGAAATCACAGAAGCGAAATTAAGCTTTTACGTCACCTATGGCTTGCTGATGCAACCCTTGTCGGATGGAGAACGCCATCCAACTAATCCCTTTTTATCAACACAACAGTGGCATGAAGCCTTAAGCAAACAGGGATTTGCTGAGGTAGCGATTTTTCCAGAAACTCACGAACTGGCAGAGCATATTTTAGTTGCTCGGGCAACTCCATCAGGTCTTTTTCCCTCAGCATTCACGGAATTGGTTGAATCAAAAGCAGTGAGCGCGCCGCTTGATGAAGTCTCATTGTCCAAAAAACCCGACATTGCTGACTGGTTCTACATTCCATCTTGGAAACGCAACTTGTTGCCTACCCAAATGCGGCAAGTGAAATCGTCCTGGCTATTCTTTGTCGATGAGTGCGGTTTGGGAAACCAACTGGTTAAGAAACTGAAGCAGGCTGGCGAGGACGTAATTGTTGTTAGGGTGGGAGAGCAGTTTACCAAGTATGATGCGAGTTTGTACACTGTTAATCCCAGACAGTGCGATGACTACCATAGTTTACTCAAGGAGCTTAGCACATCAGATAAAATTCCAACTCATATTGTTCATTTGTGGAGTGTCACGGAAAATAGATCTATAGAATCGAGATTTGAATGGGTTGAATTAACTCAAGATTTAGGATACTGTAGCCTCATATTTCTAGTGCAGGCACTTGGAAAACAGAATTCAACGGATGAGTTTCAACTCACGGTTATCTCCAACGGCATACAGGAAGTAATCGGCGAGGAGTTGTTGTATCCCGAAAAAGCCACAATGCTTGGACTAATTCGGACAATTCCACAAGAATATCCGGACATAACTCCTCTTAGTATTGATGTTGTTCTTCCTCAACCAGGAAGTGAAAGTGAGCAGAAACTTATAACTCATCTACTGAACGAACTGCAAACAACATCAAAAGAGCGGATAATTGCTTATCGAGGTAATCATCGGTGGGTGCAAACTTTTGAGCCTGTTCGATTAGATAAGTCGGAGCAAGGGCTACAAAGATTGAGGAAAGAAGGAGTTTATCTGATTACAGGTGGACTCGGAGGTATTGGACTGATTCTGGCAGAACATTTAGCTCATACTGTACGAGCGAAACTGATTTTAACAGGTCGTTCTGCTTTTCCCGACCGTTCTGAGTGGGAAAAATGGCTCAACACTCATAACGAGCGCGATCAGGTGAGTCAAAAAATTCGGAAGTTACAGGAACTGGAGAAACTAGGAGCCGAGGTTTTGGTGGTTTCTGCTGACGTAGCCAACTTTGAACAAATGCAAGGGGCGATCGCCAAAGCAACGGATAGCTTCGGCAAAATCAATGGCGTTATTCACGCTGCTGGTGTTCCGGCTGGTGGAGTTATTCAGCTAAAAACACGAGAAATAACGGAAGGCGCTTTCGCCCCCAAAGTCAAGGGCACACTGGTTCTCGATAGTATCTTTAAGGACATGCAATTGGATTGGTTTGTCCTGTGTTCATCACTTTCCTCTTTTGTGGGAAACTTTGGACTAGTAGACTATTGTGCAAGCAACGCCTTTCTAGACTCTTTTGCTCATTATAAGACTAATCGAGACGGTACAAGAACCGTCTCTATCAACTGGGATACTTGGTCGGAAGTGGGCATGGCAGTAGAAGTAGCGAAGCTCTGGGCTTCTGGCACAAAGTTTTCCCCCACTCAGTTAACAGAAGAAACAGTTTCTTTTTCGGAGAAGTCTTTTGGGATAACCACGCCAACACCCTTATTTCAACCACACCTTAAGTATGGGTTATTGCCCGCAGAGGGCGTAGAGGTTTTCCACCGGATTTTGTGTAATTCAATACCTCAGATTCTAGTTTCGACACAGGATTTAGAGATAGTAATAAAGCCAACCAAGGGGGAAACAAAACTTAAGCAACGTCAGGATTTAGAGGAGTCTGCTGTGGACTCCCAATCAAGAAGTCCACGACCAGCATTGACAAATGCTTATGTAGCTCCTAGAAACGAATTGGAGCAAACAATCGCTCAAATTTGGCAAGATTTTCTGGGGATTGAGTTAATAGGAATTTATGATAATTTCTTTGAGTTAGGTGGAGACTCACTCTTAGGGATTCAACTGACTTCCAAGTTAAGCGAAACTTTACAAAAGAAAATTTCTCTTAATAGCTTCTTGAATGCCCTTTCCATTGCTGCACTGGCTGAATTCATTGATGAGGAATTCTTCATCTTGTAGTGCTAGGGAAAAGAATCGACGCTTGGGCTTTTCCCCAGTGATAATTATGTCTGCTTAATGGCTCCTAAATCAGTCTAACCCCAAGCCCATATAAAGACCTTGTACGCCACTTTTTTACATAAACTGTTGAATTTGTCAAGTTTTTCAAGTTAATCAACTCGATGTTAGTTATATGAATCTTAAAAAATTTGTAGCTGAACTCACCGAGCAAGGTGTGAAGTTGTGGACTGAGGGTGAGGAGTTGCGTGTTCGTGCTGCAAAAGGAGTAATAACACCAGACTTACGTGATTTACTGGCATTGCATAAAGCAGAGCTTGTAAAGTTGCTGCAAAAAAAGAGCAACGCCAGCGATACTTCTATACCCCAGATACCTGTTTCGCTCCGGAGGAATTTGCCTCTGTCTTTTGCTCAGGAAGGAATTTGGTTCTTGAGCCAGTTGGAACCAACTAACCCCTTCTATAACGAAGCAGTAGCTCTGCGACTTCACGGTTCTCTGAACGTTGTCGCTTTAGAAAAAAGCCTCAACAAGATTATCCAACGCCACGAAATTTTACGTACCAACTTCACAACGGTTGAGGGGCAGCCAGTTCAGGTTATTGCTGAAAGCTTGACCTTGAGTGTACAAGTTTTAGATTTGGGTGATCTACCTGATCGTGAGAGAGAAATTGCTTGGGGGATAAAAGCAAGGGCACAAGTCCAGCAACCTTTTGACCTTAGTAGCTCTGGGTTAATTCAAGCTTCTGTGCTGAAGCTAACACAGACAGAACACGTCTTGCTAGTAACAATACACCACATTGTCTGGGATGCTCCTTCACAGGACGTATTGGTCAGGGAGTTAGCAGCTTTCTACACAGCCTTCTGCAATGACTTGTCTTTAGAGCTACCCTCACTACCCATTCAGTATGCAGATTTTGCTGTTTGGCAGCGCCAGTGGTTACAGGGAGACGTATTCTTGTCTCAACTCGCTTATTGGAAGCAAAAACTTTCTGGTGCGCCAGAAGTAGTGGAACTGCCAACTGACCGAGTACGAAGCGTAACTCAAACGTTCCGGGGGGCGTGTTACCAAGAAGCACTCTCTAAGGAACTAACAGAGGCTTTGATGATTTTAAGTCGGCGTAAAGGAGTCACTCTGTTCATGACACTGTTGGCGGCGCTCTTCACGTTGCTTTACCGTTATACAGGGCAGAGCGATATCTGCGTGGGCACGCCCTACACGACGCGCGATCGCCCCGAAGTTGAGGGATTGATTGGATTGTTTGTCAATACGCTGGTGCTGCGGACTGATATATCGGGTAATCCGAGTTTTGAGGAGCTACTGTTTCGAGTCCGGGAAGTGGCGTTGGGAGCATACGCTCATGCTGACCTGCCTTTTGAAAAGTTAGTAGAACAATTGCAGCTTGCGCGTTCCTTAAGCTACAGACCACTGTGCCAAGTGAGGTTAGCGCTTTACCCACCGATGTCCAAGATAGACATGGAAGGCTTAACGGTGAGTCGAGTAGCGGTAGAAACGGGTACGGTGAAGTTTGATTTGAGTTTATCTTTCCAGAACACCGCCTCTGGACTAATCGGGAACTGGGAATACAATACCGATTTGTTTGATGGCAGTACGATCGCTCTGCTGGCTCAACATTTCCAGATTTTACTTGAGGGAATTGTAGCTAATCCTCAACAGAAGGTTTCTTCTTTGCCTCTCCTCACAGCGCAAGAGAGGCACCAGCTATTAGTAGAGTGGAATAACACTACAAAAGAGTATCCCAAAGATAAGTGTATCCACCAGTTGTTTGAGGAACAGGTAGAGCGATCGCCCTCTTCCGTAGCGATAGTGTTTGAAGAGGAACAACTGACCTACCAGCAGTTGAACGCAAGAGCGAACAGGATAGCACACTACCTGCAATCCTTGGGTGTAGGATCAGAGGTACTGGTGGGGATTTGTGTTGAGCGCTCTGTGGAAATGGTAGTGAGCCTGCTGGGCATCCTCAAAGCAGGTGGAGCTTACTTACCCCTCGATTCGGCATTACCTAAAGAAAATCTGGCCTTCCGATTGATTGATGCTCAAGTACCGATCTTATTGACGCAAAAGGGACTCCTGTTGCGTGAGGATGCTCAAGTGCAGACTATGGTATACTTGGATGCAGACTGGGAACTAATTGCCCAAGAATCTGAGGCAAATCCCAACAGCGAAGTGATACCGGAAAACTTAGCCTACGTCCTCTATACCTCTGGTTCTACAGGTCAACCTAAAGGCGTTGCGATCGAGCAGAGGCAAATCCTGAATTACCTGCACGCCATCTTAGACAAACTTCAACTACCAACTGGTGCTAGTTTCGCAACCGTTTCCACCTTCGCCGCCGACTTAG
>NZ_JBAHYJ020000009.1:0-11247 GCF_036697665.2 Scytonema sp. PRP1 | reverse complement strand
GGGGTTATTAGGGAAGAGGGAAATGCCCAGGTAATAGATGCCAGAGGCAGCAGGCGTGAAGGGTTTGTTCAAGGGTACAGTAGATTGCTGGACGATGGCGTCAATTATGTCATCGTTACTGGACAAGCCCACGCCCCTGCCATCGAACAAAAACAACTGGGTATCCAGGTTCGTACTACCCACCGTACTCGCTTGGAAGGGCACTCCTTGTTTCAGGTACACTTGGTACAGGTCAACATCGTTGGCATTGTCAAAATTGCCAGAAATCCCGTTAAAGCTTGTGCCATCCGGCGCGTTGCCAACTGTCTGGGCTGTATCCAAAAGTTGACCCGCCTCGCCCACTTCATTCAATGGCTTTTCAGGAGTACTCTGCACAGCAATGTCTCCTTGCTGGCTATTGAACTGCAAGCCAATGGGCACACTAATGGTCAGCAAGGGAGAACCGGAGGGGTTGACAGCACTGAACTCAGTGCCATCCGCGAACTTGATGCTGCTGGCTGTACTGGCGACAAATGAGCCACCGATATTTAAGCTGGCATTGGCTCCAAAGATAATTCCGTTCGGGTTAATCAAAAACAGGTTTGCCGTGCCATTTGCCCGAATCAAGCCGTTAATATTTGAGATTGACCCACCCGTGACGCGGGTCAGAATGTTTTGCCATCTGCTGCATTGTTGAAGAAGGCAGAACCACCAGTGGGTACGGAAAACTGCTGAAAGCTGTGGAACAGATTGCCCCCCCGCCTTGCTCCGCCGTCAATCTGGAAGTTGGGATTGCCTGTGACTTGCGTTTGCTCTGCTGTCGGCAGTGTGTTATCGGGAACGACTTGAGCTGCGAGCGGTTTAGCACACATCAGCACACTCAAGGCGCTGCCAATTAAGATCCATGATTTCAGATGCCACCCGTTCATCTTAGTCTTGCCTCCAGTATGGCGATTGCTCTGCGGCGATGACCATGCAGGGCAGCTCCAAGAGGGAACATTGCATGATTGCGCTCCACTTCAAGCAGCAATACGCCTGAAGTCGTCTGCCCTTTGGGCAATCGCGCTTTTACAAATTGGCAATCCCGCCGCTGGAACACAATGATGATTGCCTGTGTTTGGTCTTTAACCTCTAGCTTACCTGAAATGGCGAAATGCAGCATTTCAAAGTTGCTCGCTTAACCGATACCTTGGGTTACGCCGCCTAAAGGTGTTACCTGCCAGCCTCCAGAACCATCTAACTCTAAAAGTAAGTGATGATATTTAGTTAAACTAGACCGATGTCCAACACTGACAAAGGTGGTTTTCGTGGATAAGAGCAGCTCGTAAAGTTTATCCTCATTTTGTGCATCTAAAGCACTGGTTGCTTCGTCTAGAATTGCATAACGAGGTGCTGTTAACAATAAGCGAGCGAAGGCAAGACGTTGTTGCTCACCTAAAGAAAGTATCTGTCCCCAGTCCAGTTCTGCATCAAAACCACCTACCCGTTCTGGCAAGTCTGCCAAATTCACCTGTTGCAGTACTTCATATAACTGGTTGTCTGTCAAGTCGCGGTTGGCTAAGGGATAAAGAAGCTGACTTCGTAGACTTCCTAACAGAATATAAGGACGCTGAGGCAGAAACAGCATCTCTGTGAGTGGAGGACGTACTATACATCCGGTTCCAGAGTTCCACAATCCAGCGATCGCCCTCAGTAATGAACTCTTTCCGCATCCACTCTTTCCCATAATGAGCATTCCTTGATTGGGTTGAAGCGCTACAGAAAGATTACTAACCAGCATTTTTTCATAATTAGGTGTATATAAGGTAATGTGCTCTAAACTCAAACGATTTTCAACCTTAACATCCAAAGTCCTTCCACCCGCAAACTGGATTTGTGAGGTTTCTGTCATTGCTTGTTTAAAACTGTCGAGTCGATCAATACCTGCGATAAATGCACTGAGGGAATTGAATTGACTTACAATCACAGACAGCGCTTGCAAAACTTGCTCAAATGCAAAACTTGCTTGAGTAATTGCTCCAAAATCAATTTGATGTGCAAAGTACAAAGGAACAACAATTAAAGAAGGTAAAATAACATTAAGGTAGTTATATCCTGTCGTGAAAAAGCCTAGATTACGCTGCCAACCAATCAGAAAATTAAAGTTCCTTAAAACTGCTGTAAACCGTTGCTGAACATTAGTCAATTCTTGTTGTTCACCTTGATAAAAAGCAATAGACTCGGCATTATTGCGGATATGCACCAAACTGTAGCGAAAGTTTGCTTCCTGCTGTATTTGGTTGAAATTCAAGCCAATTAAGCGCTTTCCAAACCAAATTGTAATTAGCGTCCCAACAGTCGAGTAAACTAGTAGCACCACTACTAATGGAACAGAAATTGACCAAAGAATACCAGTGAAGCAAATCACAGAAATGATAGAATTTAAAATGAGAAGCAAGAAAGACAAAGAAGTATTAGTGAACGAGTTAATATCCTCAGCAATCCTCTGGTCAGGGTTATCAATTTTGTTATTAGTATTAATCTCATAATAAGCTCGATTGCGAAAATAGCGCTCCAAGAAACTGGTGGTCATCCATCGTCGCCAGTGCAAGCTTAATTTATCTTGCATATAATTAAAGTAGACAACAATTGGCGTACCAATTACAAAGACACTGAAATAAACCCACAAAAACCGCCAGAAAGTTGGTGCATCCCTATTTGCCAGAGCTGTTTGAAAAAAGCGACTAACATAGCTAATAATCACATTCAAGCCACTAACAGCTAAAGAAAAGAAAAGTAGCAGACCCAGTAATACCCAAGGATGCCAACGCTTAATCAGCGTTTTTCTTAAAATTATGACAAGAAATACAGGAAGGACTAAACTTGCATCAATCAAGTAGATAAGAGGAGATTTTATCAAAAGATTTAGCGTATCAAAAAAGCCAGGGGCAATTTCATTAAAAAATTTATCAAAAAATTGATGTTCAAACCAAGCACCTAGATAAACTAATAAAAACAAGACAGATATGAGAAACAACAGTAACATGACTAAAAGCCCTAAAGCAATTAAACTGTTGTATTTTCCTAAAGGGAACCAATAGGGTTGAGCCAATGACAGAAACTGGCTCCATAATTTTCTATTAAAGCGATGGAAACTTGAAGAATGAGTCATACTTGTATACAATGAAATACTTACGAAAAACAAAGTTCAAACCAGAAGCTGGGCAAATACTGTTACCAATCCTTTAAAGGTTTTTCACAGCATCGTGCCGTAGGTAATTGCACTCTTATCCCATAGAAGAACGCAAGAGTAGGTTATAGCTCAAGGAAAATTGTTAGAAATTGCTTGTGCTGCTACCTGGTTAATGCCAGATCTAAGGTTGGAGTGAAAGCAGATTTGGCTTGATTGATATGGGTCAAATTGTAACGGTGCTTCTCTTTTTTGTTTTCGTTTTGCCCTATGCCTAACTCAGAAATATCGACTTGCATTTGCCAACATAAGTGAACTAAATTGTTGATAGCATAACCAGTTAACTTACCTTCTTTTTCTCGGATGGCTTCTAAGATTCCTTGTATTTGCTGTCTCAGTGCTAGAGGAGAACGAAAGGTAGTAGTTAAACACTGAGTAATTGGCTGCAAAATAAATCTTTTTTGACTTTCTCTGACATGATTGTCAACTGTTGTTTTTATTAATGCATAATTCAGAAACAGAGAAACCTTTTGGGTAACTAGTTCAGTACCAATCTGCTTAGTCAGTTTGTCTGTCACATATTCCATCAGCAGTGGTTGCAAGATGTAATATCCTGAGTGTTTCTCAATCAGCGATCGCCAAAAAAGAGCCTCTAAAGCTTCTAAGAAATCAGCTATTGTTACTGTAGGTAAAATATCAGATCGTAGCTGTGCAAAAGTCGCGCCTTCCCGATAAATCGCCAACCAATACATTATGGTCTGCTCTAACTCTGAGAGACGATTGAACTGCTGGTCTAATAAACGACGAATTCCATTAAATACTCTAGTATCTTGTTGGAGGAATTCCCCAATATTGCCATCAAATAGGTCTTGTATAGAGGTGCCAACAATCTTTAATGCTTGCGGGTTATGACCGTAAAGTTCTGACAATTGTTGCTTTTGCGCTTCGGTTCCTACCAGTTTCTTAGCTTGTAACAATGCAGAGACAACAGTTGGTTCACCACCCAACTTCAACGAGTGTACCCCAAGACAAGGTGCTTCACTGACAGCTATCTCAGGAGGCTTTTCGCGACTAGTGACAATCAATGTGCTGTGGTGATCAGTGAGTGCAAATTGTTGTAGTAACTCACCATATCCCTCATACCCACTTCGATACACCCCAGCGTGTCCAGCCTCCAAAACCGTTTCCCAATTGTCTAGAATCACGAGAGATTTTGTGTTACGCAAATAATACATCAACCGCTTAATGTCGCTTGTATTTTCTTGTTGATTTGACAAAAAGAACACCAACTCGGCGATAAGAGCTTCAGAAGATACAGCAGCAGACAAAGAGCGCCAAATCACATGGTCAAACTCAAACTGTGCTTGTTGTGCAAACTTCGCTGCAAGTGTCGTTTTTCCAATACCGCCTATTCCTAATAACGCCACCAAGCGACAGCGCTCTACCAATACCCACTCTTGCAACTGTGTTAGTTCTTCGTTACGACCGTAAAACGATGAAACATCTACATCATAACCCCAGTCAACAGTACGTGTTTCACCCGGTCGAGTATAATCAGTTTTAGCCAACTCTAAGCCAAAAGCGCGGAAACAGTATTCCAGGGACAGCTTGTCCACACCTTCTGCGCGTCCCATGACGCGTGAGATTGTGTGTAGTGATAGAGCAGTGCATTCGCTGAGTTCTTCATAGGTGTAGCGGCTTCCGTTATTATTCCGAAACTCGAACTCGCGCTTAGCCTTTTGAAATTTGTCCCAACCTGTAGTAGACAAGATAACGCCACGCTTGCGGACTGATTTTTGTGATGACATAAGCTTACCTAAATACATTTATCGATAAGTACAGAAGTATCAGTTGCCTTGAACCCTAAAATTACATCGCGTAACAATACTGCAAGGGATAGGTAATTTATCAGTTACCAGTTATCAGGTTATCAGTTACCAGTTATCAAGATGTCCCAAGTCAATCTTCTCACTGGTCACTGGTACTGCGGCTGGTACTGTTCCAAGACTTATCCTCAAAACTTTTGTATCTCACTCTAGTATTCGCCTTAGTAAAGTCTCAGTGGGTGAAGATAGATAAGTTAGCAGGAAGTTACGGCGAAAATTAAATCTCCATCGTTAACTGCTTCATCTTGCCTGGTAAAAGTTTACAGCTTGATGGAGAATCAAGGGATCGAGTACCAGTGAATACCTACTATAAGCAAGGTTAGGCAATCGTACCTTCTCATACAAATTTTTTTCAATCGATATTTTATGAACAATCTCGAATTCACGTTAGCTGTAGGTATCTGCTCTATATTAGCTGGATTGTTAGGTTCTTTAAGTGGCTTGGGAGGAGGGGTTATTCTGGTGCCAATGCTGACTACAAAGGTTTTACAGGAGGTCTTTGATATGACGCGATTTACAAAGCGTTCACGCCGTTCCTCCAAAGGAAAAGTTTCAGAGCGATCGTCTCAAAGGTGGACAGATTCACAGGTTGAAATCGTGGTCAGTAATCTCTCAGAGGGTGTTTATAAATAAAAAATAAAGAGCACTTGAGTCATTCCTCAGGACAAGTATCTTAAAAAAGACAGTTGTCATATTTGAATCAGATGAGATGAGTCGAAAACCTTATCCCACAGACGTTTCTGATAGCGAATGGGATTTGATAAAATCAATGATTCCGGCAGAACGTAAGCGCAAACGTGGAAAAAAACGTGAAGTCGATATGCGCGAAGTGGTGAATGCGATTTTTTATATCTTGCGTGCTGGCTGCTCGTGGCGAATGATGCCTCATGATTTACCAGCATGGCAAACTGTATATTCGTATTTTCAACGTTGGCAGCGCAAAGGTGTATGGCAAAAAATCCATTCAGCATTGCGATTGCCCGAAGGGCAGTGGGCTAAAGCCCAATCGCAAATACGAGAAATTGAAGGAAGAGATGCAGAGCCATCCGCAGGAATTATCGACTCTCAAACAGTTAAAACGACTGAAAAAGGAGGGATTGATGGCTACGATGCCGGAAAAAAGATTAATGGTCGCAAACGTCATATCCTTGTTGATAGGGGTGAAATGAGCAACCGTACAGAAAGTTACGCTAAGGCTGAAATGATTACTGGATAAGCTTTTAAAATTTACTTCTCCAACGCCGATTCAGAGCCAGACTGTCTGTGACGTTTGACAATATCATTGACAGTTGTCTTGCTGAGATTGAGAATTTCTGCAATTTTGCGGTAAGAGTACCCCTGTTGCACCATCTGCAAAACTTTGGGGCCCAACTTATCTGCTTTAAGCCGTTGTCCTGGCTGCCTGCCAAACTTTTGACCTCTTGCTTTAGCCGCCGCCACCCCCGAACGCACTCTTTCTCGCACCAAATCCCGTTCAAATTCAGCCAAAGATGCCATGAGATGGACGATTAGCCTACCTTGTGGTGTATTCAAATCAAATTGCAATCCGGTTTGAGCAATTAAGGAAACATGCCAACTATGGAGTGATTGCAACGTCGAAATCAGGTCAATGGTGCTACGTCCCCACCGAGTCATTTCTGTCACCAAAATTGCATCAATGCTATGACTTTGAGCTAACGCCATAACCTTTTGTCGCTCAGAGCGGTTGTGTTTAATTCCAGAGGCTGTTTCCTTCCAAACACCAACTACCTCAAAACCACAAACGGCAGCATACTCTAATAAGTCCCGTTCTTGCCGCTCACAGGACTGGTCAGTTGTGGAAACCCGACAATAAATGGCAATTCTTTGTACCAATTAAACCCTCTGGATTTTATAGGTTTCAAACCCGCACTGCACCGTTGACATTTAGTGTACCAAATAACTTACACTTTAATTAATACAACTTAGGACTTATGGATGGGATTCCTTACTCTCGAACAGCGACAACGCTACGGACGCTATGAGTCGGAACCAACACCAATGCAATTGGCTCGCTACTTCCATCTTGATGATACGGATTTTGATAGTGTTCTAATTCGACGTGGAAATCATAACCGCCTGGGTTTTGCCTTGCAGCTAGTTAGCGTCAGGTTTCTGGGGACTTTTTTGGAAAATCCCATTGATGTTCCGCTTGGTGTAATCATCCACGTAGCCACTCAGTTAGGAATCTCAGATATCGAGTGTTTGCCACGCTACCTTGAGCGTTCCGTAACCCATTGGGAGCATCAGGGCGAGATTCAACAACTTTATGGCTATCGAGATTTTAGCGGGCAACCAGGACACTGGCAATTGGTTCGTTGGCTGTACGGACGTGCCTGGGTTGGTTCGGAGAGTCCGAGTGTTTTATTTGACTTGGTTACAGCAAGGTTAGTTGAACATAAAATCCTTTTACCTGGAGTTACAGTTCTGGAGCGCTTGGTTGCCAGTGTCCGGGAGCGGACGGCGAAGAGGCTGTGGCAAATTTTAGCCAAAATTCCTTCTTTTGAACAACGCTCAAAGCTTGAAGCCTTACTAGTACCCGATGAGAAAACTTGGTACACACCACTCGACCAATTACGGCGATCGCCAACTCGCCACAGCGCTCCTGCTTTGGTCAATGCTTTGAATCGTCTAGTTAAAGTGCGTTCCCTTGGTATCAACACTTTGAATTTCTCTGGTATCCCAGCCAGCAGATTAAAAGCTCTTGCCCGCCATGCAGCAACAATTCGAGTTCAGGCGATTGCCCGTATGCCGTTTGAGCGGAGAATTGCGACTCTACTTGCCTTTATTCACACTTTGGAAGCTCTTGCTACTGATGACACCCTCGATGTGCTGGAATTGTTGATCAAGGATTTACTCTCTAAGTCAGTGCGGGATGGAAAAAAAGAACGGTTACGCACGATCAAAGACCTGGATACGGCAGCTTTGCGATTGGGTACAGCCTGTGCAGTTATACTTGACCCCAATTGTGAAGATAAAAGTGTGCGTGAAGTTATTTTTCAACTTATTCCTCAAGAGAAGTTACAAGCGTCTGTGTCAAAGGTGGAAGAACTAGCCAGACCACCAGAAGATGATTATTACCCAGAACTGTTGAAGCGTTGGACAATTGTTCGCAGATTTCTCCCCTCACTACTACAGACAATTGATTTTCAAGCAACCAAAGCGGGAGCGTCAATTCTTAAGGCTGTGGAATTTCTCAAAAGTATTGAGAAGAAAGCAAATCCCTTGATGGATACTGCTCCACTCAATGGCATTACTAAAGGCTGGCTGCAATTAATTGTACAACCCAATGCAGACATTGACCGCCGCGCTTACACTTTCTGTACTTTAGAGCGATTATGTGAGGGATTGCGCCGCCCTTGAACTGTTTATCACCCCCAGTATCCGTTGGAGCAACCCTCATGCCAAATTACTGCAAGGTTCATATTGGGAATCAGCCAGACCAGCAAGTTTGTCGCGCACTGAACCTACAACCAACACCTGAAGCGGAACTGTCCAAGTTGAAACAGCAACTCGATGAAGCATTTCATCGTACTGCTAATAATCTGCCCAGCAATGCAGCAGTACGGGTCGAACCTAACAAAAAAGGGCGTGATACTTTAACAGTAACCAACCTGGATAAGTTGGAAGAACCTGCCAGCTTGAAAGCTCTCAAAATACTGGTAGCAGAACTACTCCCCCGTGTGGATTTGCCTGAAGCCCTACTAGAAATCCATGCTAAAACAGGGTTTATGGATGAATTTAACCACGGTAGTCAGGATAGCTCACGAGTAACTGATTTACACATTAGTGTCTGTGCAGTGCTGATAGCTCAAAGTTGCAACATCGGGTTGAAGCCAGTTACCCGCGCAGATATCCCAGCCCTAACTCGTAATCGACTGGCTTGGATACAGCAAAACTACCTTCGTTCTGAAACCTTGAAGAGTGCTAATGCACGGTTGGTCGATGCTCAAACTCAGATTCCATTGGCGCAGACTTGGGGTGGGGGAGAAGTCGCATCAGCAGATGGATTGCGTTTTGTGGTGCCTGTACAAACACTAAATTCAGGCCCAAATAGCAAATATTTTGGTCGGGGTCGAGGTATTACTTACTACAACTTTACCTCAGATCAGTTTACAGGTTTTCACGGTTTGGTGGTTCCTGGAACTCTGCGCGACTCTCTGGTTGTTTTGGTTGGGCTTTTGGAACAACAGACCTCTCTTCGTCTCAAAGAGATTATGACTGATACAAGCGGTTACAGTGATGTGATATTCGGTCTTTTCTGGCTACTGGGCTACCAGTTCAGCCCCCGACTGGCTGATGTAGGGGAGGCTCGCTTTTGGCGTTTGGACTCTGAAGCCGATTATGGCGTTCTCAATGGAATAGCACGGCAACGGGTCAATACCTCTTTTATTGAGAATTATTGGGATGACATGCTGCGAGTTGCAGGTTCTTTAAAGTTGGGAACGGTGAGCGCAACAGATATTATGCGAACTTTATATCGAGGTGACAAGCCTTCTGTTCTGGGTCGAGCGATTGGGGAATTGGGGCGTATAGCCAAAACTTTGTACCTATTAAACTATGTCGATGATGAGGCGTACCGTCGTCGAATTTTGACTCAGCTAAATCGGGGTGAAGGACGACATGGGCTTGCCAGAGTTATATTTCATGGTCAAAAGGGAGAGTTGCGCCAACGTTACCGGGAAGGACAAGAAGACCAACTTTCTGCTTTGGGGTTGGTTGTCAATGCTTTGGTACTATGGAATACATATTATATGGATGCTGCACTTAGCTCTATCGGCTCCCAACAAAGCATGAATCTTGAGGATGTAGCGCGGCTATCGCCTTTGGGACATTCTCACATCAATATGTTGGGACGTTATCATTTCTCGGCGTTGCATAATGGCGGTATGAATCATTCCGGAACTGGAACATCCCAAAATTTGAGATAGTGAAGTAACAATCGAATCGAGTATTTCAGCATTTGTGCTGATTTGGAATAACATAGCGTTTTGCGATGCAATCGAGCGAGATAGTGGCGCAACCGGGTGTTTTCCCCCTCAACTCGTGTCATGTAAGTCTTGCTCACAATCTGGTCGCCCTCTGGAATAAAGCCTGGATAGACCAACCATCCATCCGTGACATAGAAATAGCATTGCCAAGTGCCGACAATATCCCATAACGGTCGAAAGGTTTCGGCGCTGTGGTCGCCCAAAACCCACGCTAAAATACCTTGTGTGAAGTGGTTCACTGCTGTCCAAAGCCAGATTTTGTTTTTTTTGAGCCGACGAACGTTTCTAGTTCATCGAGTTCACCAACTTCTGGTATTGTTTCTGGGTCATAGGCATCAGGCAGCAGTTCTCCTGTAAGTTTTACCCAAGTAATCAATGTCGTGTGATGCACACCTTTGACCCGTTCGATGCCACGAAATCCCATGCCATTAACGTACATTTTCAGGCATTCCCGTTTCACTTCATCACTGTATCCTTGGGGTGGTTCGTACCGATCAATGAATTGGCGATCGCAATCACAGCAAATGTGATTCTGTTTACCTCTTTTTTTTCCGTTCTTACGGATATGGGATGACCCACAACGCGGACATTCCATCCAGTTTTACCTCAATTCATACCGCCATTATGCAACGCCTCATTTCTCTTTGCCTCTTGCAGTTATGCAGGGGGAAATGCGTTCGCTGCGTGATCCGAACGACCCACTAGAACAGGATGATTAGAATGCCTGTGTAGCAAGCGTTTCAGCCTTAGCGTAACTTTCTGTACGGTTGCTCATTTCACCCCTTGATACGATGGGTTTAGTTTTAATGGTTGTTGTACACGCAGCTTCGATTCAAGACCGTGACGGAGCAAAACTTGTACTAGATAAAATTCAATACTCATTCCCCAAGCTGCATTTAATTTGGGCTTCGGCTGGATATGCTGGAAAACTAGTTGATTGGGTCAGGTATTTTATTGGCTGTGCAATCTCGATTGTCAAACGCTCTGATGACACTTCAGGCTTTCAAGTATTGCCTCGACGTTGGGTCGTGGAGCGTACACTGGCATGGCTAGGTCGCTATCGTCGTCTAAGTAAAGATTACGAATATCATCCGCAAACAAGTGAAACCATGATATACGCCGCTATGACACATCTTATGTTACGTCGATTAGCTCGTAATCATCGTTGCTCAACTCCTTAAGAATTATTTTATAAACACCCTCT
>NZ_JBAHYJ020000122.1:0-11855 GCF_036697665.2 Scytonema sp. PRP1 | reverse complement strand
TTGCGTTACCTCGCCAAGTGCCTTCTCACTTTTCGCTGACAAGGTCAGAAGATGCAATTGACGTTCAATTTTATCTTCTTTTTGAATTTTGAATTTTGAATTTTGAATTGCTGGAGGTGCCTCTTCCAAGACTATATGAGCGTTGGTACCACTCAGCCCAAAGGAACTGACTCCTGCCAACCGCCGCTTTTCTCCTGAAAACCAAGGTATCGGCGACGTTGGCACCTTCACTGGCAGCTCATCCCAGTTGATGTAAGGACTCGGCTGTTTGAAGTGCAGGTGAGCTGGAATTTCGTTGTGTTGCAGGGAAAGCACCACCTTAATTAAACCTGCGACTCCTGCTGATGCTTCCAAGTGACCGATGTTGGTTTTCACCGAACCAATGATCACAGGGTTGTCTTTTGCTCGCCCTTCACCCAGCACAGCTCCTAAAGCTCTTACCTCAATCGGGTCTCCCAAAGGCGTTCCCGTACCATGAGCCTCCACATAGTTTATTTCCGACGGCTCTACCTTCGCGTTCTTGAGTGCTTGGCGAATCAGCACTTGTTGAGCTGAGCCATTGGGAACCGTCAAACCACTACTGGGTCCATCGTGGTTCATTGCTGAACCCCGAATCACAGCTAAGATGTTGTCCCGATCTGCTTCAGCATCCGAGAGACGCTTGAGGACTAATATCCCACAGCCCTCGCCTCGAGTAAAACCATTAGCTGCGGCATCGAAGGTCTTGCAGCGACCATCAGGGGAGAGGGCATGAGACCTAGATAGAAAAATATTTGCTCCTGGTGACAACATCAATTGTACGCCGCCAGTCAAAGCCATATCGCACTCTCCCGTGCGGAGGCTTTTACAAGCTAAATGGATAGCCACCAACGAAGAAGAGCAAGCAGTATCCATAGATACGCTTGGACCTTGTAGCCCTAGAATATAAGACAATCGACCAGACGCAAAGCAAAAGCCATTACCCGTGCCGTCATAAACGCTGATACTTGTAGGGTCACTGGAAAGTTGCAATTGTCCATAATCATTTTGACCGATTCCTACGAAAACGCCAGTTCGGCTACCAGCTAGAGACTTTGGTGCAATTCCAGCTCTTTCCAAAGCTTCCCAGCTCACCTCTAACAGTAACCGCTGCTGCGGATCTATGCTCGCCGCCTCCCGAGCAGAAATCCCAAAAAACACGGGGTCGAACTGGTCTACCTGTTGTTGCAGAAATCCACCCATACGGATGTACATTTTCCCTTGGGCATCAGGGTCTGGGTCATAGTAAGCATCAATATTCCAGCGGTCACGGGGAATTTCTACAATCGCATCTACACCATCACGCATGAGTCTCCAGTAACTATCTGGATCGTGAGCACCCCCTGGGAACCGACAGCCGAGACCAATAATTGCGATCGGCTCTGTTTTTGAACGCTCAACCGCCTCAAGTTTGGTTCGCGCTTCCTTCAACGCCAGAAGAAGTCGTTGCGATTCAGATAATTTTTCTACTCTCTCAGAAATGTTGCCCATTTCAGTTCCCCCTCACCAAATTTTCTAGTTTTGCGAGTTCCTCCGCAATTGACGCTTCTACTCCATCATCGGAAAGCTGTTCTACCTCTGACAAAGCCTCGGCTTGCTCGTCTTCGCCTTTAGGTAACTCCGTCTCATTTGCCGCAGGGACATCCCAATCCATAACTTCCCTAACCAGATATCCGGCAACATCTTTAATCGTCGGGTATTCAAAGGTTAAAGTCACTGGAAGAGAAGCACCAAAACTAGCTTCCAAACGGTTCTTGAACTCGACCGCCATCAAAGAGTCCATACCCATGTCAAAAAAACCTTGTTGCGGATCTGGCAAATTGGATGGCCCAAGCATCAGTACCTTGGCGACTTCTCCTTGAATGTAAGCAGTTAAGACAGAGAAACGTTCGCTTGATTGGTGCTGTTTTAACTTTTGTAAAATCTCACTTTCCCTCGCCTTTAACTGTTGAGAACCTAGCGCGGCTCCTTCTTGTGAGAATACTTGGCGGCTCAACTTCGAGAGAAAAGGAGATTTAGCAGCGACCTGATCCATTTGCAGAAGCTGTGACCAGTTTATTGGAATTGCCCAAACACTAGGTGAGTTTTGGCGTAAAGCACGGCTCATTGCTTGCAGTCCCTGCTCGGGGGTAATACTTCCAATTCCGAAGCGTGCAAGTCGCTCGTCGTTGCGAACCCGTGCAGCCATACCCACCTCAGCCCAAGGTCCCCATTCAATGCTGACTGCTGGCAACCCTTGAACTGTACGATAATCAGCAAGAGCATCCAAAAAGGCATTGGCAGCACTGTAATCTCCTACTCCCCGACTCAGTAAGCCCAGTTGGTGCGTTGCCGAAGAGAAAAGTATGAAAAAGTCTAAATCGACTTTTTCAAAAAGGCGGTGCAGAAGCCATCCTCCCATCACTTTTGGACGCAACACCTGATTCGCTCGCTCAGCATCCAGTTCTACTAATAATTTTCCTCCCGGTATACCTGCCATGTGTACCACACCTCGAACTGGTGGACAACCTTGGTCTTTCAGTGTTTGTAGCATTTCGGACATTTCTGTCTCATCTGCTACATCTGCTGAAGCGAGATATACACTGGCTCCTTGGGCTTCCAAGTTCAGAATAGCAGCTATTTGGTTAGCTATACTACCTTCTTCTACCTCACTCCAAGTTGAGCGTGGAGGCAAGGGAGTACGTCCTAATAAAATGAGATGCCGAGCACCTTGTTCTACCATCCATTCAGCGACTTGAAGCCCTATACCCCCTAACCCTCCAGTGAGTAGATAACTGTAATCGTTGCGCCAGCTAAAGGTCAGCGCATTTTCTACTGATTCGCGCTTTTGTACGAGACGGGGAACATAAGGCTGTCCATGACGGAAAACAAGTTGATCTTCTACGTCCTGAGTGCAAATGACGTTCAGCAATTGAGACGCTGTTTCATCTTCTGTCGCCTGAGGATCTAGGTCTACCATTCCTCCCCAGATATCTGCATGTTCTGTAGCACAGGTTTTACCTAAACCCCAAAGTGGTGTCTGGGCGATCGCTGGAAGTGAAGACTCTGTACCTATTGACTGAGCACCTTTAGTAACAAGCCATAAACGAGGGGGCACGGTTTGTTTAACATTGCTTAGTGCCTGGAGTAGGCTCAATACACTACTAACTCCCAACACTTGGCTCGTTTCCAAAGATGAAGATGTCATCTCATCAGAAAAAGTTTCATTGAGACTCCACAAATGGATCGCACCTTTGCACAACGGTTGATTCGGTTCGAGTACATTCTCAATGAATTGATGCATCTGCTCTGGACGATTTGGGTCGATCCAAAATTGTCCCTGTTCTGAAACCTGGTATTTACTTGAGGAAATTATAAAACATGTTTCTCCGCGTGCTGTCAGAAGTGCTGCCAGTCTCTGCCCAACACCACTGCTATCTGTAAATATTAACCAACTCCCTGGCTGTTCTGGTTGCGGGTTGTTGCTTTCTAGTAGTGATGTTGGTTCCCATTGCACTTCATAGAACCAATCGTTAAGGTTTTCTTGAGTGGTCAGTTGTTTAGGAGTTTCAGTTCGCCGTAGCTGTAAACCAGAGGCTTTGACCAGCATTTTTCCTTGGCGATCGCGGATGTACACGTCTCCCACTAACTCGTCCGCACTATTGCTCACCGATGACCGCAGAACCGCGTGGCTCCATACCTCTTTGTCAATTGGATCGTAAACTTGCAAACTGCGAAGACCAGAAGGTATGTAAAGCGTACCTTCATTATTAGAGGAATTGTAAGTTGGTAATGCTGCTCCTAACACCTGGAAACAAGCATCCAAGAACGCCGGGTGGATTTTGTAAGCATCTGCTGATGGTGTGAGTTCTTCCTTAAGCTGCACTAGCCCTAGGGCTTCCCCATCACGTCGCCAGATGTGTTCTATACCCTGAAAACTTCCTTCCAACTGAACCCTGTGTTCGTGCAACTTGTGATAAAATTCCGAACCAGGAATTTCTTCTTGACATCGAGCTTGGATTTGTTCTGGTAGCTCTAAAGTAGGATTAGCACCATTACTAGCACCATTTGTTGAAGTCTCCGAAAAACTCAAATCTCTAGTCAAGACTTCGGCTACAGTTGAATGACCATTGAGCGGCGATTGCGCAAAGTCTAATGCCAAAGGCGATCGCTTTTGTTCGACATTGTAACGTTCTTTTAGTTGATTTAAATAAGGTAGATGCTTCAGAATTAAATCTGCGTTCGGTCCAAAGTCAAGCAGACAGGCAGCTTCATTCACACCTATATTATCTAATTGCTCCAGCAAATCAACACAGGTTTCTGGTGTTCCGATGAGTCCTCTAGAAGAAGCAAATCTTTCAAATAAGAAATTAACAAAATCATCCAGGTCTTTTGCAGACATGGCAGCGATATTTACGCTGTGACCTCTACTGCTGCCAAGGTTGTTAAGTAAACCGATGTTCGACTTGAGATATTCGCAGTAGGGTTTGCGAACCAGCTCGCGGACGACATTCATGTCCTCTCCAACAAAGGTATGCAACATTACCGTCACCACACCTGTTTCCGGAGCGTGTCCGTGGTTTGCCCGTGCTTGACGATAAAGGGCAATTTTTTCGCCTAACTGTTCAATGGTCTGATCTAAAAGATGAGTTAAAAGATTGGCACCAATCTCCCCAGCTTTAATAAAAGTTTGGGGGTTTCCAGAAGCTGTGAGCCAAACAGGCAATTTTTTTTGAATTGGCGTTGGGTAGATCCGGATGTCAATCTGGTTACCCTTGCCATTTGTTGCCGAGATGGATTCCCCCTGCCAAAGTTTTTCTACAATCTCGATGCCAGAAAGCATTTCTTTATGGCGGTCTTGATATCTTTCTGGAAAGAAAGCAAAGTCATCAGGGTTCCAGCCAGGAGCAAAGGAAATTCCTACCCGACCTCCCGACAAATTATCGACAACAGCCCACTCTTCCGCAATCCGGATGGGATTGTGTATTGGGGTGACCACACTGCCAGCTTGCAAGCGGAGGTGCTTAGTTTCCCTTGCTAGTGCCGCATGCAGCACTGCTGGGTTTGGGTAAAGACATCCAAATTCAGTAAAATGTCGTTCTGGTACCCACAAACTAGAAAAGCCGTGTTGGTCTGCAAATTTAGCACTCTCAATAACCAGATGATATTTATCTCCGATTAAAGCCTCTTCACTACTGGCAAAGAACATTAAGCCAAACTGCATAATTTTTTCTCCTGTTCGTTACTGTGAGCAATTTTTGCAGTTGCATGCAATGTCCACTTTTTAGAGGATGGTTCTCCATCTGTTGGGCGGCTGTAAACTTGAAAAGATGCTAAGCCATCCCCATCAGTAGTAAGGATAATTTGAACGGTTTGAGTGCCATTCTCAGGGATGAAGAGTACATTGTGCAGTTCCAGATCTCTAATTTGGTGAAATCCCCCAAAAGCTTCTTCGCAAGCAACCAAAGCCATTTCTGCGTAAACCGCGACAGGGACAACTGCGGCTCCCAGGAGTCGATGCTGCGTGAGATAAGGGAGGCGGTGCCTATCAAGCTCAAGTTCCCAAAAGTAACTGTTGGGAAGATGCGCAATTGTTTTTAATTGAGAACCTAAAAGCGGATGTTTCGTGGTATCATTTGCGTTTTGGGCTGCTTGCAGACGGTGCGAGTTTTTCTCAACTGGTTTTGTCTCAATCCAATAGCGCGATCGCTCCCAAGGATAAGTTGGTAGGCTAACTCGTTGTCCCAAATTCTCTTGGTAAAAACTAGACCAGTCTACGTCTGCTCCGCGCACGTATAGCTCCCCTAAGCTTTGGAGTAATACCTGCCAATCTTCGTGTCCTGGGCGTAAGGAAGGCAGCCAAACTCCCACCTCTTCGCTTAAGCAGTTGCGCCCCATCCCCAACAACGTTGGTTTTGGTCCTATCTCCACAAACACCTCATAACCACTCGCATGAAGTGTGTTGATACTTTTAGCAAATTGTACACCAGAGCGCAAATGACGACACCAGTAATCAGGTGATATCTCCTCGAATGTCAGTTGAGAACCTGTAAGGTTGGAGATGATGGTCATTTGGGGAGCGGCATACTTGATTGTAGCTGCTACTTCACCCAATTGAGCAAGTATCGGCTCCATCAACGGTGAATGGAAGGCATGGGAGGTTTGTAGTTTTTTGGTCTTTATTCCTGCTGCCTCAAGCTCATCACAAATTGCTTGAACTGCCTGTGCAGAGCCAGAAATCACCGTGTTTGTCGATCCATTAAATGCTGCAAATGCTACTTTTGTTTCATCTATTTCAGTAACTGCACGTATAGAAGTTTCATCAGCAAACACTGCCACCATCTCACCACCAGTTGGTAGACTCTGCATTAGGCGGCTTCTGTGGGCAATCAGCTTCAGCCCATCCTCCAAACTCAAGACTCCGGCAACAGTGGCAGCGACGTATTCCCCGACACTATGACCCATCACAGCATTAGGATGAATCCCCCAGGATTTCCACAGTTGCACCAAAGCATACTCTATGGCGAATAAGGCAGGTTGAGTGTAAGCGGTTTGGTCTAGTGGTGAACTTTCCCCTGGTTCGGGATACAGCACTTGCAGTAGTGACTGCCCTAAGTATGGACGCAGAATTTCATCGCACTGATCAAGGGCGGCGCGGAAAACCGGCGCACTTTCGTACAGTTGGCGTCCCATACCCACATATTGAGACCCCTGACCAGTGAAAAGAAAGGCTACCTTGGGCAAACTGCTGCTATGTCCCTGAAATACCTGTGCTGTTTCCTGTCGGCTAGAGAAGTTTGCTAGCTGTTCACGCACTTGTGCGTTGTCCGAGGCAACCAAAGCAAGGCGGTGGTTGAAATGAGTTCGACCCGCATTGGCTGTATAACAAATGTCTTTTATATCTAACGACTGATTGACAGCTAGAAAATTTTCATACCGAAGTGCTAACTGCAACAGCGCCTCTTGAGTCTTTGCCGATAGCGTTAGTAGATCAGATCTTGGTTCCACGGACGCTTTGACAGGTTCTAATATCGGTGCTTCTTCCAACACTATATGAGCGTTGGTGCCGCTCATCCCAAAGGAACTGACTCCTGCCAACCGCCGCTTTTCTCCTGAAAACCAAGGCATCGGCGACGTTGGTATCACCACTGGCACTTCATCCCAGTTGATGTGAGGATTCGGCTGTTTGAAGTGCAGGTGAGGTGGAATCTCCTTGTGTTGGAGCGAAAGCACCACCTTCATTAAACCTGCGACTCCTGCTGCTGCTTCCAAGTGACCGATGTTGGTTTTCACCGAACCAACTACCAAGGGGTTGTCTTGAGAGCGTCCCTTGCCAAATATGGTTGCTAAGCTCTCCACTTCAATTGGGTCACCTAGTGCTGTTCCTGTGCCGTGAGCCTCTAGATAACTTACCTCAGAAGGTTCTACCTTAGCGTTTTGTAGAGCCTTAAGAATGAGTTTTTGCTGAGCTAGACCATTTGGAACTGTCAAACCTGTGCTAGGTCCATCGTGGTTAATTGCTGAACCTCGAATCACAGCTAAGATGTTATCTCGATTTGCTACAGCATCCGATAGGCGCTTGAGCACCACCACTCCGCAGCCCTCACCTCTACCAAAGCCATTGGCAGCTGCATCGAACGTCTTGCATCGACCGTCTGGAGAGAGAGCGTGTGTCTTAGACAGAAAAATGGTGATTTCTGGCGATAAGATTAACTGTACACCGCCTGCTAAAGCCAGATTGCACTCTCCTGTACGCAGGCTTTGGCAAGCCAAATGAATGGCAACCAACGAAGAAGAGCAAGCGGTATCAATCGCCATGTTGGGACCTTGTAGCCCGAGAACATAGGACAACCGACCAGACGCAAAGCAAAAGCCATTCCCAGTTCCGCTGTAAGCGTCGATTTGTGTCGGATCATCGAACTTCAATTGTGCGTAGTCATTTTGTCCAATGCCCACAAAAATGCCGGTTTGACTGTTATCTAACTGGTTCGATGGCTGTCCGGCATTTTCCAAAGCTTCCCAACTTACCTCCAGTAACAAGCGCTGCTGGGGGTCTAAGTTGATTGCTTCCCGAGGGGAAATCCCAAAGAACGCGGGGTCGAACTGATCTACGTTATCTACAAAACCCCCAGTCCGAGCGTACATTTTCCCCGGTGCATCAGGGTTTGAATCGTAGTAAGCATCAGTGTTCCACCTTTGGGCTGGCACCTCAGCGATGGTGTCTACACCTTCATGCAATAGCTGCCAGAATGCCTCCGGGTCATTGGCTCCCCCAGGGAACCGACAACTCATGCCGATAATGGCAATTGGCTCTGTTTTTGCATTCTCAATCTCAGCAAGTTTGGATTTCAATTTCTGCACTACAAAAAGCGATTGTTGCAGTGGAGAGAGTTCGTTAGTATTTGACGGGGACTGACTCATACAAAAAGAAATCCTCCTTAGCGATACGCTTCAAATTCTTGAGAAATTAAAACCATCACCTCGCTCTCAGAAAGTTGTTTAAGTTCTTCTAAAGAAGTGGTCAGTTCTTCTTGACTTTCCAGCAAATCCTGACTTGCTTGAGCAGAAATTTCTAGGGACAAAACTTCTTGAGATAGGTATTGGACAAGGGCGTTAATGTTGGGATAGTTAAAGACTAAAGTTGACGGAAAGAATCGCCCGAAATGGTTCTGCAAGTGGTTTTTGAACTCAACTGATGTCAGAGAATCCATACCCATATCGAAGAAGTTTTGTTTTGGATCGGGCAATTGAGATGGTGGAAACTTCAGAACCTTGGCGACTTCTCCTTGAATGTAAGCAGTTAATAGGGAGAGGCGATCGCTTGCCGGAGCCGCTTGTAATTTTTGTAGAATATCAGACTGTGGCACCGATGCCAAATCTGTTTCTGCCTGGGTTTTTGTCTTACCAAACAATTCAAAGAACAACGGCGGCAGTTGACCACCTAGGCTTAATTGCTGCCTCAACACTGACCAATCGATTGGCAGCACCCCAACCTGTGAACTAGCTTGTCCTAGTACCTGTTTTAGCACCTGCAATCCAAGATCTGGAGCGATGCTAGAAAGTCCCATCGCGTTAGCAGCTTGCTGATGGTTTGCCAAGCTTGCTGCCATCCCCACCTCGGCCCAAGGTCCCCAGTTAATGCTTAATCCTGGTAGTCCTTGCAAGCGGCGATGATGAGCCAAAGCATCCATAAAGCTGTTGGCTGCTGCGTAATTTGCTTGACCTGCTGAGCCAAGTAATGAAGCTGCTGAAGAAAATACAACAAAGAAGTCTAACGGTAGACCATCGGTCAAGGTGTGTAGATTCCAAGCCCCTCTTACCTTGGGAGCCATTACTCTACTAAAGCGTTCCCACGACTGCTGTTGCAAGATGCCATCATCTAAAACTCCGGCAGCATGAACAATTCCTCGCAACGGTGGCATTGTTGCCTGAACTGTCTCAAGCAATCTCATCATATCCGCTTCATCGGATACATCTACCTTTTGGAGGAATATCTTAGCTCCTAGTTGTTCCAATTCCCTCAGGGTTGATTGTGCTTCATCTTTTTCAGTGTTGCGCCCAGTGAGCACCAATTGTCTCGCCCCCTGCGACACCAGCAGGTGGGCTACTTTTAGTCCCAAAGCACCCAAACCTCCAGTAATTAGGTAAGTGCCATCTGAGTGCAGCGTCACTTGTTTGGATTCTTCGTGTTGTTTGGGCACTAAGCGAGCGACATAGCGTAAGCCGTTGCGAAAGGCAATATGGTCTTCCCCAAAAGAATTCTCTATTTCTGCTAACAACTCTGTTGCTTCAGAGGCTGTGTATTCGGGAGCTAAATCGAGCATTCCGCCCCACAATTCTGGGTGTTCCAGCGCTACGACTTTGCCTAACCCCCATAGAGGCGCTTGCGCCACCCCAGGAAGCTCTGAACCGATTGGTACCGCTCCCCGTGTCACTAACCACAACCGAGGTGAGGGGGAAGCAGATGCGAAGTCCAGTTTCTTTATTAGAGCTTGCAGCAAATGCAGCACGCTCCCAACACCGAAGGTCTGAGCCTGTTCTAAAGAGGAGACTGTCAGATCCCAAGCTAATTCTGCCTCTAAACTCCACAGGTGGACAATCCCCTGTAAAGGTCGCTCCATTCCTAAAACCTTTTGGAACAGAAATTCAAAATCTACTGGGCTATAAGGGTTGATGCTCCAAGTTTCGCCCTCTTTGATGTTATAGCTATTCCCTGGATAAACTAAAATACACGTCTGACCCCGCGATCGCAAAAGTTTGGCTAGGGTTTGTCCCACACCTTCCAAGTCAGCAAAAATTAGCCAAGTACCAGCTTTGCGAATCCCGTTCTTCTGTAGAGACGCGCCATTTCTCGTCTCTACATCACGCGGTAACTGGTGCCACTGTATCTCATAGAGCCAATCTTTTGTTAGCAACTGTTGGTCTTGTTTGATTAACAGTTGCAATAGTTTGGGCAGTAATTCTAACTCATTTTCTGAAAGTTCTCCTGCCTTTTCTAAATTTTGGACTAGCTGTTGAGTATTTCCTTGGCTCAAGAGTTTCATGATGGGGCTTTGAATCTTTTCTTGGAATAAGCCGCCTGCTTGTGAATGCTCGTTTTCGCCGATATTCACCCAATAACGCTGTCGTTGAAAGGGATATGTGGGCAACATCACACGCCGACGCCCGTAGTATCGGTCAAAGCCCGACCAGTCTACATCTGCTCCACGCACATATAGTTCCCCTAAGCTTTGCAGTAATACCTGCCAATCTTCGTGTCCTGGACGCAAGGAAGGCAACCACACTCCCACCTCTTCTGGTAAACAATTCCGCCCCATCCCCAACAACGTTGGTTTTGGTCCTATCTCCACAAACACCTCATAACCACCCTCATGAAGTGTGTTGAGACTTTTGGCAAATTGTACAGGACAGCGCAAATGACGACACCAGTAATCAGCCGATATCTCCTCGAATGTCAGTTGAGAACCTGTAAGGTTGGAGATGATGGTCATTTGGGGAGCCGCGTACTTGATTGTAGCTGCTACCTCACTTAATTGAGCGAGTATCGGCTCCATCAACGGTGAGTGGAAGGCGTGAGAAGTTTGTAGTTTTTTGGTCTTTATTCCTGCTGCCTCTAAGTCAGCACAAACTGCTTGAACTGCCTGTGCCGAGCCAGAAATCACCGTGTTTCGCGGTCCATTAAAGGCTGCAAATCCTACTATTGTATCATTTATTTTACTAATTTCACGTATTTCTTTTTCCGAAGCAAAGACTGCCACCATTTCACCACCAACAGGTAGACTTTGCATCAGGCGGCTTCTGTGGGCTATCAGCTTCAGCCCATCCTCTAAACTTAAGACCCCAGCGACAGTGGCAGCTACGTATTCTCCGACACTATGACCCATGACGGCATCAGGATGAATGCCCCAGGATTTCCACAGTTGCACCAAAGCATACTCTATGGCGAATAGGGCAGGTTGAGTGTAAGCGGTTTGGTCTAGTGGTGAGTTCTCCTCTGATTTGGGATACAACACTTGCAGTAGTGACTGCCCTAAATATGGACGTAGAATTTCATCGCACTGGTCTAGGGCGGCGCGGAAGACGGGCGCATTTTCGTAGAGTTGGCGTCCCATTCCTACATATTGAGAGCCTTGACCAGTAAATAAAAAGGCTATCTTCTGGCGCTTGTTGCTTACCTGACCGTTCACCGAGCTGCCGTCCCTGCTATCGGCAAAAGCACTAAGTGCCTCTTGCAATTGCACGCTAGATTCGGCAACTACAGCAAGGCGGTGGTTAAAATGCGTACGCCCTGTATTAGCTGTATAACAAACATCCGCCAAAGAAACTTCAGGATGATTTGCTAAGAAATCAGCATAACG
>NZ_JBAHYJ020000064.1:0-12654 GCF_036697665.2 Scytonema sp. PRP1 | reverse complement strand
CTATTAACGATCAGCGTTCCACTGGGGTTGCAATTTGGGGCAAATCCTAAAGAAATTCAGGTGAACGGACCAGGGCACGAATTTTCATATGAAGAAAAAATCGTCGAGTATAGTAGTGGCTCTAAAAGCAAAGAACCCGCTCCCCTTCTTAACACTAGCGTTGTGGGATTAAACGTTGAGGTGGGGAAAACCCTAGCACTGGTGGGGGGAATGTGTCAATTTCGGGTGGCGTTCTCAACTCACCAGCAGGACGTATTGAAATCGGCAGTGTTGGCAGCAATCAGGCTGTAAGTCTCGCGTCGATAGAACAAGGTTGGAAGCTGGGTTATGAAGGTACGACCAATTTTGCAGACATCGGGTTAAGAGAGAAATCGTTTATTGGTGCTACAGGAGATGGCGGTGGTGCGATCGCAGTTGCTGGTAAAAATATCAATATTACCTCTGAATCAATAGTACGAGCTGATACACTGGGCGACAGAAATGGGCAACAAATTAGTATTATTGGGGATGCGATCGTTGTTGATAGATCCAACATCGGCGCTTACAGCTCTAGCTCTGGCAATGGCGGGCAAATAAAGCTGGAAGCCAACAACATTACGTTGAACAATAACGGTGGCGCAGGAACTCAGGCCACAGCATCGGGAAACGCGGGAGACATTACCCTCATAGCTAAGAATTCTTTTGTTGCTAGCAATCAAAGTGGGCTAGGTAGCAAAACCTTTGGTACAGGTAATGGCGGAGTGATAAATGTTGAAGCTAATTCGGTGCGGCTTGAAAACAAAGCTGGATTTGGTGCGACTTCTTTTAGTCAAGGCGGTGTCGGCGAAATCAAAATTACAGCTGGCGATTTGGTAATCAGCGATGCTGGTATTGGAAATGAATCGTCATCGGGAAGTAATGCTGGAAAAATTAACATCGACGCAAATTCTTTTCAACTCGAATCTGCAGGTATCAATAGCACTACGGGGAAAGATAGCACGGGTAATGGCGGAGAAATTAACATTAATGTCAGAAGCTCTTTTGCTCTCAACACTTCAGATATAAATGCTAATAGTTCTGGCACAGGTGATGCTGGAACTATCAGGATTACTGCCAAGAATGTGCAGATGGAAGGTGGGAAGATCACTAGCGATACGGATAATCTAGGTAAATCAGGAAATATATCTATTAATGCCACAGACTCTTTTAGAGTGGTTGGTGCAGGTATACAAGCTAATAGCTCTGGTAGAGGTGATGCTGGAACTATCACGATTGATGCCAAAAATGTGCAGATTGAAGGTGGAGTTCAAGGTGTAGGTATCAATAGCATTGCGTTTAATTCAGGTAAATCAGGCGACATCTCTATTAATTCGACAGACTCTTTTCGGGTCAGCAAAGGAGCTATAAAAGCTAAAAGTGAAGGTACAGGAGATGCTGGAACTATCAGGATTGATGCCAAGAAGGTGCAGATTGATGGAGGTATCAATAGCAGCGCGTCTGCTTCGGGTAAATCAGGCGACATCTCTATTAATGCCAGAGACTCTTTTACGGTAACCAATGCAGGTATAAATGCTAATAGTTTGGCTACGGGTGATGCTGGAACTATCAGCTTCACTGCCAAGAAAGGGCAGATTTCAAGCGCAGAGGTTAGTAGCAATACACAGAGTACAGGTAAAGCTGGAGAAATCAACTTTAATGTCACAGACTCTTTTGATCTCAAGTCTGTAAGTATAAATACAAACACTAATGGCGAGGCTAACGGTGGAAGAATCAGCATTAGTGCAAAGAAATTGCAGATGCAAGATGGTTCAAGTATTAGTAGCAATGCAAGGAACACAGGTAGGGGTGGAGATATTGACCTAAAGATAGGAAACTTACTTTTGTTGCGTCGTCAGAGTTCCATTTCCACCACTGCAACTGGTACTGGCGATGGTGGCAACATAACCATCAATGTTCCCAATGGCTTTATTGTGACTGTCCCGAATGAAAACAGCGACATTACCGCTAATACATCTACTGGCCGTGCCGGCACAATCAAAATCACATCTTTAAGTAATTTTTTCATCCAACAGCGTAGTCGAAACGACTTTATCAGCCTGTTGGAAACCACTGACCCAAACCAATTGGTGCCTGGAAAATCACCAACCAACGATATTACAGCATTTTCCCAAAACAGCCCGGCTTTAGAAGGTCAGGTGACTATCAACACACCCTATGTTGACCCCAGCAAAGGATTTGTGCAACTACCCACTACGCTGCTAGCAGAGATATCAGAAGTCATAGACACAAGCTGTGCTGCCTTTGCTCAAGGAGAAGGTAGTAAGTTTAGTGTCACCGGACGTGGCGGGTTACCCCCGAGTCCCTACGAACCCCTCAGCACTGATGTTCTATGGACAGATACTCGCACTACGGCTATCACAACACAGCAGCAAGGGAAAAAGGAACCTGCTGATTTACCACAGTCTAAACCTGAAGCTATAAAAATTGTCCCTGCTACGGGTTGGGTGTTCAACGGTAAGGGGCAAGTTACCCTGATCTCCCATGCATCCAATCCTAATGGTATGGGGACTCCTCCTGCTAGCTGCCCAAAACCGTGAAACAGCAGCAACAAAATCATATAGGATTTGATTGGCAGTTTCTTGGTAGGAAATATAGCTGACTTTTCACGTCATGTGGAAAAACCAACAAAGGAACCTAACCCCCCAGCAGAGTTCCCACCTCTCCCTAACCCTCTCCTTTTAGGAGAGGGAAGCGGAAAAACTTTTTTTGTTGTCAGGGGGAGAATTTAAAGCCTCTCAAAAAGCAGGAGAGAGGAATGAAAGCGAGGTTTTCCAGAACGAAGTGAAAAGTAAGGAAATATAGCGATCGCCACTCGGAACACGGCATCGATTTCTTATCTAACCCACCACTGCAAAGCATCAGCATTACTATCAACGCTGACGTTGGCTTGTCTTCGTTATCTGTGTTGTGTTATGTGTTGGTAATATGACTCTAATATTTCTAAGCGTTCTTCTGATGCCGCACTGAAATCACTGTATGCACATTACCGCGAGGTGTAAAATCTGCCTTAACGGTGACATCTAAGGGGTCACAGGCAGCAACAAAATCGTCTAGGATTTGATTAGCAGTTTCTTCGTGGGAAATATAGCGATCCCGATAGCTATTAATGTATAGTTTTAGCGCCTTCAATTCCACTACCCGCTCATCAGGGATGTAGCTAACGTGAATCGTGGCAAAGTCAGGATAGCCAGAAAACGGACATTTACAAGTAAATTCTGGCAAGGTGATGTTAATGTCGTATCGTCTTCCTACACGCGGATTGGGAAATGTGATCAGTTGTCCTTCCGCAATATTGCGTTCTCCATATTTCATTTCCATAGTCTTTAATCTTTAATTTTTATTGATTATGGATTATTTTAGTTGTTAGTTGTTACAGCAATCCTAAACAGTTTGTAAACAAAAACGTTTCTCTGTTAATCTTGGCGTTCTAGCCTTGAGAATGACGCACACGCTACGGGTGCAATTCGTCACCCGCTTTCAAAGCAAAACGCTTCCTTCTCCTGTTCCAGAGGCTACGCGTTCGCGCAGTTCCTCCGCAGAAGCTTTAGTGATTTCTTAAAAAAACGAGTATTGATGATCTAAATGGGATTGCTGTAGTAGTTAGTTGTCAAAACTACCACTAACTACTCATACCAAACTCATAACTCTTCCTGCTCCCAGTCTGGGCAATTCTCATCTTCCCAACCGTAGGGATGCATACCGCAAACTAACAAATTCCCACTATATACTTGACCGTGGTAGTGACGACAACCGATACAGGCAGCATTTTTTTCGGAACAGGGTTCTACTGAATAAGGAAAGCCCAGATCGACATCATCTATAATAACGTCTTCCAGTTCCCAGTAAACTTCCATAATTGGATCAGCTAGTTCCTGCAAATACTGCTCCAACTCAGTGGTGATGGTATTTTGTACTTGCTCGCTAATTTCTTCCGTTAACTCAAAAAATGAGTCTACCATTTCTGTCATCTCCAGGAAGAAGCTTTCGACTTCATCAGCCACTGTTTCTATCATGTCCCAAAACTCTTTTTGCCACTTTTCCATAAACTTGACGTCCTTACAAGCTATTTACTGGACGCTTAATGCTACATGGCTTGAAGCACCTTTGTACACCCTGAGCTTTATTTTTAAATAAAAATTTAACATTATCTATCTGTAAATATTTTGGTAATCCACTTTGAGTGCTACTACCAGATCATTTCCAACTGACTTGAAAATAGAACTCACAACTCAGAACGCAGAACGCAGAAGAAAAAATAAATTTTCATATGTCCTGGTGTACGCAGTTGATGATGGCTACTTATCGCGTTGCAACCTACGCAGTTCTTCCTGCATGTGTCTGACTTGATCCCGTAATTTATCCACATCCTCAGTGGGTGGGGTAACTTTTACGGTAGTTGGCTCTTCATCTTCTTCTATGATTTCGATGCGGCGCGGTTCAGACGGAGCTGTTTTATGACCTGTGACATCAGATGTCGGTGCGCTTTGGGCTTGCTTCATCATTTCTTCGACTAAGCGGCGGGCTTCGTCTGTGGTCATTTCGCCCCGTGCAACCATTTCATCTGCCAGCTTTTGGACTTGCGATCGCAGTTCGGTTATTGTCCCACCTGCTTTTTCTCCCGCGTAAGAAGCCAACCCAACACCAAGGTAAAAAGCTTTTTTTACAACATCTCCAAAACCGGGCATTGTCGCTCATGCGCTCCTAAAATAGGGCGACCCGGAGACTACGCCTACTACAAGCATCCCGTATTGCTGCTACCTTCCGGTCCTGACAAAGTTTGGGCGTTGCAGCCGCGTAGATCCAGGTCTATAAACACAATAGCATTAAATTTTCTGACTGTGTGTTATTCGACAACAATTTTCCACTCGTAAAGCTTATAGTTAACGCAGCCGTTTTCTACCAATGGATCACCAGCCACAATTGCTTCTGCTTCATCCATTGAGCTTGCTTCAAACAGCATCATGCCACCGCCTCTTTGCGCCCAGTAGCCAGTTTTCACCTTGTGTCCTTTAGCAATCAACTCCTGTACGTAAGCTTTATGAGCCGGTACATATTGGTCAAAGGTAGGCTTATCAACTGTGCCTTCTTCTATCTTTACAAACCAGGGCATTGCTTGCGACCTCTCAAAACCATATGCTGTAATATTTTCAGGGCTACTATCTGTTTTTTAAGCTACCTTGCATGAAATCAAAAGACCAATCGTCTGCCCCTACTCTTTAAGAAATGCTGCAATCACAGAAACTTTATTTTATAGCCCTCCTGCCTTCAAGGGAAATCCAAGACTACGCTAACCAAATTAAGCAATACTTTGCTGATCAGTATGGCAGTCGTCACGCACAAAAATCTCCACCGCACATCACCCTCCAACCACCTTTTGAATCGACAGATGCCGGCGTACCAGCACTAGAAGAATGCCTTAAAGATTTCGCCAGTAGTCGGGAGTCAGTGCCTATCACACTGAGTGGGTTCGCTGCCTTTGCCCCTCGCGTCATCTATATTGATGTGGTAAGAAGTCCACAATTGCTAGCTTTACACGCTGATTTGATGACACATCTGGAGAGCAACTTGGGAATTGTTGATAAAGTTGGTAAAACTCGTGCCTTTGCTCCCCACATGACGGTTGCGTTTAAAGATTTAACAAAGCAAAACTTTAAAGCTGCTTGGTCGGAATTTGAAAAGCGTCAGCTGTATTTTGAGTTTACTGCTTCTAACTTAACGCTGTTGCTGCACGATGGCAGGCGGTGGAATGTGAAAACTGAGTTTCCGTTTTTGTCTTTTGATGGTTTAAGTGGCTAGTTTGCAATCGTCAAAGTAGTCGCAATTTATATTCTGGCAGGTGATTACCTTGTGAACTACCCACCACCAACCGCAAGCGGTATGGTGGGGGCTTCCAACTTCACGGAGGAATGCCGCATCTTAGGCTTACGCCCGCGAATTGGTCTGACTTCCTCTCCATTAGCGTTAGCCTCCCCCGTCCCAGAGGAGGACAGCATTCTGATACCTTCCGCTCTAATATTTATTGCGGCATTACCGTCTCTATCATGATGAGTGCCGCAACTTGGACAAATCCAAGTTCTTATATCTAGTGGCAACTCGGTGATTTGGTAATGACAATTAGAGCAAAGCTTGGAGCTAGGGAACCATCTGTTTATTTCTACCAACTTCCCACCACTGCGTTCTAACTTGTAGGACAAGAAGTTGACGAAAGTACCCCATCCAGTATCAGATATAGCATGAGCTAGTTTGTGGTTACGAACCATGCCCAAGACAAATAAGTTTTCGACTACTATGACTTGATTGTTATCAACTATCTTTCGAGATAGCTTGTGTAAATAGTCTTGGCGGACATTGCTAGCTCGTTTGCGCTTACAAGTTCATAATAGTCTTCTATCAGGTGATAAACTTCTACCCGGCTTTGGCGCACTTCGTAAATGCCATAAAATGCAGGTCGAATAATTTGCTCATAAATCCAAAATTTTCCTGTCCAAGGGGTTTTATCACGTTCTTCGGAACCATCCCCTGATACAAACTCTAGTACATTGACACTCCCGTGGTTGAGCAAATTTCGCTGTCGCTCATTTGCTCGGAAAACCAGGGGATTCTTCATTCTACGTTGCGGCTTGCTCTACCAGGGTTGCCCCAAGTAGCGTAGTGGTCGCGACTCCTGTAGCGTTACTTCGGACTGCCCATCCCTAGCTCTTGCAAGATTCAGAATATTTATTGCTGCATTGGTATCTCTTTGTAGTTCGCAACCACAATCACATTTATGGGTACGAGTTGAGAGATTTTTTCACAATTGCGCCACAATCCGAACACTTTTGAGAAGTCATTCTAGGATTAACGGCTACAACTGTAGTACTGAACTTAACGGCAAAATATTCTAACCAACGACGAAAAAGAGTCCAAGCCACATCATTGATGGACTTAGCTAAACAATGATTCTTTACCATGCCTTTAACATTCAAATCTAGCCTGCGGCACGCCGCTTCGCGTCTACATAGGCGACTAAAGCGTTAGCCTTGCATACGTTACGCGCTAGTTTCTTAGCGTGTTCATTCCGTTGCCTACTTACTCTTAAATGCTTCCGTGCATATCGTTGCCTTGCTTTGCGTCGTTGGTTTTTACCTTTTTCCTTTTTGTAAATCTGCCGTTGAGCGTGCTTAATTTCCTTTTCTGCCTTACGGAGAAACTTAGGATTTTCTTCATGATGCCCGTTCGAGTCAGAGTAGAAAAACTCAAGTCCGACATCAAGACCTACCTCACCATCAGCAGATCTAGATTCTTTGTGGGTATCAACATCAATAGAAAATTGAACGTAGTACCCATCAGCACGCTTAACAATTCGGACACGCTTAATTGATTTGACTGGGTAAGTGTGAATATCCCATTTACCCAACAACTTAATTTCACCAATACCTTTTTTATCTGTAAAGGTGATACGGCGTTTTGTTGGATGCAAAGCCCAACCGCTTGTCTTGTATTCAACTGAGCGATTATCTTTTTGGAATTTTGGAAAACCCTTTTTACCAGGCTTGTTACACTTACAATTTGCATAGAATCTATCAATTGCGTACCAGGCTCTTTCAGTGGAAGCTTGGCAAGCCATTGAGTTTAATTCTTCCACAAACTTAAACTCTTTTCGCACTGCTGTAGAGTAATTGTTTAAAGCTATACGATTTACTTTCGCATCTTTTGGCGAGTCCATCCAAAAACGAATGGCTTTGTTCCTAATGAATTGAACCGTTCTAATGGCTTCATTAATTGAACGCTCTTGATTCTTGCTCACCACTGCTTTGTACTCTAATACCAGCACTGCGTTATCACCTCCTTGTACTCTATGATATACTCCTTATACTAACTTGTATAGGAGTAGATAACAAGTGGCTAGAGAGAAAAAAATGCAGTTTTATTTATCGCAACTAGAATACAGTAAGTTGCAAGATTATGCTGAAGATAAACAGATATCAATGGCTGAAGTACTACGAGACTATATAAAAACTTTGCCTCAGCCTAAGAAAAATATCACGGCAGGGTAAACCCTGCGTCGTCGTTTTCATCCCCGGCTTAAAAGCGCGGGGTTTTCAACCTACCTTCTTATAAGCGGTGGAATGACCTCTTGCCACAACACATAAGAGCGTCGTATTTGACCACTCAATAACGGTGGTACATTAGGCACATAAAACCAATCTGGTGCTTCTGCTCCTTTTTCTGGTGGGTCTGTCATCCGCCAATAAATGCCAGAATCTTGACCAATGCAGTAATTACCATCTGGATGACGCTTTTGTAATGTTGCAGTTATGGAATCAGTTAAGAGAATACTTTGCGGGTGTTCCTGAAAGTTTTTCACAAATGTGCTGTCTGATTCTGGTAACTGCGTATGGTCTGGGAAGGTTTTTAATAGGGTTTCTTCTGTTCCTATAAGAGTCATATATAGATAACGCTTGGGGATTGGGTGTTAGGGACAAGAAGTTGTTTGTGGTGAATTCAGTTTGCACTAACTACTCATCACTATTCTGGCTACTATTCTGGAAATTTTCGCTCCCTCACCTCAGTACTGTAATCCTGAACAGCTTTGGTAATCGTCTCCCGCAAATTAGTATAAACTTTGGCAAATGGTGGTTGTTTTTCTGAAAGTGCAAGTACATCTGATGTCACTAATACTTGACCGTCACAGTGGGGACCTGCACCTATGCCAATCGTGGGAATACTGAGTTTTTGTGTAATATGTAATGCTAACTCAGGGGGTATATGCTCTAATACGATACAAAATGCACCCGCTTGTTCTAGGGCGATCGCCTCTTGTAATATCCTTTCCCCTGCTTCTTCTGTCTTCCCCTGTTGACGCAAACCCGTGTGATGTATGGATTGTGGTGTCAAACCTACATGACCCATCACCGGAATTCCTGCTTGCACCAAACGGGCAACGGTTTCTGCCATTGCTCTTGAGCCACCCTCTAACTTGACTGCTTGAGCGCCCGTTTCTTTAAGGACACGCCCAGCAGAGTGGATCGCTTGCTGAGGACTTTCTTGATACGTCAAAAATGGTAAATCTACGACCATTAATGCTCGCTTCACACCGCGACGCACTGCTTTGGCATGATGAAGCATTTCTTCTAAAGTAATTGGCAGCGTTGTTTCATACCCCAACACCACTGCTAGGGTATCTCCCACAAGGATTAAATCTACTCCAGCTGTATCTAATATCTGAGCGATCGCATAATCCCAGGCAGTCAACGCCACTATTGGACGTCCCTTTTGTTTCCATTCGATTAATTGTCGGGTTGTGACAGCCATTGTTTCAGTCAAGAGTTAGGAGGGAATGGGGAAAGTGGGGGCGGTGGGGGGAGATACAGGAAAAAATACTTCCTCATCTTCCCAATTTGTTTATTTGACGGTGCCAGTCAAAGCTAGATCAGGTTTTGTGCCTTGGATTTTGGGCATGAACCAAGCTAGACCTTCACTGGTACCAATCCATAATTTATTACCGAGCCTCAGAAGTAATGCTGAAAACACGGCTACAAGGAAGACTGGGAACTTGCTCTAAGCATTGCTTGAGTATATGGATTTAATCGTAGCAAACCCAGTGCAGACCGAGAGAGTACCATCTTTAGCAATTCGTTATCGTTAGCCAATCTTCCCGAGTCATTCCGTAAATGACCACCTCATCTCCAAAGATTTCCATCGTCCCTTCCAGTTTTTCCCCTAACTTCTCGGCAACTCGCCTTGAAGCATAATTTTCTGGACGTATCAAACTTATCACATGGGATTGCTGTAACTTGCCAAAAGCATAGTTCATTGCTGCCCTTGCTGCCTCCGTTGCAAAACCACGTCCCCAATAAGTTCGCCGCAACGTCCAACCAATTTCAAATCCGGGCCAGCCTTCCGATTGCCAGCAGCCAATCCGACCAATCATTTCACCGCTAGAACGTTCTTCAACCGCCCACATACCATATCCTCGTAGTTGCCAATGACCAAGCATTATTGCCATATGTCGCCAAGACTCAGGGCGGGATAGAGGTTTGCCTTCGGGGAGGTAGCGCATGACATCGGCGTCGCCGCACATCTCGGCGTAAGCATCAAAGTCTTCTTCACGGAATCCGCGCAGCAGCAGGCGTTGAGTTTCAAGTTCAGGAATAAGCATTTTAGGAATGTTTCTCAAGGTGTAGGGGTGTAGACGAGTGAGGGAATTATTTTCCCATACACCTACAGGAGAATGAGTCCGCCGCACCGTAACATTCTTACATCCGTAATTGAAAGCGACTTACTATTATGACATCCTTTTTGTAAAGCTTTCTTAATATAATGTTAAGATAATTCATTAATAACAAATTTAAATACAAAAGTTAAAAATATTCAAAGAATAACTTATGAGATTCTTGATATATTGTGAAACAGGCTACAAACAACGTGATGTGCGACTTGTGTCTTTCAGTGATCAATCTGTGAATTTCCGTCAGTCGTTGCAGAAAAACAGCAAGTTTTTGCAATAAGCAACCCCTAACAAGCGATTTTTCCTTATCTGTCCCCCACTCACAGGGGAGGAGTTTGACGTGAGGGAAAGTTGCACAACACGTGATTTGTTAAATAAAAAGAGAAACTTCTTGGAAGGGAACTATGTCTTACGCTCAAACGAAGACTCAGACAAAAACAGGGTATCAGGCAGGGGTAAAAGATTATAGATTAACTTATTACACCCCAGATTACACACCCAAAGATACAGACATTTTAGCGGCATTCCGCGTTACACCCCAGCCAGGAGTTCCACCAGAAGAAGCAGGTGCTGCAGTAGCTGCTGAGTCTTCCACCGGTACTTGGACAACCGTATGGACGGACTTGCTCACCGACCTAGATCGCTACAAGGGTCGTTGCTATGACATCGAGCCAGTTCCCGGCGACGACAACCAATTCATCTGCTACGTTGCCTATCCTCTGGATCTGTTTGAAGAAGGCTCTGTCACCAATATGTTTACCTCAATTGTAGGTAACGTATTTGGTTTCAAAGCCCTCAAAGCACTACGTTTGGAAGACTTGCGGATTCCTGTTGCTTACCTCAAGACATTCCAAGGACCTCCACACGGTATCCAAGTAGAGCGTGACAAACTGAATAAGTACGGTCGTCCTCTGTTGGGTTGTACGATTAAGCCCAAGTTGGGTCTGTCTGCTAAGAACTACGGACGCGCTGTATACGAGTGCTTGCGCGGTGGTCTAGACTTCACAAAAGACGACGAAAACATCAACTCTGCACCATTCCAACGCTGGCGCGATCGCTTCTTGTTTGTTGCAGACGCTATCCACAAATCACAAGCGGAAACTGGTGAAATCAAAGGTCACTACCTGAACGTGACCGCTCCTACGTGCGAAGAAATGCTGAAGCGGGCAGAGTACGCTAAAGAACTCAAAATGCCCATCATCATGCACGACTACCTAACAGCAGGCTTCACCGCCAACACCACATTGGCGCGTTGGTGTCGTGACAATGGTATCCTACTGCACATCCACCGTGCTATGCACGCCGTCATCGACCGTCAAAAGAACCACGGTATCCACTTCCGTGTTTTGGCTAAAGCACTGCGGATGTCTGGTGGTGACCACATCCACACCGGAACCGTTGTTGGTAAGCTCGAAGGTGAGCGCGGTATCACAATGGGCTTCGTTGACCTGCTGCGCGAAAACTATGTTGAGCAAGACAGATCTCGCGGTATCTACTTCACCCAAGACTGGGCTTCTATGCCTGGTGTGATGGCTGTAGCTTCCGGTGGTATCCACATTTGGCATATGCCAGCGCTGGTGGAAATCTTCGGCGATGACTCCGTGCTGCAATTCGGTGGTGGTACCCTCGGTCACCCTTGGGGTAACGCTCCTGGCGCGACCGCTAACCGCGTCGCCCTGGAAGCTTGTATCCAAGCTCGTAACGAAGGTCGCAACCTGGCTCGCGAAGGTAACGACGTTATCCGCGAAGCTGCTAAGTGGTCTCCTGAACTGGCTGCTGCTTGCGAACTGTGGAAGGAAATCAAGTTCGAGTTTGAAGCAGTTGATACCGTCTAAGAAAGATAGAAGGTAGAAGAATGAAGATAGAAGTTATTCTTCATTCTTCTATCTTCACTCTTCATTCTTCAAGGGGCTGGGGTCAAGCATGGATATCAAGCAAATTGCGAAGGACACAGCCAAGACGCTGCAAAGTTACCTGACTTATCAGGCACTGAGAACGGTGTTGGCTCAAATCAACGAAACAAATCCTCCCTTGGCACTTTGGCTACAACGCTTTTCCGCCGACAAAGTTCAGGACGGAGAAGCATACATTAGGCAACTGTTCCAAGAGAAACCCGAATTGGCTTTGCGGATCATGATTGTTAGAGAACACATCGCGGAACAAGTCATTGAATACTTACCCGAAATGGTTCGCACTGGCATTCAGCAAGGCAATATGGAACACCGTCGCCAGCATCTTGAGCGAATCACGCAAATAGATACATCAACTCCCAGTCCTAAACCAGAACAGCAAGCAACTTCAGATCCAAACAATGAACAGTGAACAGTTAACAGTTAACAGTTAACAAACGAGAACTGATAACTGATAACTGATAACTAATAACTGATATCAACCACAACCCATTA
>NZ_JBAHYJ020000080.1:0-14448 GCF_036697665.2 Scytonema sp. PRP1 | reverse complement strand
CTAAAAAGTTTAGGATTGGTGCATATAATCGATAGTCAAGCAATTGTTAGTTGTCAGCTATATCGAGAGTACTTCCGCAATCATTTGCCACAAGTTAAGGCTCTTTGGCAGTTGTCAAGCGAGCATCGCAATTTTGCAAGAAGACAAATGTTCGTAGGTTCTTTCTCTTAGTGTACGAGCATCTGGTCTTGACAACCCTGTATGGTCTCCTGCCAAAATGATACGTCCCTATTTTGGGAATTTTTGACCGGAAGCAATGGGATACAAGCCTCGTCCTAGAAGGACGGCTTTTCCTGATTTTTAATATATTCTTTCAAAACTTCTAAAGGCGCACCTCCTATAGAAATAGCAAAATAACTAGGACTCCATAAAGCCTCTTTATGGGGTTTTTTATATCCAGCTTGTCCATACCGACGGCTAGAAACTCCTTTCAAAGCATTCACTATTTGAGAAACAGATAATTTAGGCGGGTATTCAATTAGCGCATGAACGCGATTCTCTTCCCCATTAAATTCAAGGACTCGAAAATCCATTTTTTCGGCAACTTCACAAAACGACTTCTTAACCTATAACCTGAGTCAAGCCAGATTCAGTTCTCTTTAGATTTTGTTTACGAATCAGCTTTAAGTTTTTTAGCTTCCATAGTTCTAGTTGGGTCATTAATCGACCAATTTAGGATATTGACAAAAGCAACTAACTGTGGGTTTATAGCTAACAGCAATATAAATATACATAAACATAACAACTTTATCTATTTCTCGTTGAGCTAAAGAAATGGATAATTACGAGCTAAGAGGGAAAGAAATTTGTTTTTCCTTTTCTTTCATCGCCACCAACTACTTTTTAATTTTGACTATGAAAGACAACACATTTTTGCTAGTTCACACAGATTTGGATGCCAGAAAAGCGACTGAGTATTTGTCAAAAATACCTAACATTATTTGGGCATCTCCAGTGTACGGACCGGATCATATCGTTGCTTATCTAGAATCAGATGGTCCGGGTGAGATGGAAGAAGTGATCGAGGATATTCGCGCAAGGCGTTATATCAAGTCTATTGACTCCCGCCCTTGCAAAGTTATTCCTGGATACGAGGTAAAACCAAGTATTGAGTTTACTCTGCCTGTAAGAGCTTGTCTCATGATCAATGTAAACTATCACACGCTCAAGGAGCGGGATTTAGTTGCCTTCTTGAAGAGTAAGCCGTACACAGTACAAGTGCGTGCCTGTTGGGGTCCATCAGATACTATTGCTTTGATCGAAGCGATGGATAATGAAGAGTTACGAAACGTTGTCTGCGACGAAATTAAGTTATATCCCGGCGTTAACTCACTCAGTACCCGTGTGTGTTATGAAAAAATTTAAACAAGATAACTGATGCAAGAAATTCCTTACAGCAAGATTTTGCAATGGTATCAGGAAGAGTATTCTCAACAGCAGTCTGAATCTGTTTACGGCTCTCTTAAAGAACACCTTATCAAGTTTTTTAAGGTGCTCGAATCCTGTAAGAATTTGACTACAGTTTTGGAATTAGGGTGTGGTGATGGTGCAAATGTCATTGCCTTAGCTGAGAGAGGATATCACGTTACTGGAATTGACATAGCCGGAGAAGAAGCAGTGCTTTACCGCGCTAGCCAAAAGTCTCTTGATACTGTCAAATTTATCACCGCTGATATAACCTCCTATCCTTTTGACAAGGAATTTTATGACTGTGTGTTATGTGCGGGTGTTTTCCATCTCCTAAACGCAGAGCAGATTGAGGTTGTGGCTCGTAAGGCAAAAAGAGCAGTCAGCCAGGGGGGGCTGATTTGCCTGGATGTTGCCACCAACATGAAACGAGTGTTCAGAGATTCAGGAGAAGAATTTACGTTCACTGGATTGGCAAATTGGTCGGCTCATCAAGCAAAGGAGTTTTTCACTAATCTATTTTCAGACTGGTCTGTCTTGGATATGTTCTCGTTTCATAAAGAAGCAGATTGGCCTGTGAAACCCGGAAATTATCCTATTGCTCCCTATCATTGGAGTGCTGATTATGTTTGTGTAATCGCCAAGCACCCAACTGCCTAATTTGGATTTTGGACAAAAGAAGGTTTTTCGCTTGTGGTTAACGCGAAAAACCTTCTAGGATCATAAATAACCTCAGTTATCTGAAGCTTTTTTGGCTTCTTCAACCCAACCATCAAATAAAACTTGATGACTCTTAATCCACTCTTGAGCATGGCGACAGATATCTGGGATACTATTTTCACCTTGCTTAAACCGTTGATTTTGGGCATTGATATCGTTAATGGGAATCTGAATCAGTTCAAATAAACGTTTAGCAGCAGGGTTGCGAGCCAAAAATTCCTGATTAGCTACAATTCGGATATTATCAACGGGAAATCCGAGATTTTTCCCATCAAATGAAGTATCTTTTGCTGTCAAATCTTTCTGCTCTTTGGGTAAAGATGTAAAAGGAACTTCTAGCCAAATGACATCTTTACCTGGTTTTAATACTGCGCTCGTCCACGTAGGAGTCCAAGTGTAATAGAGGACTGATTTACCTTGCTTCTGGCGAGTAATGGTGTCTATAATCAGGGCTGAGTAACTTCCTCTGTCTTGCTTAACTGTATCTTTTAATCCGTAAGCCTGAATGTGATGCTCAATCACAAATTCACAAAACCAACCTGAATTGCACCCTGTCAAATTCGCTTTACCATCCCCATCTGAGTCAAAAAGTTTGGCAATTGCTGGGTCTTTGAGTTGTGCAAGGCTGGTGATATTGTATTTATCAGCAGTTTTTTTATCAATTTGATAACCTTGCAGGGCATTGCGAACCAGAACTCCAACTTTTTCTAACTTCTGTTTGCCACCAGCTTTTTCAAAGAATGACCCATGACTTTTTTCCCAAAAGGCAGGGGTATATTGTAGCTCGCCGTTGCCTATAGCAGGAAACATGGTCGCATATTCAATTTGCTTTGGCTCTGGAGTTTTGTAACCAAGTTTTCTCAAACCTATGTTAACGATCTCGGTTTGAAATCGGTCTTCTTGTAAAGTGCTATGGGCAGATTGTACCTCCACATCAATACCTGGCATTTCTTTTCCTGCGGATGTTGTGGAAACAGGGGGAGCTTGTTGTTTGGGAATGGAAACGACCAGTAAGGCTAATACAATGATTGCCGCGAAGGTAGCGAAAATTTTTTTGAATTTCGATCTGGAAGTAAAAAAACCTATGGGTCCACGCTGTTTCCAGGAGACTTGATGGCTATCTGTACCAAAAACATTGGTTATCCGGTCAAGCATCACTGCAATTAGGACAATACTCAATCCCCCCACACATGCTAATCCCACATTTAACTGACCCAAACCCCGTAACACCATACCTCCCAGTCCCTCCACACCAATCATGGAAGTTATCACTGACATGGATAAAGCCAATAGGATAGCTTGATTTACCCCAACTAAAATGGTGGGCATGGCTAAGGGAATTTGTATTTCCCACATTATTTGTCTGGGAGTAGAACCAAAGGCGATCGCGGCTTCCACTACTTCTGTTGATACTTGCCGAATTCCTAAGCTGGTCAGGCGAATCAAGGGCGGTACGGCGAAGATAAATGTGGCTATGACTCCCGAAACTTTACCAATGCCAAACAGCATCACCACTGGTACTAAGTAGACAAATGAGGGCAGGGTTTGCATGGCATCCAGCAGGGGTCGCAGCCATTTCTCCAAGCGCTGATGACTGGCACTGAGAATGCCAATTACAATACCAACTACCATGCAAAAAGCTACAGCAGTTACCACTAGGGATAATGATACTATTGCTTGCTCCCAAGCCCCCAAAAAACCAATCAAACTCAGAGCGACAATGCTATAAATGGCAATCCTACCTCCCGCTATTTGCCAAGCCAGTAAACCAAGTAAAATTAGGAAAATTAAGGGTGGAATGCCCAGGAAAAACCATTCCATGCTCTCTAGGGTGAAAGCAATGGGAAGGCGAATGGCTTGGAAGAAGGGGCGATAGCGATCGACAATGAAGTTAACACTGGAATTAATCCAATTCTCTAGGGGTAAAGTATAAAGCTTAAAGGGGTTGAGAATTGTGTCTAAGCTCCCTTGATTGGTGGCAATTAAGTTAGAAGATAGGTTGAGCGAAGGTAACACAATTTAGTTTCTCCTGTCTAACTGAGGCAATTGATGCTATTTATCTGAGTTGCTAATACTAGCAAGGACATCAGCCAATTCTACAATTCCTTGGAATTTACCTTGCTTATCAACTACTGTTATAGGTAGTCCTTGTTGGTAAAGAGGAAAAGTATCTTCTAAGATAGTATTAGCTTTGACTTGAGGAAAGTCTATTTGCATTACTTCAGTAATGTCTGGTTTTTGCTGTTTTAGAGCGGATTCAAGGCTTTGTTTATTAAGTATGCCTACTGGTTTACCATGATTATCCACAACACAAGTATGTTGGAGAAGATGGTCTGCCATTTTCTTTAGTGCTACACTTGGTGAATCTTCAGAGAGAATCAAAGGAATTATTTTACGAACAATTGAGCCGATGGTGAGAACTTGGGCGCGGTTAACATCTTTGGTAAAGGTGCGGATATACTCATTAGCAGGTTGAGTAATTATTTCCTTTGGTGTGCCAATTTGGACAATAGCACCATCTTTCATCACTGCGATGCGATCGCCAATTTTTAGTGACTCTTGAATATCATGGCTGATAAATACAATAGTTTTGTGTAGTTCTTTTTGCAGTCGTAACAATTCACCTTGCATTTCCCGGCGAATTAAGGGATCGAGGGCACTGAATGCCTCATCCATTAGTAAAATATCTGCATCTGTGGCTAAAGCGCGAGCTAAACCTACCCTTTGCTGCATTCCGCCACTGAGGGAGGAGGGTAAAGAATCGCCCCATTGGGCTAAACCTACTGATTCTAGGGTCTCCAGGGCTTTTTGATAGCGTTTGGCTTTGTCTATCCCTTTAACTTTGAGACCATATTCGACATTTTCAGCCACTGTTTTGTGGGGAAATAGACCAAATCCCTGAAACACCATTGACACTTTCGTAAGGCGAATTGACCGCATCCGTTTCTCATCAACATGGGCAATATCTTCGCCGTCAATATAAATATGTCCACTGGTAGGATTAATGAGACGATTAATACAGCGAACCAAAGTTGATTTACCTGAACCAGATAATCCCATGACCACAAACAATTCCCCTTGATTAATGGTCAGAGATACATCGGCAATGCCTAAAACACTACCTGTTGCCTTGAAAATAGAATCCCTAGTTTTACCCGAGCGGAACAATTTGAGAGCAGCATCAGGTTTATCTCCATAAATTTTAATCAGATGTTCAATCGCAATTTTAGACTCTGGATGTTTCATTTTCTAGATACAAGATTTCACAAGTTCATAGCGTTATTGAGTCTCTCAAATTCACATAAAACTGAGCAGAAACCTGCTTGATTTCTGATTGTTTCAATTTTTGTTTTTGCTTGTTCTCAACTCAGCTTCCCTTGATTTTTTTGCATAGCTACTGCCAAGCTTCGACTGCTAGACATAATGATCGCTCTTTTTAGTCTAAAGTCCAGTTAAACCAGTGAACAGCTACCTACGCAGTGACGCCTGCTATGGTGGGGGATTTAAAAGAGCCCTCCGGGTATGCCTAGTGGGTACGGCCACGGCTATCGCCTGTACCGTGCGTCCTCCGGAGGAGGCACGGCACGTCTGAGCGCAGAGCGTCCCGTAAGGGATACGACGAACGCCACTTGCTCTACTTGGGGAAACCCCAAGACCGCAGTGGCTCACCACCAACGCTTTGGGTCCAATTGGTGTGGTGTTTCCCCCGGAGGATGAAACTGATAACTGATAACTGATAACTGGTAACTGTTAATTAACCTTTCTAAATACTCACCTTGCTGTAAGCCCGAACCGTTCTTGCAGAAAACAAGCGCTCAACAGCCTCATGAGGATAGGGTCTAGAGACATGCGTTGGCTATCATCCATTTCAGGCAGTTTGTCTAGGAGTGCGATAACTTTTGCTTGGTTGAAAAACGGCAATGATGCCATCACTGAACTACGCAGCGTGTCCTCCGTCAATTGGTGAAAAATCTCATTTGGCTTCAGACTGGGAGGTGGGGAAAGAAACATGTGTTTTTGGCGATGATAAACTGTATCAGTTAAGAAAGGACGTGCCGCTTCTCGCAATATGTATTTTTCAGTCATTCCACGAATTTTCAGGGAAGCTGGAATCTGGCAGACTAATTCAACAACGTGGTGATCTAAAAATGGCAGACGCCCTTCCACGGAATACGCCATTTCCATTCCGTCTCCGTACATTCTTAAAAGTAAATGTAGCAACTGTATTTTAGACCGCACATAAAGGGATTGATGTACGGGTTCCCGCCCAGCTAGTTGACCTTGCACATCAATCTGATTTAACCAGACGCGATAGGCATCTTGATTAGCAAATTGAGTAGTAAACTCAGACGAATAAAGAGAGCGGATTTTTAAGCTAGTCTCCGAACATATTTGTATCCAAGTCGGCACAAAACCTAGCGTTTGCTGCACACTCTTAACTGGCTTCGATCTTTCATCAGAGACTAAGTATCCTGAAGCAATTGCATTATTGCGTCGCAACTCTTCTAATAGTTCCTGTACAGTGTTGTCGTCTCGATCTTGTGTGTTATAAAGCAGCATATCCCGACGCAAATCGGCATATCCTCCAAATATCTCGTCAGAACCTTCACCTGTGAGCACAGCTTTGTAACCGACATCTCGCGCAGCCTTACTCAACAACAACTTACAAATACTTCCAGCGTTGTTTATCATCATCTCACCGTGCCAAATCGTATCAGAAAAATAGTCGGCAAGGTCAGACTGACGAACTGGCACAACATGAATCTTTGCCCCAGCGCGAATTGCTGCTTCGCGAGCCAAGGCTTCTTCGTTATAGGCTGGATAATCAAAGGAGATAGTAAAGGTCTGAATGGGTTCAGACATATGTGTTGCTGCCATACCCAACACCGTTGATGAATCGAGTCCACCACTGAGATAGCAACCAATTGGTACATCGGCTCGCAAGCGGACTCGAATTGCCTCGTTCAAAGTGTAGCGAAGTTTTTCGATGTATTCGTCTTCACTGTATTTAGAAACAGGAGCGTCAATTCGGGGATAATTAAAATCCCAGTAGCGAATGAGTTGCATGTGGTAGCGGTTTGCAAGAAGGAAGTAACCAGGGGGCACCTGATATACTCCTTGAAATAAGGTGCGATCTTGAGGCAGTACACCACTGTTGTCTTGAAAAAAAGATTCGTAATCCCATTGAGCAGGTACACCTGCTGCAAACAATGCCTTAACTTCGGATGCTAAGTAGAGGGTATCACCAATTACGGCGTAGTAGAGAGGCTTGATGCCAAAGCGATCGCGACCAGCAAACAAAAGCTCATTCCGTTCATCCCACAGCACAAACGCGAATTCACCGCGCAAATATTGTAAGCATTGTGTACCAAATTCGTCATAAAGATGAAGGGCTATTTCACTGTCAGAATTGGTACGCACTCGGTAACCCCATCGTTTCAAGTCATCCCGTATCTGTTCAAAGTCATAAAACTCCCCGTTGACAACAATATGTAAATTCTCTTGTTCGTTAGAAATCGGCTGTTCACCCGTTCTCAGGTCAATAATACTGAGTCGGGTGTGACCCAACCCAACTCGTCGATGCGATGCAATCCAATGGTTTTGTCCGTCTGGTCCGCGATGATGTAATGTTTGCGTTGCCTGTTTTAACGACTCCTCTGAAATGGTACCGTTTTTGGAGAAAAATCCTACAATTCCACACATAAATTGACCTTCCGTTTTCCCTTCTTATTAATTCATTAACTAGAATTCTCTGAGGCTATTCCTTCGGAGAACGCTAACGCGAACGCAGCTTGTTTCACGGGAGGTTGGGGGACTTGCATTACACTTTTTCACTAATTTGTTCAACAGTCCCGACAGCTTAGAGTCTTATCACACACTTCGGGTTTTCACTAAAATGTAAAAGTAGTTTGCAGTAATCCAATCCAAATACTGTTGTTGGCTGCATTATGCTCAGGATTAGTAATCAACAAAACTCCCGGAGTAATAAAGACTCTATCAGTCACTGGATAGCGATAAGATAACTCAAAATGCATCGAAGTATCCCTATCTAAACGAGAAGGAACATCATTACTTATAACCTTCGGGGGCATACCCAAGACAAAATTTAACTGACTGCCTAACTTACCCAAGTCCGGTATTACTGCAGTAACAGCCCAACTCCAGATATCAGCATTAGCTCCAATTGAACCATCTAAACCATTAACACGGGGCGAACTCTCAGCAATCGCATTAAAATAGCTAACCCAACCGCCTAAAATCAATTTATCGCTCAACTTGTAAGTAAACTGTAAGCCATAAGCATTAGAGGAAGTCGCCGTACTTTCTCCAAAAGGCAACTGAGCAAATCTGCTACCTTTACTCCCAGTTACATCAATAGTTGAACCGGGTTCAGAAGCGTAATAGTGACCATAGGTAAAAGCGAGTGCTAACTTATCAGATGGAGTATAAGTTACCTGAGCTAAGGCAGTATATTGACCCCCAAACAGTCCCTCAAGTAGATTGCTACCAGACGTACTTAAATAACTAACACCAGCGGCAATTTTATCGGTGAAGTTATAGTAAACTACAGCACCCGTACCAAAAGCAAACGAAAATATAGGACTTTCAGCACCAAAATTGGAAATAGAAGAAACAGGATTTAGGGCAGGAAAAATGCGAGTGGGAAAGTCAGCAACAGATGCGATCGCTACCTTACCACGTTTACCGCCGATAGGAAATTCATAAAATAACGAATTTAGCGTAATATCATTGCCATTATTAACAGTACCAATCAGCTGAGTCATTTCTGTTCCAGTAACACTGTTACCAAAATTGCTAGTATTTCCAGCTCGAATGTTAGTACGCAATCGGTCTTTACCTGTAAAACTTGTATCAAAGTTGAGATTTACTCGCGTTGATAAAGTAGGAATTTCATTCAAGTCTTCCCTGGGATTTGCCCCAGAAACAACAGCTTTCTTGTCCCCAAAAGCACTAATTAAATTAAAATCTACTGTCCCCCGGAGAACTGTAGTAGTACTAAACCGATGGTCTTTGACAAAAGCTACTCGCTCTTCTAAGTTATCTAGCCTGGTGGTGAGGGCTTTCAGTTCTGTCGCAAAATCTGCTTGTAGCCTTTGTACAACTGCCAAGTCTTCTTGATTAGAGAATGTATTGCTCAAGCTATAAATGATGCGTCCAGTCTTTATAAAGCAAGTATTAAAGGCAGCAGCAAATTCATAACGGGTTATAGCACGATTACCTTCAAAAGTCTCTTTTTCAGAACCAGCAATGCAACGATATTTTTCTACCAAGCTTCGTAGTGCTTCATAAGCCCAATCTCCAGGGCTAACATCTCGCAAATCTTCGACACGGGTAACTCCCTGCATCAAATCTGGTGGTTGACTATATAGTTTGGGCAGCTGTAATTGGTTAGTAGGAATTTCTTGGACTTGAGGTTTATCATCAGAGGTTATTGAGCGAAGCCTATCACCAGCAGATACTTTGTTTTCCAAAGTACTGGAAATGACATTGGAATTACTCAAGGTTTCTTCCCCAAAATTATTTGAGTTGAAAGTTGTTACAGATGATGGACGCGGATATTGGTTAGTCGTGTTAATTTCATCAGTTGATGTGTCCATCACACCTGAAGTGTCTGCCAATCTAATAACTTGCCCAGGAGCCTCATTCTTAGAAGGCAAGTTTGCAGTTGTTTGAATCTCGGGTACCGTCGTATTAGTATGATTTGCTTGCGCCAACACCGGAGGTAATACTAACAAGTTACAACCCAGTATTACCGAAGTTAGTGGCAATGGCACACCCAATTTGCTCATAATTTCTGCTTTCTGTCACACAAACAATACATAACAACCATTTTTCTTAGGGACGAACTCTAAGTTCCTTATTAGCAGTTTCAATCACTTTTTTAGCTACATTTTCTGGAATTTTCGTATACTCTAGCTCTCGATTAAAACTTTGCCCCTTAGTTAAAATCCATATCAACAAATTCTTATTAGCTTGAACAAGATTTTCGGTGGGATACTTTTCAGAAAACAGTAGCCAACTCAAACTAACCAAGGGGTAACCATCTTCTGGATCATCAATGTCTTCAGTCGTGAAGTCATCGTTAAACTTTATATTGGCTAGGGCTTTTTCAGTTTCTGCCAAAGTTGGTGCCACGTAACGACCTGTTCGATTTTCAATCCTAGCTGTAGGCAGATTATTCTGACGAGCAAAGTTTGTTTGAACATAGCCAATCGCACCATCAATTCTTCGCACTTCTCCAGCGACTGCACTATCTTGGGGAAGAGCAGCGAAAACCTGAAATCCCCAATTCGGTTCCCGGCTAGCTTCTATCTTTCCTCCTGTAATTTTTCGCAAGTATCTAGTTAGAGTTAAGGTAGTACCGCTACTGTCGGATTGAACTACGACTTGAATCTTTTTGTTAGGAAATCTGGAATCAACCTGGTTCCAATTGGAAATTTTACCTGTAAATATTTTTGCGAGTTGCTCACGAGATAATTTGACATCGAAAGTCACATCTTCAAGATTATAAACAATAGCTATTGACCCTCCCCCTGTTGGTACCATCAGCAACCCATCTTTCATTTGATTTTTCTCAATTGGGGTAGGAATTAAAGTCGTACCTCCGAAGTCTACAGTTTGATTTATGAACAAACGAATGCCACCACCACTGCCAATAGCAGTGTATTGGAACTTGACGCCTGTTTCTCGTTTGTATTCTGCACTATAGCGTTGATAAAGAGGTTCAGAAAAAGAAGCACCACTACCCTTAAGTAATTGGGCAGAAGCAGCATTAGCAGTGAAAGTCATCGTTGTTAATGACAGTGCAACGACGATTTTCTGCCAATGACTGATTGTAAATGTCTTCATAGCTCTGTGTCGCCCAATTGCATATTTTGACTAATTTGCTAAATCTTAATTTTTTTTCGGTAAATCATGACTTTATTACCATCAGCAGCAATTTCTAACCAAAAATCCTGAATGACAAATTGATAGAAAAATTCGCCAAGACGAGTACTCCGCCAAGTGCTGATAAGTTGATCATTTGGTGCCCATCGTTTGAAAGCTTTTACAGCAATTTCAGGAACTCCACTGGTCTCTATTTGCTCGTCAACTTGAACAAGAGTGCCACTCGGAGTCACTTGTACTTCAACATCAAAGCCTTGTTGGTTTCTACCTCTGAGTATGTATATTAACGAACCATCTGACTTCAGTTCAATTCGGGCTTGGTTAAATTCAGCATTGGTCGCTGTCTTTGCTGAAGACATTGCTGGAAGTGCTACTTCTTCCAGGGGTATTTTTCGTACTATTCCCCCTAGATTTTGGGCTATTAAGAAACTTCCACTGTTATTGAAAGATTGAGCCTGAGCCTCACCCAAATAAACAGAGGAAGTGAGCAAAGCTATTCCCGTAATTGTTAAAATTCTCCGACAAGTAGTTGTGCAGACAATCATCATTTTTTTGGTTTTTTGTATTATTCATTAAAATTGAATTATTGTCCAAGTAACTAATTTTTATTACTTACTTCCTTCAACGATTCTTTATTACTCTTCACTTGCAAAAACTTAATTTTTGACTCATCCAATACGCTTGGTTTGACTGGAAAGTAGCCCAGATTAGAAATTTCTTCGTTCACATAGGTCAAGTAATAATTAACAAATGCTTTGACTTCTGGTCGTGTCCGAATCGCTTTGGCATCTGCATAAATATACAAAGGACGAGTTAGAGGATATCCTGACAAGAAAGGGTCTACTTGATCAATAGCGATCGCCCTCAATTTGTCGCGGTTTTGTTGATAGGAGCTATACTCTAAAAAGCCAACCATGTAAGGATTAATTAAAGCTTCTGAATGCAACTGCTCTACAAAGTCATAAAATACCGTATCGGGAGCATTAATAAGTTGGCTGGCATTCCCCTTGAGGATAGCTTGGGCGAACAGGTCAACTGACCCTCCAGTACCAGCCCCGGCTGGGACAATACGTTTAATCACTTCCGGTGGCCATTTGGGATTCACATCTGACCACTTTTGCACAGTGAATACCTTTGCCAGTTCGTCGCGCGTCAGACTGTTTGGGACGAAATTATTCTGAGAACTGACTACAATGGTGACTGCATCAATGGCAATTGGAAAACCTATTGGCTCAATACCTGACTTAGCACAGGTGGCTGACTCCTGACTGGTAATCGGGCGAACCGCATTGACAATATCTACTTTTTTCTCCTCGCAAAATAGCTTGAAGCCAACAATCGTATCAATACCAGCGAGCTCAATCTTGTTAGGATAGCCGTCTTGGATAAAGCGTTGAGCAATAGCCTGACTAATCGGCAAAACTACCTGAGATCCCGATATCGCCAGTTGTCCCTCCAGTTCCAGGGGGTTCACTTCCGGTAACACAATGCCCTGTTTAGCTGAGTCTTGGGTTGAAAGGGGTTTAACTAATTTACTCTCGACCTGCTGAATCCCTAAGTTTTCTTTTGAGGTCTTGTCTGCACTGGCAGACCTGTCAATATTTGCTTTTGAAGTTGTTGACCCTTGGGCGCAGGCTGTCAATAGTAAAACCATGCTGCTTAAAACTAAGCAACTCCTTTTCACCTTTGCTCTGGTTATCCTGATCATCCCAATCGCACCCGCCGACCATTGTTACTAATTAATTGACTTGCCTCATCTTTGATTCCTTTGGCAAGTCGAACTTTCTTTTTCCGTACTTCGATATACTGAAGAATCTCTGAAGCAAATTTGTTGTTAGACTCGAGCGCTTCGACAATCTCTTTGGCTGGAATCAGTATCACCTCAACCCCTTCATTGGCAACGACTGTAACTGGACTTACCTCTCCTGGAAAGATAGCCATTTCACCAAATACTTCGTTAAGTCCAACCTTGTCCACTATCTGGCGGTTACCTTGTTCATCTTTTAGGTAAGCCTCTCCCCTACCCTTGAACATAATATAAAGTCCCTCGTCTTCTTTGCCTTCCTGAACAATTAACTCACCCTGACCGTAGGCTTTAAATCTAGTCCGCTGGGCCAGTTTTTCAATCTGATTATCATTGAGCGTTAGGAAATAGGGGAGCGATCGCAAATAAGTTGCCAATTCCTGTTGGCGGTTCTCGACTACTTGAGGAATCCGGCTCGGTATCCCAAGTTTCGCATCGACGGTGTACTGCACTTGCATGGGATAGGGGATGGTAAAACCATAACGTTTGGTTAAATAGTAAAGTCGCACTTTCAGTTCCGGAGCAACGAACATATCTTTCTCAGCCACCACTTCATACCAAAGGTCGTAGGTGATACGGTCGTTTTCATAGGAACTAACCACAGCAAAACCTTCAGATTGGATGCCATTTATACCCTCGACCAAGCTATTGAGTGCTGGAATCACTTCATTAGGAGAGTCGTCATAAGAAAAGCTGGCAGAAATGTTTTTCCAAATTCCTCCCTGACCGTAATTGATAATTTTTGCCTTCGACAACACCCCATTGGGAATGTTTAATTTCATGAAAGGATTTGCTATCGTGACTGACCACCAATTTTGTTCTAGTACCCGTCCCTGCTGCTTTCCATCTAACTCAATCCAATCACCCGTTTTGAACGGTTTGGCAAATAGCAGCAGTAATCCTGACACTAGGTTGCTGAGGGTATCTTGCAGCGCTAGGGCAATTACCGCTGAAGCTACCCCCACAGCGGAACCCAAGCCAGTCAAATTTATACTCCAAACTTCATTGATAATGTGATAGCCAATACCTAAGATCACTACAGCCCTAGCTACCTGAAAGAACAGGCTAGGTACATGAATTTGCCATTTTATCGGTTGCTTTTCTGTGGTCAACAAAGCGTTGATTAAAGAAAGTCCCGCCACAATAATGGCAACCCAAGTTAACGTTTCCACAAAACGTGCCCAGGAATCTTTGCCAGCGACGCTAAAAACCTGTCGCATGACCAAGATCACGGCTAAGGGAGGTAACACATACTTGCGTACCTGACGTAGACCAACTGCTAAGGGGTGTTGCTGCCGTTCCAATCTTGAGGCGGCTTCATCAAGCAGTATACTCAACAATGGGAATGCCAACCCCAAAAGCAATAGCCATCCCAAAAGTGATTTATCCATAAGTGTTTTTTAAGTATTTTTTTACGAACAATATACAAACAAGGTAGGTGAGGAATGAATGGGCGCGTAGGATCTGGGTACTGGGTGCTGGGCCAATACAGTTCAGTTAAGGATTGATCCTCCCTAGCCCTCCTTAAAAAGGAGGGAACTAAGCCCCCTTTTTAAGGGGGTTGGGGGATCTTAACAAAACTAAACACCACTAACTGAACCGTATTG
>NZ_JBAHYJ020000123.1:0-194150 GCF_036697665.2 Scytonema sp. PRP1 | reverse complement strand
ATTGACTTTGAACTATATTAACTATTTTTAGGAATATTAAGTTTTAATGAGATCTGTTCGCGAAGTTCGTGGAAAGGTTTGTTCCAAAGAGGTTGAGCGTTCCAATTCCATGCTGCTACCGGAATAAGTTGTTGGGTTGCAAGATAAGTCAGCAGGCGGTACTCATCTTCTGGTTCTCGGGAAAAGCAGAAGGGATTGCGATAACATTTTTCAGAAAGTTGATGATATCGGGCATCCCCAACACGAATAAGTTGTATAATTTTTTTACCTTTTGAGATTAAATAATCCAAAAAAGTCAGACTGAAAGGTTCAATAACGGCGCGAGTTTGGGCTTCGTTTTGTACCCATTTTGCCCAGTCAAACCCAAATATAAAGTCGTGGACGTAGCGAAAGCGAATTTCGGATTGTTTGCCAAACAGCCCCATAAGCGACACTATCTTATCTCCAAAAGATTCTAAAAAAGACACAGCACCGTCTTTTGCTACCAAAGCCTGTCTAAGCATACTACTGACAATGAAATCAAAATCCCAGAAAATGTTTTCTGGAAAGTTGTGTAACATGGCACCAAGCATACGCTCCAATGTATTGCTTAGAGAATTTATCAGTTGAATATCACAAGTTTTTTCAGCAATTGAACTCCCCAGTTCTACAAAGCTGGTTGTGAAAGTCTTGTGCGGATTGAGTGACAAACAACTGACTGTATGCTGGGCGAGGATTTCATCAAGAAGTCGAAAAGGATCAGTTATTTTCCGATTTTGCTTCATATGATTAAAACCACCCGAAAGTTCCGCTAAAAAATTATTTTCACGAACCAGAAATGTGAACAACCAATTCTCTAGTGTGGCTTCTTTGCCTATGTTCCCAGATATAAATTCCTTGCCAAGTTCCCAGTACTAAGTGACCTCGATTTATAGGAATAATTTCTGATGTGTGGGTCAAAGCTGTGCGAATATGTGCTGGCATATCATCAGGACCTTCAGCATCATGAATGTACTGGGCTGATTCTGGCACGATTTTTGCCATAAAGTTGGCTAAATCCTTGAGTACATCTGGATCGGCATTTTCTTGAATCAGCAAACTGGCTGAGGTATGGCGCAAAAACAGAACGCACAGCCCTGTCTCAACTCTTGATTCGGCGACTGCGTCTTCAATTTTTTGGGTAATGTTATGTAAAGATTTACCAGTAGTGGAAACCTTCAATAACTTTTGGTAGTGCGTCATCTTTAAACATTATTCATGAATCATCAATCATGAGTCATCAGTCTCTGGTTCAGAGTTTGTGGACTCTTGAGTGTTGAGTGTTGACTCTAAATCGTCCTCTTTGCCTTCTTCTTGTGGATGATTTTCTTCGCCCTCTAGCCAAGGAGAGTCGAAGTGAGTCCAAGGAAGAATCGGTTTATTAGGTAAGTTGGGGGTTAGAACTGTAATATTTGCTGCATCTGGTTTTGGCAAACGCAAAGACCTACTATCAGATTCTGTGGCATGAAATCTTTTGGAATAATTCATAAATGTTGCTGCAAATCAGGCATAAAATAGAGAGCAACTACGTGCGACAAGGCAACCAATGCAATTCCCCAAGTTACACCAGCAGCATAGAATAACGACTGAGAGATATCGTTGATAGGCTGCTTGTTAGCATTATACGTCTCTACTTGATTAACTAGCATCTGCAACTGATACTCTTCAGGCGCCATTGCCAGATAACCCTCCAAAAATTTTTCATTTTCTGGGTTGGGAGTAATAACGAATTGCCGTGGTAGCAAAGCATTTATCAACAGTGTAAAGTTTATCAAAAATAATGTAACTTCTGTAATACTGAACAGGCTGAAGACGGAAAGCAGCCTTGCGATGGTAAGAACGCTGAGCAATGCACTGTTTGCCACAAACAGGATATTGGTCTGAGTGAGTAAAATTTGCCGTTCTTCCTTTTGTTTGTCTAAGACTCGACGTATATCCTGCGAGGCTAAGCTCAAAGTCAGGGAAGATAGATTTTGTTCCATGACAAAACTTAGAAATAGATAAATTAGTATAAAGAAATACTTATTTGCACTACCTGTTACGGCTTAAAGCTGTCAAAAGCTTATCCTCCTTAGCAAGTAGCTTCCCTTAAAAAGCTGTCTTGTTGATTTTACAGATGCAAATAGTTGAACACAGCCTGAGCTATAGTATCATTACCATCCTTAGCAATAGGTAGGGATTGCTTCGGTTGGTTGGGCGGTTGGTTGAGAAAATCCCAAGTTTCCTGAAAAAATTCAGATGGGGTAAGAATTTGATGTTGGTTGTAATTAGTAATACCTTCTAATAAAAAAGCCGCTTCTGCAAATTCATCACGAGTCACTGAAACGATTGGCACTTGCAGACGTGTAGCTTCAGCAAACGTACTGAAACCTGGTTTAGAAACAACTCGCCCACAAATTGGCATAAAATCAACAGGGCGGTATTTCTGGTCAGTGACTGGCACTAAATTTGGCAAATCGGGGGCAGACTTATCAAAGGCGATAAATTGCCAATCTGGAAATTGCTTTAGATTATGGTAGGGAATTTGCTGCAAACCCAAGCCACCAAAGGTGAGTAAGATAGTCTTTTCTGTTGGGGCTGTGATTCCCCATGTAGATCTTACTTCTTCACAAGAGTAGCGAGGAGAACCGCCTGTTAACCCTACGTCTGTGATATTGTTGAAAGCTTGCATTGGTTCATGGAAAGGAAGACGAAACAGGCGATCGCACTTTGAGTAACAATCACTTATCCAATCCGCGATCTCTGTAAAGCTATCACCCCAATCTCGATAGATAAAGTCAAAGCCAAAGTTACTCATCATCCAACAGGGAATACCAGCTACTTTGGCAATTTTGCTGGCAAGGAAGGGGATATCCGCCAAGATAAGATTAACGCGATTTTGCCGGATAAAGTTGGCTTCAGAAGCAATGATGGAATTTTGGTTTTTCTTGATCTCAAGTAATTTTTCTAATGTTGCAGTTTTATCCATTGTCAAGCTATCTGCTTGCACCACACCCAAATCCATCGCCCGAGGACGCTGGATAAAATCGCCTTCTATGTAGCACTCTAGCAACCATCGTGGGGCTGTGCTGACGATAATAAGTAGGACTTGGGGACATAACTTTTGAATTGTCGCGGCTACGGCTGCGGCGCGGGTTGCATGACCAAAGCCGTGATTGGTGATGGCTATGTATAAAATTGGTCTATCCATTGGAGTCATGAGTCATGATGAATTGTTCGTTGTAAAGACGTAGTATGCTAAGTTTCTACGTGAAACCTTTTGCAAAAGTCAATTTTATGAAAAAAAACCACAGATGGACACAGATGGACACAGATAAATTATCCGCGTTTTTCTGCGTGTATATGCGGTTGTAAATATCCATGAATCATACTTTTGCAAGAAGTCTATTTGTTAAGGGACTTCCAAATTAAAAAATATCCCAGTTTTCTTGTAGGATGGGCTTCTAGCGCGTCGTAGAAACTGGGCGGGCAAGGATGCCCACCCCACACGAGTTGATAATTTATTTATTAGAAATCCCTAATTATTAGACGTAGGTATGGCTTAATACCTACATTTGACAAAATCGTTGAATTCCTTCAACCAGTTGGTCGATTTCTGATTCTAGAGTAAAATAGTGAACACAAGCACGTACGCAATCCGGATCGGCTATTGTCCGAGTAAATAATCTTTGTGACTCCAAATAGACAACCAGTTCACGGCTAGCGTTAGGTTTTTGATTTGTGAGTTGAAACGAGACTAAGCCGCTTTCTGGCGGAGAAGTTCGCAAACATTTGACATCGGATATCACCTGTAATCGTTGCCATAAGTATTCGCTGTAATGGCAGATTTGCTGGTAACGTTCCTCTGGTGTACCCCATTGCTGATGAATAGCGATCGCCTCCCTTAACCCTGTATACAGTGGATAATTAGATGTCGCAACTTCATAGCGTTGCCCATCTGGTTGCCAACCCACAGGCTGATCTTGATTATCACGCACAATACCGCGCCAACCGATAAACGTAGGTTTGTGGCTGTCTCGTACTTCTGGTCGTACATACAAACCTCCGACACCCCCAGGACCGCACAACCATTTATGACCGGTAAAGGCGTAAAAATCGGCTCCCAATTCAGTTAAGTTTAAAGGCAGTAAGCCGACGGACTGAGCGGCATCTATCAAAAGTCTGATAGAGTTATTTATGCATATTTCAGCTATTTTGTCAATAGGCAAAACTTGACCTGTATTCCAAAGAACGTGACTTAAGATCACAAGGCGAGTCTTTGGACGCAAATGTTGGGTGATGACTTCAACCGGGTTCCCTTCGTTTAAAGTTGCCATTAAGGGACAAGTACTCAGTTCAACAGCGAACCGACGCCCGATTTCCTGAGCTGTTGCGATGATACCAGGATGTTCGCAGTCGCTGAGTAATATGTGGTCGCCTGGCTGCCAATCAAGACCCCAAATAGCAATATTACAGCCAACAGTGACATCCTCAGTTAAAGTGATTGTTTCGGGTGGTACATTTAACTCAGAGGCGATCGCCACTCTAGCAGCTTTCACCTCTTGTCCAACCCAACGACCGACTTCATTACCAAAAGGACCTATTTGCTGGATATAAGCTTCCGCATGAGAAATAGCATCCAAAGCGGTTTGTGGCATTGGTCCTTGACCGCCATAGTTAAAATACGTCTTATTTGCCAAAGCTGGAAATAGCTGTCGGTACTGATGCAACTTGGTTGGTGATGCGGAAATACTAGTCATCGGTCATTAATCTTTAGTCATTAGATATTTAGTTATTCTCCCCCTACTTTTCCTACTTTTCCTACTTTCCTTCACTTGTGGACTTCCCCACCTTGCCAAAAAGTGTGCTGGGTAACATTGACTTTAGTTATTTGGATCACTGCCAGAAAGTGCGAATTCTTGTTACCTTAAGAGAATGTTAATTAATGCTGAACTACTGCTGCAATACCAACGCTGCAAGCGCCGACCTTTTTTAGACATTCACGGTGATAAAAGTCGGCGAGATGCTGGTAATGACTTGCTGCTGAAACTGTACCAGGACAAAATTGCTCATCAGATGAGTGTTTTGACACAGTTTACATATCAGGAACCACAATATGGACGATTAGACTGGAAAGCAGGAACTGCAGCAACTTTTGAGTTGATGCAGCAGGGGGTTGAGTGCATTCATCAAGGAGTGCTGTTAGCAAGTTATTCTGAAAGACACACGCTACTAAGCCGTCCAGATATTCTCGTTAAGCACATAGGACAATCCCGCTTTGGAGATTGGATGTATGTTCCGCTGAGTATTGAACTGGGTAAGCGTCCTAAACAAGAGTATCAGGTTCTAGCAGCATTTCACGCTTATGTGTTGGCGACGGTGCAAGAAGTTGAGGTGGAAACAGCTTGGCTGATGTTGCGTGGTAAAGAGGCGGGTTATCCTGTGGATATATCTAAATGGATGCCACAAATGCACCGCATCCTGCACGAGAGTATTGAAACTTTGGAAACAGAGGAAGCGCCGGAAGTCTTCATTTCTCGTCAACGCTGCAGTCTTTGCCCCTGGTACAGTCATTGTTATGGAGTCGCTCAATCTCAGAGACACCTCTCTTTGTTACCAGGTGTGACACCCGTTCGCTACAAACAACTGCAAGCGTTAGATATAACAACAGTAGAATCTTTAGCGACAACTCGCGCCACTGAACTGGAAAACCTACCTGGTTTCGACAGCATAGTAGCACCTAAGCTGATATTGCAAGCGCAATCTATCCTAGAAAACCGTCCATTTATTATACCATACCTATCATCAAAGCAAGAATATCTTGTAGATGGCACTGTTAACACTGCTGTTTGCCTCGACAAAGCGACAAACACTGCTACAGACGCTACACAGATAGATGATCATAGGGACGATATCCTATTTACAGCTCCTGTAGAGATATTTTTTGATATTGAGGCGCAACCAGACTTGAATTTAGATTACCTATTGGGAGTTTTGGTTGTTGATAGACTTGCTAAGACAGAACAGTTTTATTCTTTTTTAGCAGAAACAAAAGAAGAAGAAAAATTTATATGGCAACAATTTCTGGATTTGGTTTGGCAATATCCAGATGCACCAATTTATCATTTTTGTGTTTACGAATTTGATACAGTCAAACGACTCGCAAAGGAGTACCACACTCCGTACACTTCTGTATTCCCGGTACTTAGGCGGTTTGTGGATGTGTATGAAGTATTAACGCAAAACGTGGCGTTACCTGTAGAAAGTTATGCTTTAAAAGCAATTGCTCGATGGCTGGGGTTTGAGTGGCGTGATCCAGAAGCAAGCGGAGCTAAGTGTATTTACTGGTATGACGAGTGGTTAAAAACAGGCGATCGCTCTTTACTAGAAATTATCCAACGTTACAACGAAGACGACTGCCGTGCAACACGCAGCGTAAAAGACTGGCTTGTGAACTTTTTCCAGAATGAGTATCGTGATTAGTCCTTTGAAAATATGGGCTATTGATTTCTAGAATATTTCTCGGTTATGGGGTAGATGCGCTTCTGGTTATTCGCTCAACAAAAGTTATTTATTTAGATTAGCCTTAAGTACCACCCATCAAGCTAGCCTTGATTGTCTACTGAAAGTCTGACTAAATGAGCGACTTCAGACGACGACGGCAGCGACGTAATAAAGCAAGCATACCACCAACGGCTACAGAGCCAAGGACAGTACCAGGCTCAGGGACAGGCTGAGCTGTCACTCCTACGATTCTGCTACTACCATTGCCGATGCTGCCTATTTGCGTAGCAGCACCTGTAGACAAGTTGATGTTGTATAGATTGGAGCCAGTTGAATTGACTGGAGTCAGTGTTGCAACGGCAGTATTCACCCCATTTTGTGTGAAGATATCGAACCCTCCTCTTGAGTCGATGTCGATACCGAGAGAACCTACCCTTTCCAAAGTGCCAGCATTCGGGGGGTTCTGTATAAATAATGCGTCGCTGATGTAGTCAATGTCGTACAGCGTAGTTCCGGTGGCTGGGTCATTATCTGCATTGGTATAGGCTGCAGCAGTAATGTTGGGGTTTCCAGGGTTCAGTGTCCCATCAACAATCACCTCACCAGTATCCACATTGATGCGGAGGTTCTGACCATTGCCACCGACAACCCGTAGGCGATCAGGTACTGGGTTGAAGTCTACTCCGGAAACAAATCCGCCGGTAAAGGCAGTGGTGAGTTGACTTACAAAAGTACCAGCACCAGTAAACGGGTTAATGGTGTAAATGCTATTGGTATCCGTCAGACCATAGATTTGATTGTTAGCTGGACGAAGGTCAATGCCCAACACACGACCAGTGACGCCAGTGATTGAGACACTGCTAGTAGCAGTGGGATTATCGGAGTCAAAAAGAACTAGATTGTTGTTGTCAGTTAGACCAACCAAACCCAAAGCAGCCGCAGGTTTGGTATCGCTGACCAGATTAAATATCGTGACTACAGCCAGTGCGGATATGACTGTTCTAAACCGATTGAGTTTCATTAAAAAGCCCTCAAGCCCTAAATTGTACTAGCCTTTAGAGGAAAATTCATACAATAACGCCGTCGTTATACTTACGTAATTAGACTTTGTAATTGTAAATAATTATGAATTTATCCCTGTCAAAAATAGTACATTAAACAACCGAGCAAATTCTACAAAAGAGGTATACCTTCATTAAATCTTTAATTCTTTAATCAACGTATTACGGGAATCTGCTAAATCAAGACTCGATCAATACAAATGGACCGAGAGTCGCTATTGCTACCAAAGAATCTCTACACAAGTAAGGAGCCATGCACTCTTTGGTAAATGATAGATTATCTTTTTCAGTAAATATTTATACCAAAAATTAATACAATCTTGTTGGCAATAGCTGATAACCATATACTGCGATCGCTACCGCGCCGCCTTCCCATTCAGTTTTGCTTTAATGCCAATAGTATGTTAAACCAATCGACTACAGAAAAATCTGCAATCAAAGATGCAATAGCGGTTGGTGGTGTTGAGTGCAATACATCAAGAAATAACAACCACTCATGGGACAGTCATGGGACACAGATAATTACTTCATCCAAACGAGAAGCGCTATATTTGCTTAACCATGATATCTTGTTTGTGATTTTCACTCTTTAGCAATAACTCACAATGCAGCACCTCAAAAAGTTTTTGAAGTTTCGGCTAATTATTTTCTTTCTTATTCCGATTTTAATTGTCAGCATATTTTTCCTGAATCTACCTGCTTCAGCTTTTCCGATAACTGAAATAGATTTTATAGGTTCTGCAACTTTCCCCACAGATTTTTCTTTCCAAAAAACTCCAATGGGAGGATTTTCTGGAATTACATACGACGCTAAAAAAGAAGTTTATTACACAATATCTGATGATCGTAGCGAAAAAGCTCCTGCTCGCTTTTACACCTTGAAAATTGACCTCAGCAAGGGGTCGTTAACAGATGGTGGGGTTGTACCTGTTGGCGTCACCACGCTGTTAAAGGAAAGTGGTCAACCTTTTCCTACGAGTAGTATTGATTCAGAAGGTATCAGCTTAACAAACAAAGAAACTCTTTATATTTCTTCTGAAGGTGATAATAGTAAACAGATAAAACCTTTTATTAAGGAATTTTCAATTTCTTCTGCAAAGGAACTGACAACACTACCAATTCCCAAGAAATTTTTGCCAAATCAAAGCGGTAAACAGGGTATCCGTGAGAACTTAGGGTTTGAATCTCTAACTATCACACCCAACCAAAAGTATCTGTTTACAGCCACGGAAAATGCTCTGATTCAAGATGGTCCCGAAGCCAAACCAAAAGCCAGTAGTCCTTGCCGCATATTACAATATAATTTGCTCACTGGTGAGCCAGAAAAAGAATTTCTTTACCAGACTGAACCAGCCACACCATTTTTGAATTTCTCTCGTCGATTTTCTAGCGGGTTAACTGATTTAGTTGCTCTTGATAATCAAGGTCATTTCCTAAGTTTAGAGCGGACTTTTACTGGCTTTGGGTTTTCTATTGCACTTTTTCAGATTTCCTTGGAAGGTGCTGATGATATTCATGATATCGATAGCCTTTTAACTGTTGACCTTAAGAACATCAAACCTATTGAGAAAAAACCGCTTTTTGATTTGAGACAACTGGATGTGGCGCTAGACAATATCGAAGGCTTAACTCTCGGTTCCAAATTACCTGATGGTCAATCATTAATCCTTGTGAGCGACAATAACTTTAATCCTCTTCAGAGAACGCAGATACTCGCTTTTAGACTCAAGGTGGAATCACCCCTCATCAGATTATTGCGGCGTTTAGTTCCTAAGTCTAATCGTTAATAAGTAAGTTAATAAGTAAGTGGGGAAGTGGAGGCAATACGGTTAGTTATGTGAATGTATTCAAAGCGATCGCTACTGATTTGCCCGTCTTTCCCACGGTTATCTACCGACAATTCTTTTGAGTGCAGCGGAAATTGAGGAAGGCTTAGCCGAAAGTCGTTTAAAATTTGATGTTAAATGTAAGCTCCTCATCTACGATTCAGCAAACGCATTTTTTGAGACAGCTTAATAGACTGCACCCAAGGCTGTTCCGACAACTGAGAAATTGCGTTTGGTGATAAGGTTGCTGTGAAGATATCCTTTCCCGGTGTCACATTTGGGACGCCTAAATTTTCTAACATGGCAGGTGCATCTGTCGAATTTGCATCTGCTGTGGTATGAATGAAAACATTCAAACTTGGCTCTTGTGGGTTATCGACATCATTCAGCGCTACTGCAAGGGCGCTATCCAGCTTTTGATAATTCATAAAAACCTCCCATTAAGTCAACAAGGGCAAGCAAAATAGCTTGCCCTATAATTAACCTATCAAATTTATCAGGTTGCGATTAACTACCTTTATACGGACTTCCTCGTTCCCAGGCTCAGCCTGGGAACGAGAATATAGAGGCTCCGCCTCTTATTGATTTTGGTGCAAGATGTCAGCCAACTAGAGATTAAGCGCATTAATGAGTCCATAGCCCCATTTATTATCAAAGGTTCCTGCTGGTTTACCTGGTATGGAACTATTTTTACGAAGCAGTTCTTTGATAGCAGCGGGATCGAGGTTGGGGTTACGCTGCAACAGCAGTGCTATCAAGCCGCTGACGAAGGGCGCTGCCATACTTGTACCAGCATTCGCCATAAACTTGGAATTAATAATCATTGAGTGGTCGAAATTGGCATTCGAGGAGAGGGCGGAAACAATCATCGCGCCTGGTGCTGCGACATCCGGTTTTTGAACATCATTCCGCAGCGGTCCTTCACTGCTGAAGTCAGAAATTGTATTCAGAGGGAAGCCAAATTCTTGAACTTTGCCGTCTATGTCAGTGTACTTCACTTTAGTTGTATAAGCAGCAACTGTAATTGCACTGCTGGCACATCCAGGGGAACCAACTTTCACTGAGTCAGCCACACTTCTACCTGTGAATAATGTTGCTCCATCTAAGGTCCACACATCCAACCGCACATCTTTGGATGAAGTGTTTTTGAACCGCAATTGCCAAATTCCACCTTGTACGGGCATACTAAACTTGTTGTTAGCTGTACCGCGAATTTGTACTAAAACGTTATAGTCCCCGTTAGCTGGATCGCGTCTTGGTGTTGCGACTTGCACCCGCGAATCTTGCAAGGTGTATTCCTTTGTATAATTACCTTCAGCAATGACTGGTTGGAAGGGTGTGACGAAACCGTTAGGACTACGTAGAGACACTTCCAATTGACCAGCACTAGAGTACCAACCGTTTAACAAGGCGATACTTGATTGATTTAATGGCACGTTGAAACGCATGGTATGGGTTTTACCAGCCTTGACAATTGCTTGAGCGTGAATGTTATCGTTGCCTTCGTTACCCGCAGCACAGCAAACTATACGTCCAGGACCAGTTTCAGAGTCAATAATTTTTGACAGCGAGTCGCTTCCGTCGTGAGGGTCAAAGTGTCCGCCCAAGCTCATATTAACGACTGCTGGACGCCCTAATTCTCGGGCGACCCGGAAAATATAGCGGACAGCATCAGCAATGTGACCTTCATCCAAGTCACTCCTGACGATGATCAATTCTGCCTCTGGTGCGACACCGCCATATGTAGCATCCACACCAGCAGCAATTCCAGCAACGTGAGTCCCGTGACCGTTTGTATCTTGAGAAACTGTCAGTAGTGAGCCAGTTAATTCCGCTCCATATTTGCCCTCTAGCACTCCAGGACCAGACAGTGTTTGATCCCAAATGCGTAAAATACGCCCTTCAAAGGCGGGGTGCTTCGGGTCAATCCCGCTGTCGATAATACCGATAAGAACTCCCTTACCAGTAAGCCCGTTATTTTTCTTTATAAACTCCGGTATGTGAACTGCGTTTTTGGCAACGTCCATCCGCAGTTTTAGTTTACGCGATGGCTTGATGCGCTCGATCGCAGGGTCTTCAGATAAGGTGTCTAAACTTTCTATAGGTAAGAAAGCCGTTCGGACGTGTCCGACATTTTGGTTGACTTCAATACCTTGTTGTGAAAGATGGCTCAAGTCTGCATGTTCGTCACAGTAGATAAAAACTACGCTACGGGTTGGCTTGAGATTGTTTTTGGGAGGAATGATACTCAGCATTCGTACCTGTGGACTTAAAGCTTGCTGTCCTTCCCGTTGATAATCTTCAAATGCTATTAGCAGTCCTGGAGATAGTTTTTCGTGTCTCATGTGACCTCAATTCAAGTATAATTCTGCAACATCTTAGCAAGATAAGCCGAATAAGTATGAATTATAAATTCTGAAAAATTTTAGATTTTTTCGGTTTTGGGCGGTTAGGAAAATTAATTGATTTTTGGAAACTCTAGCTTGCACTTAATTATCCTCTCCCTACTCGCCTAAAGCAATTTTTTTACCGAAAATCTAAAAAACTTAATTTCTTAATTTATAATTCATTATTTAAAAATTTTTAAGTTGCTTTAAGTGAATACAGCGTCAGCGTGAATCTTTACGGAAGAAGTTGAAAAAATTTCTGAGATTTGGTGATGTGTAGAGACGCGCCATGATGCGTCTTTAGGGACTTCCAAATAAAAAAATATCCCAAATTTTCTTGTGTGATGGGTGTCCCCACCCGTCCCAATATTCAGGGCGGGCTTTCCTACCCAACGCCAGTCGCTGTGAGTTCGGGAAAGCCGTCATTCGCGCTGGCTCCCCCACAAGATGGATAATTTATTTCTTGGAAATCCCTTACATTGCTTCGCTAATCAATATACTTTTCACGATATCTGTGCTAATTACAAGATTTGATTAATACGAGCGTGAATTCTCTATACAAAGACTCTGCGTCCCTCTGCGCTGACTCCGCGCTCCTCTGCCTTTAAAAAGGCGCTCGTTTTTACGCAAAGCTGTGCTAAGTTGTCTAGCTAACATCACAAATAACAAGAAACCGGATTTCTCGTTATAGTCCAATACGGTTCAGTTAGTGGTGTTTAGTTTTGTTAAGATCCCCCAACCCCCTTAAAAAGGGGGCTTAGTCCCTTTTAAGGAGGGCTAGGGAGGATCAATCCTTAAGTGAACTGTATTGCGTTATAGTCATTAAAAAATCGGGGGAATTTTTAGATTTCTCGAAATTCCCCCGATTTTTGCAAATGCAAGTAAATAAACACACCTTTGGCGCACCCTCCATTGCCGTAAAAAGTGCTTTGTTTCAGATACTCAACCTTCCGATTTTTTAGAAAACTAGCGCCAATCAGGACTATTGTCCTCGTATCTTACTATTTGGTTTTATGACTGCTACATTTGCATTCCATCAAACATCAAAAATGGAATTATGCCTTAGATGTGGGCTTGAGAAATAACCAAGCCACAAAGAAAGTTGCAGCGGTAAAGAGTTGCGTTAGATCCAACGCAGACAGATAGCCATCGGAAAACGAAGCAATGCTGCGATCAGTTATACCAAATACCCAAGATGAAATGCCAAACACCCAAATTCCATTCTTTAGATTTCCCACAAATTGATTAGAGTCTGACTGTTGCTGGTTATTCATGATTTTCTCCGTTGTTGAAGAATCTGATGGTTAAAGGATGCACCAGCAGCGGATGCTCGCTACTGGTAAATTTTTGGTGCGATCGTTTCCGCATCTGATAACTTTTTTGGCTCTCACTGCTAAAGATTAAATTTCTTTACTATATTAATAAATATTTAAGCTACTTGACATCACTGCCAAAAGATACATGTGGGAAAATTGACATTCCTGTTTTGGTTTTTTTCCTCAAGTGCTTTTTGTCAAGAGAGTATAAATACTAAATTAAAAATATTTTGTTTCAATTATGACATTTTATGTAATAAAACTTTATTAATTCTCATAGACCTATCTTTAGGCAGATATACTTCTACAACACTGTCTTGTTGTCTTTATCGGAACGGAAGCTTGTAGTTCCTATGAAAATGGACAAACTCTAGAGACGTTGTATGCAATGCCAAGGGGCGGGGGTGAGGTAATTGAGCCGCAACGCGCGTATTATTTTTGAATTTAGAATTTTGAATTTTGAATTTGAGCCAAGCGAGTGACTTCTGTCTTTGGATACTCACCACTTAAGGGTAGAAATGAGTTAAATCAAAGAAGTGGCGTAATAGTGATATGTAATATGTCAGCAGTGCGGGAGTCTAAATCCCTATCAGGGATTGCAACTAACAATTCACCTAATGCACAGCAGTTGGAAAAAACTGCTCCACCGCACTTAGGACTGGTTTGCATCACATTTTCCAAAGAGGTGCGCTTCCGGACAATAACGCGCACGCGCTACTTAGAACTCCCAGAAGAGCAACGTGAAACTGCTCTGAAAGTACTTTATCGGGATAACTTACAGCGCTTGGATTTGGCGTTAACTTTTTGTGTGCGGAACTCGCTACGGCTTTATCGGATGACTTCTAATTTGTTCCCCATGAGTGACTGGGAGGACGAAGTCGGCGCAACTGTTTTAGAGAAGATGAGTGCAGATTTAGCCAAAATCGGGCAAAGGGCGACAAGATTGGGCATCAGAATGGTACTACATCCAGACCAATACGTGGTGCTGAGTTCTGATTCACCACAAGTGGTGGAAGCTAGTATCAAAATTTTAGATCGGCACGCCCGCACGTTAGATTTACTAGGTTTACCACGTTCCTCTTGGTCATTGATGAATATTCATGGTGGCAAATCTCAACGCCCAGATCAACTGGTGGGGGTGATTTCAGAATTGCCAGAAAATATCAAAAGCCGCTTGACTTTGGAAAATGACGAACACGCCTATAGTACCAATGAAATTTTAGAAGTTTGCCAACGGGCTGAAATACCATTGGTATTTGATGCCCATCACCATATTTGTCATGAAAATTTAGAGAGTTACGACGATCCGAATGTGGCGGAAATGTTTTATGCTGCACGAGAAACTTGGGATAAGCCTGAGTGGCAGTTGGTTCATATTTCCAATGGTGAAGAAGCTTTCCAAGACAGAAAACACAGCGACTTGATCACTGCTATGCCTAGTGTTTACCGAGAAGCGCCTTGGATAGAAGTCGAAGCTAAGCATAAGGAAGAAGCGATCGCCCATTTGCGCTCTTGGTGGCTGCAATAAATTCCCTAATCTTCGGTGTCTGAGGGCGATTTGATTTTCTCTAGGCACTGTTTTCATTTTTCCAAGAGTTCCCTGGTTTCCTGGATATGTTCCTGAGAGCCTTTGATATGCTCGTGTGTTCTTTCTATACGTTTGTGGGACGACTTCTCTAAATTCTTTGATTTCTTATGAGCAATATCCTTTTTTAAAGGATTTCTTTGAAGACTTAACCTGTCTGTCTGTTGCAATTCCTCTGGTTTAACTTTTTCGCCATAAATAACAGTGAGCAGCTCAGCTACAGACTCACTCTTCAATTTTTCACTTTTCAAAATTGTCTTAGCGACTTCCTTCGCCTCAAAGAGTGTTAAGCATTCTAAATTTTTTAGACGCAAGTTGCCCCTGAAGGGGCAACTTGCGTCTAAAGTGAGTGCAGTAAACAACTCTTCGTTTGTCATCTTCAATTCTTGCTCTAGCTCTTGCAGTTGGTTCTCTTTGTGCTGCAAATATAGCTTTTGACTCTCTACCAACTCACGCAAAAACTCTACTTGCTCGCGTAAAAACTTTATCTCCTCAAAAGCAGGCAATATTTCATCAGTACAAGCTGCCTGTTGTGCCATTTCGGGCTGTTGTTGATTTTCCTGCATAGCTTGAATGATATTTTGCTAGCAGGCATAGCACACCATCTAGCTTTGTTATGATCTTTACATATAGATTTTATAAAAAAAATCCTACTCTCGAGCATTGATTTTTTTGCTCAATTATTATAATGGCGTAGTCGTGGGAAAACTGCTGTCGGCATAACTGCGCTCTTAAAAATACAATGGCTAATGGGAAAATAATCTCACGCTTTGCATCTTTGCGTGAGATGATTAAAAATTATGGCAATAGCAATAGATTTTGGAACGAGCAACACAGTTATCGCTCGCTGGAACCCAGTTACCCAACAACCAGAAACTCTCAACATACCTGGTTTATCGATTCAACAAAGTCTCAACCCGCCACTGATTCCCAGCTTGGTTTATGTTGAAGACGCCTCCAAGGGGCAAGTGTTGGTGGGTCAACAGGTGCGCGATCGCGGTCTTGACCTGAAAAACGACCCACGATTTTTCCGCAGTTTCAAACGCGGTATTGGCGCAGACATCCAAGGTTTCTTACCTGAGATAGATGGACAAAATATAACCTTTGAGGGAGTAGGGCAATGGTTCCTCTCGCAAATCATTGAGCAATTGGCACCAATGCAAGGGGGAATAGACTCTCTGGTGTTAACTGTACCTGTAGACAGCTTTGAAGCTTATCGTCACTGGCTAGGACAAGTTTGCCAAACCCTAAGCGTCGAACAAGTGCGGATGTTGGATGAACCAACAGCGGCTGCTTTAGGTTATGGTATGGCAGACCAAGAAATTCTCTTGGTGATTGACTTTGGCGGCGGAACGTTGGATTTATCGCTGGTGCGTCTGGATAAAAGCGTACAAACCACTCAAAAGCCTTTAGGGTTTCTTCTTAAGTGGGGGAATAAGTCCTTAGCCGAAGACTCTAAGCAAAAGGTAAAAACCGCTCGCGTACTGGCGAAAGCTGGGCAAAATTTGGGTGGTACTGATATTGATAATTGGCTGGTTGATTACTTTGCCAAAACCCAAGGGTTGGTGGCGAGTCCCTTGACAACGCGACTGGCGGAAAGGGTAAAGATTCAGCTTTCAAGCCAAACCCAAGCAAGTGAAGTTTATTTCAACGATGAAACATTTGAAAGTTATGAGTTAGAACTCAACCGCGATACCCTAGAAAATATCCTCAAAGAACACGCGTTTTTTGAACAACTTGATGAGTCGATGAGTTCCCTGTTGCAGCAAGCGCGACGCCAGGGAATAGAAGTTTCAGACATTAATGCTGTTTTACTTGTTGGTGGGACTGTGCAACTTCCAGCCGTCCAAACATGGGTGAAGCAGTATTTTGAACCAGAAAAAATTCGTTGCGAGCGTCCTTTTGAAGCGATCGCCCAAGGTGCTTTGCAGCTTGCTCAAGGTGTGGAACTGAAAGATTTTCTTTACCATAGCTACGGTATCCGTTACTGGGACCGCCGCAACAAATGCCACAGTTGGCATCCTATCATTAAAGCTGGGCAACCTTACCCAATGAGTCAGCCTGTAGAGTTAGTTTTAGGTGCTTCTGTCGAGAGTCAGCCGAGTATTGAATTAATTATGGGGGAATTGGGAGCAGAGACAGGCGCTACAGAAGTTTATTTTGATGGCGATCGCCTGATTACTCGCTCAATCGCCACCGGGCAAACAAACGTCAAATCCCTCAACGATAAAGATGGTGCAAGAAGTATTGCTCAACTGACACCGCCTGGATTTCCGGGGAGCGATCGCGTCAAAGTCCGCTTTCAAATCGATGAGCAACGCTTTTTGCGAATCACGGTTGAGGACTTGTTAACCAGTGAAACGTTGTTGGAGAATCAACTCGTGGCGCAGTTGAGTTAAAAATGGCTTGTAGTGAGCGCTTACTACACCAGTACAAATTGACCTCTTTCCTAACCCCTCCCCACCTCTCCCTAACCCTCCCCTCTTAGAGGAGGGAAGAGGAGCAGCTTTTTTTACTGCGAGGGGAAATAGCCCCCAACGCTAGTAGGATACTGCTGGCGAATCAGGGGTGTGACCCTCTAATACATATCCGTGTAGGGGGGAAAGTGACGCAACTGGGGAACGCTACGCGCTTATTTGGCGGTGCCGAGTACGGGCACAAAGACCGCTCACGGGCAGTGAGTGTTGTCGCGGCCCGCACCCGGCACTGCGCTGCCGCCGCCAAATCTTCCCCAGTTGCCGTAGCGCCAGTCAACAAAGCACTAGCAGATGCCTTACCATTGGCAGATGTACGCAAACCACTGATTTCCACTTTCTCAGTGGCATTAACAGTCAAATTCCCGCCCTTGCCTGCACCTCTTGTGGTGGTTCTAACCTCTGCTCCGTCTTGAACAAGCAATTGTTGGGCGTTAATTGTCAAATTTCCGCCATTACCTTGTGCTTGATTTTGCACAACATTGAAGACATTGCTCCCTTGCCCTATTTTTATTTCTCCTGTTGCATTCAGGGTAATATCTCCTGCAACAGCGCCAACTAAGTCCGAACCTTGCACAATGCCAGCAGTTACGGAACTTCCTCCCAAAATGTTTATATTTCGGTATGTTGACGATGGAATTATTCGGTAAAGTGCCATCAGGGGTAATTTGAGCTTGAGTGCAATGTCCAGAGAAAGTATACACACCACCAATAGCAATTCCTAAGAAAGCGCCCTAACGAGTACTTATGCTAGACATTGCACTTCCCAGCTTTTTTAGTGTTTACATTATTACTTAGTAAACCACAACACTCAAGATTTATGGTGCAAACATTACAAGCAAAAGATATAAATTTACGCTACTTAATCGACAACTTTGGTCTTCAGTTAGTTTTGCATGACCAATTCTTCTGGGAATGGCAAGATAATTTGCCTGAAAGTACAAATTTAGATAAACAACTTTTAGACAAGGTAAAAGCTGGTTATTTCAATTTCATTAACTATCCACTTTTGCTAGAAGATGTCGTCCGAATGGCAATTGTAGCTCCTATACTTTTTCTTGGAAATTTTTACTTAACTCCTTTTTACGTAAAATCAGAAGAACCTATAGATATTGCTGTAGATATTGCTGTGCCTGATGATGATGTCATTATCAAAGGCAAAATTGATACATTAGTTTTGAAAGACCAATTATGGCTAATGATTATTGAGTCTAAAAAAGCTTCCTTCTCAATTGAAGAAGGATCTGACTTTTTACGCCATGTGGAAAAGTTCACAAAAAATCTAACTTTCAAACCCAAAATTCAAAGTCTCTCTCCTTATAAGAGAGAGAAATAGAAGCGAGGTTTTCCAGATAACGTGAAAAGTAAGAAAGAAGGACTAGCACAAATTCTTGCTTGTATGTTGGGTAGTCCTCACCCAAACAAAATCTGTTTTGGTATGATTGCCACTGGTAGCGAGTTTATTTTCGTCAAATTAGTTAAAGGAAATCTACCCCGTTATGCTTTATCCAAGGGCTTCTTGATGCGTAACCCCGGAAATGACTTAGATGAGGTGCTTCGCATCTTTAAGCGCTTGACTCAGTTAATAAGTGCTTGAACCTTTGAGCATGACTGAGTGCGTAAGTATAAAATAATAACAAATTTGTATTGTTTCTACAAATTGAAAGACAATAAGATCTGGAACTCTTTTAAGTAAAGTTTGTTGCTAAATCCAATTTATTACTGTCTGTTATGTCACCAGAATCGTCAGTACACAATGTTTCTAATGCAAATGATTATAGTATAATATCCGTTCAAAACCTGAGCAAAGTTTATCCTGTCGCCGTTAAAGAACCAGGAATTGTAGGGACAATAACCCACTTTTTTCGCCGCACATACCGACAGATCAAAGCAGTTCACGATGTTTCCTTTGAAATTGCACCTGGTGAAGTGGTGGGGTTTTTAGGACCAAATGGCGCGGGTAAAACCACGACGCTAAAAATGCTCACGGGGCTGATTTATCCTTCTAGCGGTCAAGTTACAGTTGGTGGACATATTCCATTTCGTCGCCAAGAACCGTTTTTACAAAAAATCACCTTGGTAATGGGGCAAAAACAGCAACTGCTTTGGGACTTACCAGCACTTGATTCTCTCAAGATTAACGGTGCTGTCTACAATATCTCCGATAAAGAGTTCCGTCAACGGGTAGGAGAATTAACCGAGATGCTATCGCTGGAAGGTAAACTGACTCAACCGGTGCGGAAACTGTCTTTAGGTGAACGCATGAAGGCAGAACTCTTAGCAGCACTTTTGCATCGTCCTCAGGTACTGTTTTTAGATGAACCGACACTGGGATTGGATGTAAATGCTCAAGTGGGAGTGCGTGATTTCTTGCGCGAGTACAATCAGCGATATCAAGCGACAGTATTATTGACAAGCCATTACATGGCTGACATTACTGCTTTATGTCAGCGGGTTCTGCTTATTCACCAAGGACAGTTGATGTATGACGGTAGCTTAGATGGACTGCTGGAACGTTTTGCGCCTTATCGAGAAGTCCATCTGGAATTAATTAATCCTGTACCTAAAGAAAAACTGATGTTATATGGTGATGTGCGACACATGGAAGGGCGATCGGTTTGTTATATGGTGCAGCAAGAGGAACTTACCCGAACGGTGGCGCGGATTTTAGCAGATTTGGATGTCGTTGATTTGACAGTCACAGAACCGCCAGTTGAAGAAGTGATTGGGCGAGTTTTCCAAGCAGGAGTGGTCAACGTTTAAATAAGACAAAGATGTACAGACGCTTTCATTCAGCGCGTCTCTACAATGACTCATGACTCATGACTAAATCTTTATGATGAAGCGAATTTTCAAGAAAGCCTTGACGTTCCTGTCAGTGTACTACGCCTATATGGTTGAGTATCGGGCGGAACTTATTTTATGGGTGCTGGCAAATTCTCTGCCAATTATTCTCATGGGAGTATGGATACAGGCGGCGCAAGGAGGACGGTTCGGTCTGTCACCTGTGGATTTTGCCCGTTACTTTCTTACTGTTTTTCTCCTCAGACAAATCACAGTTGTTTGGGTTGTTTGGGAGTTTGAAAGGGAAATAGTAGAAGGAAAACTTTCTCCTCGCTTGCTACAACCTATTGATCCAGTATGGCATCATATTGCGTCTCATATTTCTGAAAGAGCAGCCCGTTTACCTTTTACATTGTTACTGCTGGTGATATTTTTTCTCCTGTATCCCCAAGCTTTTTGGTTGCCAAGTCTAGCAAATCTTTTGCTATTTATGTTGGCGGCGATGCTCGCTTTTGCTTTGCGTTTTATTATGCAATACTCATTTGCAATGCTTGCTTTTTGGACGGAACGGGCGAGTGCTGTAGAAAATTTTTGGTTTTTGTTTTATTTATTTTTGTCTGGGATGATTGCACCTCTAGAGGTTTTTCCTCCAAGCGTGCGGGCGGTGGTACTTTGTACGCCGTTTCCTTATATGATTGATTTCCCTGCAAGTATTTTGGTTGGGCTACCCGTGGATTTAGGACGGGGATTTTTGTCAATGGTGGGTTGGATTTTGGTGTTTTTGGGTTTAAATCGTTTGCTGTGGCGGCGGGGGTTGAAGAGATATTCTGGGATGGGAGCATAATCTCGTATTCGCTTTCATACTTATAGCACTTCTGATTTGAATAGACTTCTTGCATTCATTCCAAAAAAATGAATAATTAACCGCAGATGGACGCACCCTCAACGCACATGAAACCCACTTATGTAATGAAGTACAGGTTTATCTGTGTTCCATGAGTGTACTCTGCCTTAAGCCGCCTCTGTCTACATCTGTGGTTCATTATTTCTAGGACTAACGCATTGACAAAAATCATTAAATATGAATTACGTTTTTCGACTGTAAGGTGGGCAGTGGTAAGCACTAGCATATAATCTGCACATCAATTTATGGCACTGCCCACCCTACTTTGTGTTGTGGTCTGAAACAACCGAATGCACGTTAACGCATATGATGGTCAATCTGTACAGTGCGTAAGTTCTAATTTCTTTATTTCTTTGGTGTAGCTTACAACGGTTGCAAACCGCTATAAAATTAGCACGCACGCCATCAGCCTTAAAGAGTGTCGGTTTTGGCGGATACCCACCCCACAACAACACTCAACAAAGCTTACTATTAAAAAGTATTAAATACTCGGCTTTGATCTCTCACCCTTTACCTTGTTGAGATGGACTGGCAAGAAATCTCTGGCAACTGGGTACTCGTTCCCCGAAATCCTGTTGCAATCATTCACTTCCTGGGCGGCGCATTCGTTGCTACCGCACCCCACCTGACTTACCGCCACTTATTAGAACAACTGGCAAGCAAAGGCTATGCTGTGATCGCGACGCCGTTTGTGAACACTTTGGATCATAGTGCGATCGCCAAATCTGTACTATTAAACTTTGAACGCGCCGTAGAACGCTTACACGATACTTCGGCAATACGCAAGCGCTACCTTCCCATCTACGGAATCGGACACAGTATGGGGTGCAAACTCCATTTACTCATTGGTAGCCTTCTTCCTGTAGAACGCGCTGGCAATATCCTCATATCCTATAACAACTACGCTGCACGCGAAGCCATTCCCTTAATCGAACAGTTCAACTTAGCCACCGCTGTCGAGTTTACCCCCTCACCCTTAGAAACCAATAAACTCGTGCAAGAACGCTATAATATTCGCCGCAACTTGTTGATAAAATTTAGTAACGACACACTTGATCAATCAAAAACTTTAACTGAACTCTTGAAACAACGGTTTCCAGAGATGGTGACGGTACAGACACTCACCGGAACTCATACCACACCCTTAGGGCAAGATATTAAATGGCAGACGGGAGAATCGTTCACGCCGTTTGACGCCTTCGGACAGTGGTTCAAGCAAGAAGTATACCGCGACCTCAATCAGCTCCAACGCACCATCCTGTTGTGGCTAAATCCTCTTTCCCCTCCATAATCATCTAGAGAGATAGTCAAAAGTCAAAAGTCTTCCATGGCTAATGACTTATAACTGACTAATGACTCGTGACTTAATGACTAATGGCTAATTTGTATCAAATCTTAATAATTGATGATGACCTGGCAGTACAGATACTTCTGACAAGGATGCTGGAAAGACAGGGTTATAAAGTCGTGGTTGCTAGCAATGGTGAGGAAGGAATTGTCAAGGCAGTTGCTTGTTGTCCGGCGCTGATTATTTGTGATTGGATTATGCCAGGGTTAAACGGACTGGAAGTTTGCCAACGAATCAAGGCAGATCCCCAGTTATCTACTACATTCTTTATTTTATTAACGTCTTTAGATTCCGTAGCCGATCGCGTTAAGGGCTTAGATGCGGGTGCTGATGACTTTATCACAAAACCGATTGAACATAATGAATTGCAAGCGAGAGTAAGAGCAGGATTACGTCTGCACCAGCTTAGTAGGGATTTACAAACCCAAAAGCAAATTTTAGAAGCAGAATTGGCAGAAGCAGCAGAATATGTGCGATCGCTTCTACCACCTCCAATGACGCATCCTTTGGGCATCAATTTCCAATTCATTCCCTCACGCCAACTGGGAGGTGATTGTTTTGATTACTATTGGCTTGACCCTGATTACCTGGCAATATATCTGTTAGATACCGCAGGACATGGACTCAGAGCAACTCTCCCCTCGATTTCTGTGCTAAATTTACTGCGATCGCGTGCTCTTAAGGGTCTGAATTACTATCAACCTAGTGATGTCCTGCAAGCGTTGAATAATACTTTTCAAATGAATTATCAAAACGATAAGTACTTTACTATCTGGTATGGAGTTTATAACCGAGTTAAACGCCAATTAATTTACGCAAGTGCCGGTCATCCACCAGCAGTCTTAATATCGGGAAAATCCGCAACCTCGACTAAAGTCAAAAAATTGAGAACTCCAGGTGTGCCTGTGGGTATGTTTCCACAGGTAAAATATGTAGATGACTTTTGCAATATTGAAGAATCGAGTTCTCTTTATATTTTCAGTGATGGTGCTTACGAAATCACCCAATCAGATGGCACTCTTTGGACATTAGAAGGTTTCATTCAGATGCTTGTCACCTCACAGGGGCGATTTGAGGGTAAACTTGACCAGATATTAAATTACATCATCTCTTTAAACTCAAAAGAAGCTTTTGATGATGATTTATCTATCATCAAGATGAAGTTTGATTAATTTATTTTAGATATGGCAACTTTGTTAAATTCCTCTTGACTAGGAAATATTTCAAATACCTTATCCATACCGGTCAGTTCACACAATATCCTAACTTGTTCATTGATCGAGCAGATCACCAAATTCCTATCTACAGCCCGTAGAGCTTTGAAAGCTAACACCAAAGCACCCAAGCCAGAACTGTCCATAAAAGTCACATCTTTAAAATCAACTAATACTATTTTGGTGCTACTTTCTTTTTCTATAATTTCATTAATTTTTTCTCGAAAGTCTTGGGATTGACTACTCCCTAACATTCCAGTTAGTTGAATAACTTTTACTTGCTCTATCATAACGTAGGAACACTAATTAGTATAAAATTTTCTTGACATTGTTAGTCTATACCAATAGTAATTCATTTGAAAAACTGTAACCACATACCTATGTAAAACTTCTGAATAATAAATTCGGATTTACCGAGAACTATTTGTTTGTAATTTTTCAAGCGTAAGTGCCTGTTTCTGCTATGATTTGCCTACACTTAGGCGTGAAACGGGGCTGACCTTAGCTCGATATAGCAACTTGTCACCTTGACGGTAACCAGTGTAACGCACCTTGACAATTTCACCAACTTGTGGATTTCCTTCGAGAAGCTGGTGGAGTTGTGGGTTATACGGTATTTCTGCTCCCACAGGTGCTATGGCTTCCACTCCCCACTGCTGCAAAAGTTTTTCTAAGGGTTTGTGTACCAACGGAACGATGTTGAGGGCCGGTAACTGGGGATTTTCTCGTGCTTTCTGTGCGGCTGTGGGAAATTGCAATAACAAAGATTCCAGCAGTTGCAAACTAGACTGCTGGAACTCTTGCTGTAATACTTGTCGTTGCTGTTGTATTTGCTGTTGCGATCGCTCGTATTCTTTTTTTAATTGAGCTACATAATGTAACAATTCTTGGGTTGGTGTATCTTTATCTATTACCAACTCTACTTGAGAGAAAGTCGCAACTAGTTCATTTAAGCTGAGTTTCAGCGCTTGCGACAACTTAAGTAGGACATCCACGCGCATTTGCCCAACTCCGAACCGTCGCAACCGCAAAATTTGACGTTCTGAGACACCAGCAGTGCGACTCAACGCTTTAAAACTAGAAATACCCACCCGTTGCATTAAATCATGCAATTTTTGAGTGAAATCGGTGTTGGACATGACAGCATACAAGGAATTAGGAATTGGGAATTGGGAATTGGTTATTTTTGCCATTCCCCATTCCCCATACCTCTATTCTTCCAGCAAACTTCTCAGCATCCAAGCATTCTTTTCGTGTACCTGCATCCGCTGAGTCAATAAATCGGCAGTGGGTTCGTCATTAACTTCATCCACAACGGGGAAGATAGACCGCGCAGTTCTCACAACGGCTTCTTGTCCTTCGACAAGCAGGCGGATCATTTCTGTAGCTTTGGGGACACCAGGACTTTCTGAAATCGAACTGAGTTGGGCAAACTCGCTGTAAGTACCGGGTGCAGGATAGCCCAATGCTCTAATCCGTTCCGCAATCAAATCAACTGCTGCCGCTAACTCTGTATACTGGGTCTCAAATAACAAATGCAGAGTTTGGAACATCGGTCCTGTGACGTTCCAATGAAAGTTATGAGTTTTCAGGTACAGCGTATAAGTATCAGCCAGCAGACGAGACAAACCTTCGGCAATTTTAGCCCTGCTTGCTTCGTCAATACCAATGTTTACTGGGAATGTTTGACTTGGCATAATTTTCTCCAAATGATTTATTGAATTGTTGTACCAAAGACAAAAGACAAGGTTATGCCAGATGCATCTTCAAAACACTTTTAGGGGCTTTGCGGACTCTAGCGATGATAGTTTCTTTACCCAAACGCTGGCAAGCTTCGTAGCGATGGCATCCAGAAAATCCGTAGTACTGTCCATCGACTTCTAAAACATCGATTGGTTCTTTCTGCCCAATGGCAGCAATCGATTCCATTAAAGCTTTTACCTTTTCTGGGTCGTTTTGGCGTGGCAAAGGTCGCCGTATCTGATTTAAAGGAATTTCTTGAATGACCATATATGAGTGGTGTTTTGTCGCTCTTTATAAATCATATTCGTTATGACTTCAAGTTGCAACTGATTTTGGTTGTCAAACAGGTATTGGTTTGAGCAAATAACTTGTGCCAAAAACTACTACACTACATAGGAAAGTCAGAATGCTAAAAAGGAACCCTAAAGATGAAAGGGGGGTCTTAAAATCAGGATGCTTCGCTTGAATTTTTCTGGACGGATTTTTTCCGTTTTAGGGGCTTGCAACCAAGTATGTCTGACATTATCCTTCTTACCTAATAATGATTTTGGCGATCATCTACCCCTAGACAGCTGTGGCGGCAAAACAAAGATTCCATGAAAATCATTTGGCGTATTTCTTACACGGTACTCACCACGTTTTGTTTGTTGGGTCTAACTGGGGCGTCGGGTCCTGCAAGTAAAACAAAGGATGTGGAAATTAGCGTTGGTATTGTGCAGCGATTTGGAGATCAGCCTACAGAAACGCTGCAATTAGAACCTACCAAAGGCGATCGCTTGAGGTTGAAGTTTCAAGATGGGAGTACCCAGCAAACTTTAGTCACGACCAAGCCTGTGAAACTAGAAGTCTTGATGCAAGCAATGCCTGCAGCAGTCGTCAAGGAAAGGGTCGTCTTGGGAACATTCCGTACGTATGAAACTGCTGAAGATAGTGCGCAAAAGTGGCGCGATCGCGGAATAGAAGTAGAAATAGCCCAACCAGATCGCTGGCAAGTTTGGGCAAAACGGGAAGTTTACAACACTCCCTTACTCAGACGTTTGCTGTTGCAAAGCGTCCAAGCTGCTGGTCAAAAAACTGCTTTTGTCGATACCCAAGTTTTACAAAACGTACCCCGAGTCACTTGGCAAGTGGATGGCAAACGCTTCAGCCCAGATAATTTAGAAATTAGTAGCGACAAAAATTTGATTCGGGTCAATGAAAGTAAAAAACCCGAGAAAGCACATCTTTACCCTGGACGCATGAAGTTGCAGCCAAATGCTTATGGTGACTATACTCTCGTGAATGAAGTGCTTTTAGAAACATACTTGCGTGGAGTTGTGCCGTATGAAATTGGCGCGACAGCTCCCATGCCAGCAATGGAAGCACAAGCGATTCTCGCCCGGACTTATGCTTTACGGAATTTACATAGATTTGCTATAGATGGGTATCAACTGTGCGCGGATACTCACTGTCAAGTTTATTATGGGTTGAATGGAGTGACACCGAACACAGATCGGGCGATCGCCACAACACGGGGTATGGTTCTCACTTATAAAAACCAGCTAGTGGATGCTTTATATTCTTCCACAACTGGTGGTGTCACCGCTTCCTTTAGCGATGTCTGGAATGGTGATGACCGTCCCTATCTGCAACCGATAGTAGATGCTCCGAGCCATGATATATGGAACTTGTCTGGGCAGAATTTAGCGGATGAAAACCAATTTCAACAGTTTATCAGTCTCAAACAAGGATTTAATGAAAGTGATAGGGACTTGTTCCGTTGGCGTCGGGAAACGAGCTTGAAAGAGATTACCAAGGGTTTACAAAAATTTCTCAAGGTGAAAAACAGCCCCTATGCGAAGTTCCAAACTATCCGAGAAATGAAAGTAGTAGAGCGAAGCAAGAGCGGTCGGATTCTCAAACTCGATGTCAAAACAGATATTGGCACATTTTCTTTACATAAAGACGAAGTTCGCAGTGCCTTTATGGCTCCTATCAGCACCCTGTTTTACCTACAACCATTAAATAAAGGCAACTCAGAACTTTGGGGATACGCCTTTGTTGGCGGTGGTTTAGGACATGGAGTTGGCTTGAGTCAAGTGGGTGCTCAAAATTTAGCTAACCTCGGCTGGTCAAGTCCAAAGATTCTTCAGTTCTACTATCCTGGGACTAAAACTCAAATTCTCGGCAACGGGATTGCGCAAACAAACTGAGCAAATCTATATCTATCACACTCAAAATGCTTTCCTTCCCTTGCAGCTCAACACAGGGATGCTTGTGGAAATTGCTAAAATTAAATTAATAAAGCAGGAACGCGGGATTCCCTGTGCTCCTGCTTACATAACATGAATCTAGACTGAATGCCAAAGTAGGTGTTGGAGCAGACACAACAGAGGATGATTTCTGTTGTCTGTACTGCTTCTTTTACTTTTGTGTCTCTAGGACATCGGATACTCTTCCAAGAGGTTGATTTTTGAGATGTCTAACTTTTAGTAAAGTTCCTCTTCCTTGTGGGTTTCGATGGTGCAGTCTCCAGTTGGGTAAGCCACACAAGTCAAGATATATCCAGCTTCCATCTGGTCATCATCTAAGAAAGACTGGTCAGACTGGTCAGGCGCGGCACCAGATACAAGTTTACCAGCACACGTAGAGCAAGCACCAGCACGGCAAGAGTAGGGGAGGTCAAAACCTTTCTCTTCAGCAGCATCTAGAATATATTCATCATCGTTAACCTCAATCGTTTCGTTGAATCCTTCAGCTTCGTGAATCAGAGTTACCTTGAAAGTCGGCATTTAGTAATCCTCTTTTTTGCAAACGGATTGTATAAGTTATGCTAAAGCAAATACCACGGCTAATCCTATGGGATCAGCCGTTCATTAAAATTTGCTTCACTTCTGATACTACGAGAAAAATAAAACGATGCAACCGGAAATCGAACTCGATTAGTAATGAAATTTAGTTAGTTAATCAAGATAAGTTTTTTTTATAAGACTGAGTCTCTACTCCTTAGATTATTAAATAAAATTATAAGTGGACAAAAAATCTTGAAAGTATAAAAAGTTAGCGTACTATATCAATTTATAGCTTATTTAACCAGCAATTTGCTGCACCTTCATTTGTCTACGAATACCCTTTAAGCCACTCTGTCACAGTGTAAGTAAGTTATGCAAGCAGGAGCATAGGGTTTTCTATGTTCCTGCTTGCATAACCTGAATATAGACTTATTGCCAAAGTAGGTGTAACCAACAGACACAGCACAGGGGGAATATTTCTCTGTCTATCCTGCTTTTTTTTCTGTCATTACCACATCAGTGGCTCTTGCAAGTTGATTTTTGAGGTGCCTAAGCTTTATTCGATATCATCTTTCTTGTGGGTTTCGATGGTGACATCAGAGGTAGGTTTGGCGATACAGGTCAGCACATATCCTTGCTCAATCTGGTCGTCGTCCAAGAAAGACCCGTCAGACTGCTCAACGGAACCTGATTTAATGAAACCAGCACAGTCAGAGCAAGCACCAGATCGGCACGAGTAGGGCAAATCAAGATCAGCTTCTTCAGCTATATCTAGAATGTATTCATCATCTCCTACCTCAATTGTTTTGTTTATCCCTTCAGCGTCATTGACGAGTGTCACTTTGTAAGTAGCCATTTTGTCATCCTCTCTTCTACAAACGGATCGTATAAGTTATCCTAAAGCAAATAGGACGGCTAATCTGATTGGATCAGCAGTTCATGAACATTTGCTTCACTTCTGATACTACGAGAAAAATAAAACGATCTAACCGGAAACTGAACTCGATGAATAATGAAATTTAGTGAGTTAACCAAAATAATTTTTTTTATAAGACTAAGCCTCTACTTGTTAGATTGTTAAATAAAGTTATAAACGAGCAAAAATCAATGTATAAAAATAACATAGTAAACCAATCTGAGGTTGGTTGAGATGTTAAAGCTGTTTGTTGTGGGAATAGGGGGTGTACGAGTGTAGACAGAGGAGTCTATTTTTCCCTATATTCTTACCTTGATACGAGCGTAATGCCTTTACGCCCTTATACCCATCGGTTCCTTAGCGCTTATACACAACAATAAACAAAGCGGTGACAATAATAATGTACGATAACTCAGCTTTTTCGCAAAAATGCCCAGTAAGGGTGGGTTTGGTTGGTACTGGGTATGCAGCAAAGCTCCGGGCTGAAACATTGGTGCATGATCAACGCTCACATCTCGTTGCTGTTGCCGGTCATACACCCGAAAAGACAGAAGCCTTTGCTAGAGACTACCAGGCTGAGGTGATAGATTCTTGGCAGCAACTGGTAGAGCAAGACAATATAGACTTGGTGGTGATTTGCACTGTGACTCGGGATCATGGTGCAATTGCACGAAAAGCGTTGCAGAACGGTAAACACGTTGTTGTAGAGTATCCCCTTTCTGTAGATGTGGCGGAAGCTGAAGAACTTATTGCCCTTTCCAAAGCACAAAAAAAATTGCTCCATGTCGAACATCTTGAACTGTTGGGTGGTGTGCATCAAGCCTTGAAGCAATACCTCCCAGAAGTTGGTCAAGTATTTTTTGTGCGCTACAACACCATTAATCCCCAGCATCCCGCACCCCGCAAATGGACTTACAATCACGAGCTTTTCGGGTTTCCTTTGATTGGCGCACTTTCGCGCTTGCACCGTCTTGTAGATTTGTTTGGTGAAGTTTTATCGGTCAACTGTCATAACCGATTTTGGCGGATAGAAGAAACAGAGTATTACCAAAGCTGTTTCTGCGATACTCATCTGTCCTTTAATAACGGACTGTTAGCCCATGTTGTCTACGGTAAAGGCGAAACTTTGTGGCAACCAGAACGTAAGTTTGAAGTTCATGGTGAAAACGGCGGATTACTTTTTGATGGCAACACAGGAATTTTGGTACAGATAGGGGAAACAAAGACGATAGAAGTTGGTGATCGTCGAGGTTTGTTTGCCAAAGATACGACAATAGTGTTAGACCATCTCATTGATGGTACTCCCATATACGTCACCTCAGAAGAAAGCTTGTACACTCTAAAAGTGGCGGATGCGGCACGACGTTCTGCTGAAACGGGGGTAACGGTAGTATTGGATGATGCTTTACAGTGACGTTCTCCCCACGCTGCCTGACGGCTCTTCGTGGGGCTTCTACAAGTCGCCCTGTAGAAATTTCCTGCTTCATTGGTCGTTACTCCAAATGCCCCAAGGATTACTCCATACAGCAACATCCGCGTTCCGATACCTCCACAGGCAGTTTAGAGACTCCTGACCCCCCACGGAGTCTTTGTATGCAGGGAATCCGAAAGAATTCTATGTCTGTTTACGTTTCCCAAGTTATGCACTGTTCACCTGTTTTACCAGTCCGTTTGTGTCATCTGGTTGGTCGTCACCAATGTTGCCGGACTTCGTCCCACTTCGCTAACACAAGAGCAACGGAATTGCTTTGGGCATTTAGACTTTACCACATTTGTCCTTACAATTCAGTATATATTGAAAAATATTCGGACATCCTCAAGGGATGTACCTCATATTTTTCCGGCTATCCATCCCCACCGCATAGGCGGACTCTTGAATTCCGCCGAATTCGTTAAATTTCATGAAAAGCGAAACGATTGTAATTTTATCTAACAGAGAACTAGACAAGATGCGTAAGGCTGGACGCTTGGCAGCGGAGCTTTTACACCATCTTGAACCACTTGTCAAGCCAGGGGTAAGCACCCTGGAACTCAATGACGAAGCTGAACGCTGGACACAGGCGCATGGTGCAAAAAGCGCACCTCTTGGCTACAAGGGCTTTCCTAAGTCAATTTGCACGAGTGTTAATGAAGTCATCTGTCACGGGATTCCCAATGCCAAGCAAATCCTCAAGGAAGGTGACATCATTAATATTGATGTGACACCGCTTGTTGATGGCTACCACGGTGATACATCCAAGACATTCTTTGTTGGCACGCCTTCGCCAAAAGCCAAAAAGCTGGTTGAGGTGACACACGAGTGCTTGAGAAGGGGCATTGCTGAAGTCAAGCCAGGAGCAAGGGTTGGGGATATTGGTGCAGCCATTCAAGAGTATGCCGAGGCGCAGGGCTTTTCGGTGGTGCGAGACTTCGTAGGACACGGTGTGAGCAACGTTTTCCATACTGCGCCGGAAATTCCCCACTTTGGGACACGAGGCAAGGGAAAACGTCTGCGACCTGGTATGGTTTTTACCATTGAGCCGATGATTAACGAAGGCACTTGGGAAGTCGAGGTTCTGGGTGATGGTTGGACTGCTGTGACACGCGATCGCAAGCTTTCCGCTCAATTTGAGCATACTCTCGCTGTGACTGAAGACGGCGTTGAAATCCTCACGTTACCCGAAGGTGAGACTTAACCATCAAAAACCTTCTGTGTTGATGGCATCAAAACTATAGCGCTTCTCACTTGCATCAAATACACATATGCGGTTGGGGCAAAGGCTGGTTTTGGACAACCCCTTTCCCGCTTTGCTCCTTCACCGCGTACAGCCCAGATGCCCCATCATCAAGCAATCTAGTTAGAACTACCCCAATCACTTGCGGATCATAGCTCCGGGCGGCGGAGCGAAACAAGACGTCAATCGAGGGACGAAAGCGATTTTCCTTAGATCCGCGAGTTACTCAGATATGCCCCGATTCCACAAGCAGGTGGTGATCTGGCAGAGCAATATAAATCCGTCCCGGTTGGCTTCAGACAATGAAACAGTCCTGCCCTAAATAAGGCTGAATTTCTGATGAGAAATTGATAGTCAGGGTTCTCTCGTTGACAGTGCGAACCCCATGCCTAAAAGGCAGGGGCTTGCTGGTTGACTCACCTGACCAGACTACTCGTTTAGAGCAAGAGTTAAAAGACCCACTTCAGGATGCTTGCTAGTTCTGAACACTGGAACCGAACGATTAAACAGGCTTATGGAGAATAAACCAGTGTCGTTTGGATAGTACCGACTCTAAACAATGTCGAAGCAAACTTTACCCGAAAGGAGTATGCAGCAATGCAAAATTATGTATTCGTTATCGACGAAAACAAACAACCTCTTAATCCAATCCCTCCAGCACGAGCAAGAGAATTGCTCAGCAAAAGGAAAGCCGGTGTCTTTAGGGTGTACCCGTTTACTTTGATACTCAAACACGTAGTTGGCAACGCAACACCAAAACCACTAGTAATCAAGCTTGACCCCGGTAGTCGATTTACAGGTATTGCGATTCTTGACCAGGATAAGGTTATTTGGGCGGCTGAATTGGAACACAGGGGATGGCAAATTAAAGACTCTTTAGAGTCGAGAAGGTCATTGCGTCGCTCAAGGCGTACACGCAAGACTCGATATCGTCAACCACGCTTTGACAACCGCAACCGTCTAGAGGGTTGGCTACCACCATCATTAATGCATCGTGTTCTTACTTTGGTAACTTGGGTAAAACGACTTTGCCGCTATGCTCCAATAACTCAAATAGCTATAGAGCTAGTTAAGTTTGACACCCAAAAAATGCAAAACCCAGAAGTTGATGGGGTTGAGTATCAACAAGGAGAACTTGCAGGCTATGAAGTGCGAGAATATCTTCTAGAGAAGTGGGCGCGCAAATGTGCGTACTGCGATAAAGAAGGTATTCCGCTCCAGATTGAGCATATCCATCCCAAATCAAAGGGCGGTAGCAACCGAGCCAGCAATTTAACCTTGTCTTGCGAGCGATGCAACATCAACAAAGGAATCAAGTCTATAGACGAGTTCCTCAAAAAGGATGGTTCTAGGTTAGAAAGAATAAAACGACAAGCCAAGCAACCATTAAAAGATGTAGCCGCAGTCAACTCGACTCGTTGGGAATTATTCCGCACCTTAAAAAATATCCTACCTACAACAACGGGAACGGGTGGACAAACCAAATACAACCGAACAAGCTTTGAACTACCAAAGCAACACTGGTATTGATGCGGCTTGTGTTGGGAATGTCGAAACATCAATTTGCTGACTCAACAACCAGTACGCATTAAGTGTGCTGGTTGGGGAACTCGTCAAATGTGTGGTACTGACAATTACGGATTCCCAACTCGTCATCGACAGCGCAAGCAAGTTCACTTTGGGTTCAGAACTGGCGACATCATTAAAGCTGTTGTCACTTCTGGAAAAAAGGTTGGCGAGTACGTTGGTCGAGTGTTGTGTCGTAAAACTGGTAGTTTTGATATTGCCACCAAAACAGGTCGCATTGCGGGTATTAGTTACAGATTTTGCACACCAATTCATCAAAAGGACGGTTACTCGTATGCATTTTAAGATATCTGGACAGCGAATAAATTCGCCTGTTTGCTCCTGCAGCCATGTTTAGAAAACAGGGGCTTCCGCCACCAGGAGGTTCGGTGAAAATGCGACGAGAAAAATGCAGGATAGACTCAGGAAAAACTCATCTCTAGGCATTGCACATCGCAAGAAACCTTTTAGGAATTCTCTGCCGCAAGCCAAGCACGCAAAACCTCTGCTACTGTCCACGCTTGGGCAATACATCCCCGTGGGGTCATAGGGGCATTGCCATCAAAAATTTCGCTGAGATTACCGACACCGTGAGCAGTGAGATGGTTCGCCATTGGCTCTAGGAACTGACGAGCAATAGCTGGGTTTTTATAGACACGCATATGTGCCAGGACAAACGGACCTAGCAACCAACCCCAGACTGTTCCTTGATGATAGGCTCCATCGCGTTGATACTGATTACCGCCGTAAATTCCCTGGTATTGGGGATGCTCAGGGGCAAGCGAACGCAATCCATGCGAAGTTAGCAGCATCCGCCCACAAGCATCTACCACTCCTTGTTGCTGGGCTGGCGTGAGCGGGCTTTCGGGTAAGGAGACGGCAAAAATTTGGTTAGGGCGCAAGGATGGGTCATCTCCATCGGGACCATCCAGCACATCGTAGCAGTAGCCTGTCTGTTGATTCCAAAAGCGAGAAAATCTGACTTGGGTACGGTCGGCGATCGCCTCATACTCCTGATGGGGCTTGCCAATGTGGCGAGCAAAGTTTGCCATTGTCCGTAAAGCATTATACCAGAGGGCATTTACCTCTATGGGTTTGCCAATGCGCGGCGTCACAACCCAATCTCCGACTTTGGCATCCATCCAAGTGAGTTGCACACCCGTTTCCCCTGCATAAAGCAAACCATCGGTGGAATCGAGGTGGATGTTGTAGCGAGTGCCGCGACAGTGCCAGTCGATGATATCTGCAAGCACCCCAAAGAGTTCATGCAACAAATCATCATCCTCAGTGGCGCTGTAGTAAGCGCGGACTGCTTCAAAATACCACAGAGTCGCATCGACTGTATTGTATTCTGGTGTTTCACCCGCATCGGGGAAGCGATTCGGCAACATTCCCTGGTCTACATACGTGGCAAAGGTGCGGAGAATTGAGCGTGCTATCTCTGGGCGTTCAGTGGCAAGGGTCAGACCGGGTAGGCTAATCATCGTATCGCGTCCCCAGTCACTAAACCAGTGATAACCAGCGATGATGGTTTTGCCGTGAGGGTGTTCTGGCACGGAGCGGTCAACAATAAACTGGTCAGCAGCCAACACTAAATGATTGATCCAGGCAGGAGAATCAGGAGCATGGAGGGGTCGGTTAGATTTCCACTGTCCGATTAACTTCTGCTCTTGGGTGTGACGGTGGTGGAGTGCTGCTTCACCATCCAAGTCTGGTTGGTTGTCAGTACTGGCGACAAAGGTGAGCGATTCCCCAGGGTTAAGTGTAGCTTCAAAAGTAGCAGCGTGGAGGTGGTCTTCTTTGTCGCTCAGTCCTCGGTAGCGTTCAACTGCTAGATCAAATCCGTAATACCAATTGTGGACAACAGATGCACTGCCGTGGTCACTCAGAAGATACAGTGGTACAGCACCCGGATAAGCTGCGACACAAATCCCTTGTGTCACTGGCTCAACGGTCATCTGCCAACCGTTGCTTTGGGTACTGCCGTGATAATCGCGGTAGTTGACCATTGCTTTAAGCGTCAGCTTTAACGGTTGGGTGGCGCGACGCAGGGCATATTGGACATAGGTTGTGTTAGCTCCCTGCTGCATCCACACCCGTTTTTCTAACAAAGCGTCAGCAAAGGCAAAACGCCACACAGGAATTGTGCCTTCCAAGGAAAAGTGTTCAATGTGCTGGTAGCCTTGGGGACTGACGATACCATCCACCCAACGGTTCGTGTGGAAAGAGAAAGAGCGAGCGTCATACAAGGCAGTTTCATCCAGTTTTGCCAGCAGCAAAGTCCGACCCAGAGGCGGTTTCAAAGCCGCTAGCAGTAAGCCGTGATAGCGACGGGTCAGTAAACCTGCCACAGTACCAGAAGCGTAACCGCCGATGCCATTGGTGACTAACCATTCCCGCGACTGTGCGATGTCGAGATTGCCACAGATTTCCCGCCCAAATTCAATACACATAAGTCAACACCCTTCTTTGGGATTGATATTTTGGAGTATCGGTTATAAAGCCTATATTGTGTTGAGATTGGGATTAAGAGTTGATGAGAGGGCATTTTTTTTACATTACAATCTCAACTGAAATTTTAACGACTAATCAGGTTGAGATCATGTAATATTCATAAGCTTTTTGGGGATCAGGGCGATCGCTCTGTTGTTCATTAGACAAATTCAAAAGGAGCAATGACAGATTTAGCCCCAGATTCTTAGAGCATTGATCACAGGTGTTTATGATTCCGACTTGTCTACTAATTCACTTAACTCGCCAGGATAAAAGCAATCTTCTAGAATCTCAGTCAAGTTGTAGGGACAATTGAGAGGAAAGATTTGCTCTGGCAGGTCAGTTTCTCCCATTGCTAAGTCCTTGGCATTCTCATATGCTTCTTGCAGAGCATCATCAAGATAAGGTTTGAGGCTTGGGTTGTCTTTTAGTAACCGTATCGTATCGCGACGCTGTATGCGAAGTGTTGCTAGCCAACTGCGGCTGCGACGCTGAGGTTGGTACTCCCATTTCAGCAAATGTCCAATCAACACGCTCAAACGGCTACGCAGTTCTTGGCGTTGCTGCTTACCCAAAGATTCAATTTCCTCAATTAGGTTTGGTAGGTCAACCTGACTCCACTGTTGGTTGCGGAGCAACGTTGCTTGTTCCTGCGTCCAAGCGTAGAAGTCGGACTCGTAAAGGTTAAATGCAGGTATCGATGTCTTTGCCATTTTTGGGTTTGCCTCAGGCATATACATTAGGTTTTTCACCACAATTTTTATTGTAAAACTGTCTTTTGTAGAGTTGTTCAGCCGCTATGTATGTTCATTTTGGGATGAAGCGATGTCTAGTGAACGAATCAAAAATATTCAAAAATCTAGGAGACTGCTGACACTTTTACTACTTAGGTTAAGAAGGTGAGTATAATTTATCAAAGTAATTATACGGTACATTTATTTGTAATACTCAGATTTCGGATTTTATATGGAAAAAGTCTGTATAAATACTCTGTAGAGGGTAGTTATATGGAAATACTCCGTATAATTGAGTAGTTAGATCGGTTTATATCCTGATTGAGACCGTACTTCGAGATCTCGGTTGGAAATCTCATGAGTTGAGATCTTTCAGCTAGAATCAAACCTAAAGTTGAGAGAATTTTGAGATAAGAGGGTGCAAGTTCGACCAACCTATAGTAGATGATAGACGATTTCGGCTTGCTTCCATGACATACCTACTGTTCTTATTGTCCATCGGATTAGCCACCGCTCTTGCTTTGGTAATCAAGCAGCTACAACAACGCAAGAACGATTATACAGTGGCTCAGCAGCGTCTTAAAGAGGTAGATAGGCGATTACAAGAAGCAGATCGAAAATATGGTGGACTTATCTCTAGAGAAGATACCGCTAGGGAGCTAGATTCACAAATCATGATTCTGAAGGATCGCGTTAAACAACTGGATAAGGAAGCAGAGGCGGAAGAATGTGAACTGTCTATCAAGATTTCATCACTAAAATCGAAGCTTCAAGGACTCGAAGAACAAGAAATTGTCGAAGCTTTTGGATTTTATGAATCTAAGTATGATTTTCAAGAGGCTGAAGAGTATAAGCAACGCTTAGATAAGATTCGCACTCAGCAGAAACAGATGATAAAGGACAAACAAGCTGCTGTTTGTCATACTGAATGGTCAGTTAGCGGTAGTGTGAAAGAAGGTAAAAAGATGACTGATAATTTTATCAAGCTAGTTCTTCGTGCCTTTAATGGTGAATGTGACGCTTCGGTGATGAAGGTTAAATATAATAACGTTCAAACCATGGAAAATCGAATCAGAAAGACCTATGAGGAATTAAATAAACTTTCTCAGACTACGCACTGCGAAATCACTTCACAATTCTTGGATTTGAAATTACAGGAGCTTTGGCTGACCCATGAATATCAGGAGAAAAAGTATCAAGAGCAAGAGGAACAACGCATTATTCGTGAGCAGATGCGCGAAGAAGAAAGAGCATTGCGCGAACTCGAAAAAGTCAAGCAAGATGCTGAGCGAGAAGAACGTCGTTATCAAGAGGCTCTAGAAAAAGCTCGTAGGGAGATAGAATCCGCTACGGGTAAAAATCAGGAAAAACTCTTTAGCCAAATCGAGGAATTACAAAAGCGACTTGCACAGGCTGAAGCAAATAGAAAGAGAGCTATTTCTCAAGCTCAAATGACTAAATCTGGACACGTCTATATCATTTCAAACATTGGTTCATTTGGTGAAGATGTTTACAAAATCGGTATGACACGTCGCCTAGAACCAATGGATCGGGTTAAGGAACTGGGCGATGCTTCTGTTCCTTTTCCTTTTGATGTTCACGCCATGATCTTTTGTGAAAATGCACCAGAACTTGAATCTTGCTTGCACAAACGTTTTGACACCAGAAGAATGAACAAAGCAAACGAGAAAAAAGAATTTTTCCGAGTTTCATTGGAGGAAATAGTTAAAGTTGTCAGAGAGATAGATGAGGAACTTAAAATCTGCAAATCAGAGGTAAAATTTACCAAAATTGCTGAAGCTGCTGATTATCGAAAGACCCTTGCAAAAGAACGAGAAGTACACCCGCAGAAAGTAGCGACAGCGATCTAACAACTGTAGTGCAGCAGACAGTTGCAATTCACTGGTGCTGAGTTCAGTCTTATTTGCCGCCGCTGAACACAACCGTTAAACCGATGTCCTGGGAGTAGGGAGAAGCTTCCGGTTTGAGGGTAGGCGAGCACACGAAATCATCTCGTTTGTTACTCTCTCCAAGAGCGATCTGCCGCTATGCTGGAGCGGTTTGCTATCGCCTGCAAACACTAACCTCAACCTTCAATAAACTTCATTGCCACCCCATTCATACAATAACGCTTACCAGTAGGTGCGGGACCGTCGTTAAATACATGACCCAGATGTCCACCACAGCGATGGCAATGTACTTCTACTCTGGTCATAAAAAATGACTTGTCTACGGTTGTGGCGATCGCCCCTTCTATTGAGTTGAAAAAACTAGGCCAACCAGTACCACTGTTAAATTTGGTATCAGATGTAAAAAGTGGCAAGTCACAGGCAGCACATACATAAGCCCCTTTAGCATATTGCTTATCGAGAGAGCTGGTGTGAGCGCGTTCAGTCCCATGTTTCCGCAGCACAGAAAACTGTTCCGGCGTTAAAATTTTGCGCCACTCTTCTTCGGTTTTGCTGATTTCAAACTCATTCTTTGCAGTTGCCATAACTTCTGACCTTCCTGATAAATAACGTGATAACCATACTGTGCCTAGCATTGCTGCACCAGCGTGTAAAAAATATCGTTTTTTCATAATGCATCATTAATTTGCCGATTGAGCTAGCTTAATGACTAGCATGAGCGATAACCATGAATGAGCCCTGATAGAATCATTAAAATCTGCTAAGAATCATTGACATAAATACCATCAACTTCTGTAATTGTGTACTTTCTCTCAAAATTTCATCCGCTCCACCAAATGATCTCCCACGCGTAAAGCGTTGGATAGCTGCGATCGCCTGCCAGCAAGCGGGAGCTACGCGGTGCAGCAGAAGGACGAGAACCGCCTGTGGAGTTGCCGAGGTTGCTTGCTGTCGCTGATCTTCGTCGTTAGCTCATAAGTTTGATTGGAAACTCTATCAAGGTTATGCATTAAGGTGAGACTCGTGAGACTTAACTTTCGCGATTTACCTGCCTCGATTTATGATCGAGGCGAATCGCTTGCTCTAGAACTGATTTTTCTCTGGCTCTACGAGCATACGGCTGCAATTTTGTGATATTCCAACCCGTAATTATACTCATATCTTCTAAATTCATTCCCTTCATCAACATTTCTACACACCATGTTTGTTGAGCTTGCTCAATGACTGGCTGTTGCCCTTCTGGTGTTAATAATCCCTCAGTTAATATTTGCCAGCGCTGTTGTATTTCTACCTCTGAAATAGGCATTCCACCGTCGTTGAGAAATAATGCAGAGTGGTTATCTTTACGACTTTTTAACCACTGAGTTAAGGGATTGCGAGTATAAGAGCCATACTGCTTACCCATGATCCACTGATTGACAGGAACTTGTCGAATAGAGCCTTGGGTGATTTGCAATAAGTGCTGCTTGGCGTCGTTAATTTGGTGCGATCGCTCTAAGTTCGCAATTTCTTCGGAAGATAAACCTGCTCCAAACAAAACGTACATTAGGGCATAATCTCGCAACCCTGATTTTTTGGCTCTTTGCAAAATCAAGGAGACTAAATTTGCTGGTAAATCTACCACCTTGTCTGTTGCAATAGATTCATGATTGATTTGATTTGAAGAGTTTGTGGCAACCTTTAAAAACAGCGCCACCAAATTTTCCAAAAACTCATCTCTGTCATGCCAAAGTTCATGAAATTCACTGGTAAATTCAATCACGGCATATCCTACCAAGATACTATTGAGTAAACTGGCTAGCTTTTGAGGCGGCAATTGGGTGTATAATTGCTCATGCTCCATCATTGTTGCTAAATATTCAGCTACATAGTTGTTGGCTTGCGCTAAGCTTCTTCCCAGTGCTTGACGATTTTCTATTGGATATTTTCCTGACTCACCGACTACAGAGCGTATTAATTCAGGAACTTGTTCTAAAGCCGTTAAGCGCTCTTCGCAATAATTTTTGAGAGCTTGGTTAACACTGTTGCTTTGACTGACTTGCGTTTTTAAGGATTCACCCAGTTCTTTAAACACTGGTGACTCGGAAATCACCGCTAGAACCAATCCGTGCTTGTTGCCAAAATGCCGGAATAAGGTCACTTCATTCACTTTTGCTAATTCTGCGACAGCTTTTGTTGTCGTCTCGGTGATTCCCTGAGTCGCGAATAACTCCATTGCTGCATTAATCAGTCTCTGTCGCGTTGAAATTATTTCTCCAGACATAAGTGAAAACTGCAAGTGGCACTTGCATTTAAATTTTACCTTTGCTACACTAACAGATGTAAGTAGCACTTGCATCCTCTCCTCCTACTTTAGCTGTCAACGCCTGTGTTTGCAGAGGATGTGGTAACGAGTACAGTCTTCTGCACTAGTTTATTTACGGCATTCACGTCAAAGGAAAGATTTATGACTATCAACTCAGCTGCGGCTGTTGGTAAGCAGCCGCTTACTCTGAGCTGGATCAACGTGGCATTTTTCGGTACATTTCATGCCTTGGCAATCCTCGCTCCCTGGTGTTTTTCTTGGTCTGCTTTGGGAGTGATGATATTCCTGCACTGGTTGTTTGGCAGCATTGGTATTTGTTTAGGATATCATCGGCTTTTGACTCACCGAAGTTTTCAGGTACCGAAGTGGTTGGAGTATGGACTCGCTATTGTGGGTGCGCTTGCGATGCAAGGAGGACCAATCTTTTGGGTGGCGGGACATCGGCTACATCATGCGCATACAGAGGATCCAGACAAAGACCCCTACTCTTCCCAGCGTGGTTTTTGGTGGAGCCATATGCTTTGGATTTTTTACCCGCGTGCAGAGTTTTTTGAGGAACAACATTACAAAAGATTTGCCCCGGAATTATACCGTGACCCCTTTTATCGTTGGCTGAATCGCAACTTCTTGCCACTCCAGATTCCTGTTGGTGTCTTATTGTATGCTTTGGGTGGATGGAGTTTTGTAATCTACGGAGTCTTTCTGCGGGCAGTAGTGCTGTGGCATACCACTTGGTTCATCAACTCTGCAGCTCACCTGCGCGGCTATCGTAGTTTCCAGTTGAAGGATAACTCTCGTAATCTTTGGTGGGCGGCAATTCTAACTTATGGTGAAGGTTGGCATAACAATCACCATGCTCATCCAAATGTCGCAAAAGCCGGATACTCTTGGTGGGAAGTAGATATGACTTGGTGGGCAATTAAAACATTGCAGACTCTGGGGTTAGCTAAGAAAGTTGTCATGCCTCCAACGTCAAAAGCAAGTAGTTAGTGGTTACAAGAAAAACCAACACAACTAATGACTAACAAATAGACTTCTTGCAAAAGTCAAATAGTAATCCTCCGCTTTCTTTGTGAGAATTGAAAGCCACAGATCCCCGACTTCTTAAAGAAGTCGGGGATCTTGTTTCTTACAAATGATTTGCTAATGACTACCTGCCCAACTTATTAGGAATGCCTTCGCAACCGCCGGGAATAGTACTTCTGGTTTTTTCGCCTCCCCAAGCACAGCAATAGTATCGCGCTGACTCAGACATTCGCTGGGCATTGGTGAAATCAGCGTCTTCGACAACAGCCCCTGTGTGTTCGCCAGTCTCGTAGTCTGGCGGTGCAGTACGGCTGCGAGGCGAGGCGGTTTCAGCGGAACCATAGAAGAGGCGAATTCCGTTTAAATCACTACCGTTGAGTTTTGCTTCATATAAAATAGCCCGGGAGAGATTGGCTTTTACCAAGTCACAGTTAATGAGGTTAGCGCGGACAAGATTGGCTTCCGACAGATCAGTCCAACGCAAATCAGTACTAGCAAGATCAGCTCCCGCAAGCATCACTCCTAAATCGATGACACGCAAACCAGCCTCTCGATCTTCTGCATAACCGCCATTACCGTCGAGAATGGCACGCCCAAGATGGCGATCGCGCTTCAGGGGTGTCAGCAATTTGGAACGCGAGAGAAAGCGGAGAACTTTCGCTTTCCCACTACCATCTATACTACTAAGAATTGCTGCTGTGCGTCCTTCCGCAATCATCCGTTCTTGTGGCCAATCCTCTAACAATCCTTGTTCATCTAATACTAAGTCAGAGATACCTTGGAAATAGGAATCTATCGTCTGCTGTTGGGTAATAATATTTTGCTGAACCGTGAGGAGGTTTTGCTGAATGGTCAAGTCTTTAGAAATGACGTACTGTCGCCAAGCAACATAAACGGCAATAATGGCAATGAGAATTTGCCCCAAAGCACCAAACCATTCCGCAAGTGTCCCAGAAGCTTCCCAGTTTATTCGGCGTCCAAAAGCTAGGATGCGATCGCCCAAACCGCTGAACTTAATTCCACCAATGAGACCTGCTATGACTCCTAAAAACGCAACAAACAGCGCTCGTTCTTGATCTGAAAACCACTCTTGTACCACAGTGACTATAGTTGGTAACAGCACTGCTAGTGACAAGACCAAAGTTCCCAGCGTTCCCAAGATACCAATGATCCAGTTATTGATGGCTATTCCTATAAAAGTGATGGCGATCGCTACTAAGATCAGCAACAATGCCCTGGGTTTGACAGTGACAGGTCTAGTGATCCCTTGGAGAGTGGAACGTGCTTGTTGGAGGGCAGCTGTGTTGCGCGGAGATTGCAGCGATGAAAGTGCCGCAAGGGCTTGTTGAGTGGCAAGCCCATCTGGGATGAAGCAATTTTCACCTACGTCCTCAAAGTCATCTGGTTGTAAGTCGTCTTCGAGAACAGGTTCTTGTTTATGAGACAGGGATGAGTTGGAGTTGGATTCAATCGGCATGATTATATTTTGCCACCAGCACGCTTCAGTTCAACAGCTGTCTCATGGTATCTGCTAGAAGGTGGGGTTAGGCAACAGCCGCAGGTAACAACTGATCGTGCTATTCAAGTCAATAGTGAATGGGGCAAACTTAGCCCTGCCGAAGCTTGGGAGAACCGAGGTTATGTACTGGAGCAGATGAAACGGTACGATGAAGCGCTTAAATCTTATAATAAAGCCCTTCAAATCAAACCTGACTTACAAACAGTAATCAATAAACGCCAGCGGTCACTGAATCTATTGGGGCGCTAAAAAAATAGGCGTTATCGCTATTTATCCTGGCCTGATCATTACGATACATTACCATCCACATCTCGCCGCCGTTTTGTGTATCGGGTTGCAAGGCGCAAGAAAAGCGGTCTTTTGAGCCGAAGCCGAATATACCTGGAGTCCAGCCAGTAGCAACATCGTACGCCAAGACTAAACCAGCGACACCCGCCGCAGCACCAATGATGCCTACAGTCAAATTACTTATGTCAAATATGTGGCTTTTTTTAGACATCGGCTCTGCTCTCAAATCCAGACAATGCCGTTATATTTTTACCATTTTTTCTCTGTACAAATATTTACGGTAGGATTTCTGAAAAGATTGCGGTTCCTCAACCAATTGCATCTGACACAAAAGTAAGTAAATGCGCAGCTAGCTGCTTTTTTGTTCAAATCGAGATCGAGCAATCCTCATATACGTCTTTGCCGTTCAAAAGTCAAGAGTAACTCTGGACTCTCTGCAAAAATAATTTGATTGATATAAATAAAATAATTATATCTATCTTAGGACATAAATCAATTTTGTTATTTTAGATATGAGATTGTCAAGATAAAGAAAATACCAAAATTTACCTTTTCATCTACGTATAATATGGTATTATCAATAAGAAGTATTTTGTCAAATATCTTTTTTTCAGCAAAGGTTTTAATACATTTTTTTATCCATAGTTTTGCTAAAATGTCAGTATGTCTTTATACTTCTTTTAAAGAAGAAAAAGATTAGGATGATACTAAGAGTTCTATAGTCAAGCATGGTCAGTTGGCGTTGCTTTGTTGCTTATAGCTTTTTAACGACTGTATTTCTATCTGGCTGTGGTGAGTGGGCAAAATCAGCTGGACAAAATAGCAGGCAAGTGATTAAGGAAACTAATGTTGCCCAGTTAATTACAGAAGCAAATGATGCTCAAAAGGCAGAAAACTATTTCACTAAAGGGAATAGTTTGTTCAACTCACATCGCTACGAGGAAGCAATAGCAGCATACGACAAAGCGATATCGATTAAATCTCAGAGTGCGGAAGCATGGATTAACAGAGGTAATGCATTAACCGCTTTGCAACGGTATCAGGAGGCTGTAGAATCGTACGACGAAGCAATTGCCATTAAAACAGACAAACATGAAGCCTGGTTTAATAAAGGTAATGTCCTAACAAAATTGCAACGCTACCAAGAAGGGATAGTATCTTACGACAAAGCAATTGCCATTAAACCAGACAAGCTTGAAGCTTGGATAAACAAAGGCATAGCCCTGACAAAGTTGCAACGCTATCAGGAAGCTTTAGCATCCTACAATAAGGCGATCGCCATTCAACCAAACAAGCATGAAGCTTACTACAACAAAGCTTGTACTTATGCATTACAGAATAATACAAAATTAGCAGTTGAGAACCTACAAAAGGCGATTCAGCTTTTTCCGGGTAAGTACGACAAGTTAGCAAAAACAGACTCAGATTTTGCCAAAATTCGTACTCATAAGAAATTCCAGGAATTGATAGAATAATTTGTAAACTTTTAAACTACAGTAGGGTGCGTTAAATTTGCCATAACGCACCCTAAATATTTAACAGTGAACAGTTATCAGTTAAATATGAGTGGTCGCGCGTCCCCCACCATACGCCGTCAGGACTGATAACTGTTTTAAGAGGATGTTTTAAAAGTCCTACTGTCGGTAGCAAAGTGTTCTAGATCCCCCTAAATCCCTCTTAAAAAGGGGGACTTTGATTCCGGTTCCCCCCTTTCCAAGGGGGGCTAGGGGGGATCAATAAGTGCCAAAAATCACAGCCAACCACTTTTTAAACAACCTCTAAGATTTACTTCTTAAAATTGTTACTGTTACCCTTAGTCAAAGTATAGATTTTAAATATGAAAAAACTGTTAATTACTGGCGCAAGTGGTTTTTTAGGATGGCACATTTGCCAGATAGCAAAACAAGAATGGGAAGTTTATGGAACCTACTTTTCCCATTTTTTAGAAATTCCAGGCATAAAAATGCTGAAAGTGGATTTGACAAATTTTCAAGAACTGAAACAAATATTTGATGCTGTTGAACCAGCCGCGGTGATTCATACCGCCGCAATATCCCAACCAAATTTTTGTCAAACTCATCCGGATGAAACACACGCAATTAATGTGACAGCATCCTGCAATATCGCTGGACTTTGTGCGGATTCTTCTATTTCTTGCACTTTTACTTCAACCGACTTGGTTTTTGATGGCTTAAATGCTCCCTATCAAGAAACAGATCCTGTATGTCCTGTTAATATTTATGGTGAGCAAAAAGTCATGGCTGAGGAAGGTATGCTAAAGCGTTATCCCATGACTGCTATATGCCGTATGCCGTTAATGTTTGGCAAGGAAACACCCACAGCAACAAGCTTTATACAACCATTTATTCAAACTCTTAAACAGCGAAAAGAATTAAATTTATTTATAGATGAGTTTCGGACACCTGTCAGTGGAAAAAGTGCAGCAAAAGGGTTGTTATTAGCATTGGAAAAAGTGAACGGACTCATTCATTTAGGAGGAAAAGAGAGAATCTCGCGCTATGATTTTGGTCGTTTATTAGTTGAGGTTTTTCAACTTCCCTCCGACGGATTAAAAGCCTGCCGACAAAAAGATGTAAAAATGGCAGCACCTAGACCATCTGATGTTTCTTTAGATAGTTCCAAAGCTTTTTCTTTAGGTTATCATCCTCTATGTTTGCGAGAAGAATTAGAAGATTGCAGAATATTTCGTTAAACCATATCTTACACATCCCCGCCTAAAGGATTAGAGCCTTGAGGTAGCAACGCGCTCGCATTTGTTGAATACTTACTCTCCCAGTTTTCCAAAAGCCGTATTGCCTTGATTTGGGATGGAGCGAGCTATCATCGTTCGGTTGAATTTCCAGCATACCTAAATTCCGTAAATCAGGGTTTGGATGTTCAGGAGTGGAAAATTACTTGTATTCGCTTTGCCGCAAATGACCCAGAACAAAACCCGGTAGAAGATATTTGGTTGTACGCCAAAAAGTTTGTTACAGAGTTCTATCATCTGTGTAAATACGAGTGGTGCGGTTAAGAGATTATTTGAACTCATAACTCACCATCAAATCTTCGATTTCGCCAAAATGTTTATGTACGATTGATTTTCACGAATGATTTAGGATTGCTATAGATGTAGCGATACCAAATCCGATCACTCACCCCATTCTAAAGTAATCTCTATATTTGCCGTATTAGAACCCTTTACCAGTAAAGCTGTAAGTTTACCAGATTCAATGCCAATATCTACACCAAACTTTACTCTGGCTCTATCTGGCTTCACCTTGTGTAATGCTGACGCAATTTCTTTGGTCAACGATTCTATCGCGGTGGTGACTTCCTCAAAAGGTCGCGTTTGAAAATTGATTTTGCGATCGCCTATCTGTGTAGCTTCAACTCTGACACTTGTACCATCAGCAAGTTCTACTGCAATAATTTTGGTTTGGAGTTCCATGTGTGTTTGACTCGATTACTCTGCTTTTATAGCATTCCATCCTTAGTCATAAAAATCATCAAGAATACAAAAAACATACAAGCCGAAGTTCCACTTTGTTACGCAAACGCGAACCTAGGAGATAGCGAAGGTGAAAGAGAGAAGAAAGTAAATACCTCTTATTCTTCAATTTCTCTCATCCTCCTTCTCTTAACCACCTCCGACATTCATTGCTGCTAAAACAGCTTTCTGGCTAACATCTTTGTAAACTGTATCTAAATACTTCATCACCACATCAGCAGCAGTTAAAGAAGTTAAATTTTCCTCTTCTTTTGCTAAGGGAATTGACCCCAACACATCTAAAACTGTTTCGTTTGTTGATGGTACAATGACTACCAAAGAAGACTCCAATGGCTCATTATATTGCCAAAAAGAGTTCATTGTTACAGAAAATTGTTTCTCTGGTGTTGACTCTTGTACCTGAGATGGTTCATCTAGAGACGTTGCATCCAACGTGTTTACATTGCTAGCACTGCGTAACTGGCGTAAATCACTGATAATTTGCTCTTTTGTGCGTCCCCGTAATTGAAATAAAACAAATGGGTCTTCACTAAAGCGATCGCCTAACTGATAGTAAATTGCAGCAACATGTTTGCAGGGATTAGCCTTATCAGGACAAGAACATTTACTGTGAACATCAGACAAGGTAAAAGGAAATAGGGAAAGACCATTGCTAGTGAAAACGTCTTCCATATTTTGCGGCATTTCCCCTGCCAATAACTTTGCAGCAAAAATTGACTTTTGCGACATAGTTTCAATCACATAACCCCACTGTTCCTCGCTAAATGGGTCAAGGGACAGGGAAACTTTGTATGGTTCTGGATCCGAACCTTGCACCCTAGCCAAAACTTTTGCGCCTTTAAACTCGATGCTGAGGACATTTCCCTGACGTGAATAGTTTCGCCCACGTTCCAGACGTTTTTTAAAACGATAGGAATCTAACAAATCAAGCCACCGTTGTGACCACCATTCTCGACTCGCTTCAAGGGTGTAACTTGTCATTGTGTTTCCTCTTCTATAACTGCATAAAACCTCACCCCCCTACCCACCTCTTCGCCAGCAGAGAGGGGGACATTTACTCCCCCGCTTGCTTGCGACAATTCAGAAGCATTTCCTCGCCTGCTTACTTGCGACAATTCAGAAGCATTTCCTCGCCTGCTTGCTTGCGACAATTCAGAAGCATTTCCTTCCCCGCTTGCTTGCGACAAGTCAGAAGCATTTCCTTCCCCGCTTGCTTGCGACAAGTCAGAAACATTTCCTTCCCCGCTTGCTTGCGACAAGTCAGAAACATTTCCTCCCCTGCTTACTTGCGACAAGCCAGAAGCATTTCCTCGCCTGCTTGCTTGCGACAAGTTAGAAGCATTTCCTCGCCTGCTTGCTTGCGACAAGTTAGAAGCATTTCCTCGCCTGCTTGCTTGCGACAAGTCAGAAGCATTTCCTCCCCTCCTCGCTTGCGGGGAGGGGTAGGGGGTGGGGTTCCTAATCATTCTGCATCCTCGTCGATCACTGCACTACGGTCAAGTATTAACAAGTTGCGGAGTTGGTTTGTATCGAGTTCAGTCAACCAATTTTCGCCCGCACCGACAACTTGTTCAGCAAGTTGTTTCTTGCTTTCAATCATGTCGTGAATTTTTTCTTCCAAAGTGCCAGTGCAAACAAATTTATGGACTTGGACATTGCGGGTTTGACCAATCCGAAATACTCTATCTGTTGCTTGATTTTCGACTGCTGGGTTCCACCATCTATCAAAGTGAAAAACGTGATTTGCCCGTGTTAAATTCAGTCCAACACCACCCGCTTTCAGCGACAGAATCATAATTGGTGGTCCTTGGGGATCGTGTTGGAAACGGTCTACCATTTCCTCACGTTGTTTTTTCTGAGTACTCCCATATAAAAACAATGTTTCTCGCCCTATCTGTTTTTCCAGATATGGTTTTAGCAACTTACCCCACTCGGCAAACTGGGTGAAAATTAAAGCGCGATCGCCACCTGCGATCGCTGTCTCCAACATTTCTTCCAACCGTTGCAGTTTTCCAGAATGATGTTGTTCCAATGTGTCTTGCTTCAGATAATGCGATGGGTGATTGCAAATTTGTTTTAACTTTATCAATAAAGCTAAAATCATTCCCCGGCGTTGTAAACCTTCGGCTTCTTCAATTTCAGCCAGAGACTCTTCCACCACTTTTTGATAAAGTGCTGCTTGATCAGTAGTCAGACCACAAAATACAGTCATTTCTTGCTTTTCTGGCAAGTCTTGAATAATTTCGCGGTCACTTTTCAGGCGGCGCAGAATAAAAGGTTGAACTAATGAACGCAATTGATTTAACGAAGCTGCATCACCATACTTTTCAATTGGTATGGCAAACCGTCGCTGGAAAAATTGCCGATTTCCCAAATACCCTGGATTGAGAAAATCCAAAATAGACCAGAGTTCTTGGAGTCTATTTTCTACTGGTGTTCCTGTCAAGGCAATGCGAAATGTAGATTCTATTTGCCGTACTGCCTGGGACTGCTTTGCCTCCGGATTTTTCACATTTTGCGCTTCATCTAACACAATAACTTGCCAAGAAACGCCCTGCAATGACTTGACATCACGCTGAACTAGGGAGTAACTCGTGATGACTATATCATGCTTATTTGCTGCTTCCAAAAACGCCTTACCTTTGGCGCGTTTGTCACCGTGATATTGGAAAACTTTCAGTGTTGGAGCAAATTTTTTGACTTCCCGTTCCCAGTTTCCTAACACTGAAGTTGGGCAAACAAGCAAAGTTGGTTTTTCCAGTGTTTCCTGTTCTTTTAGGTGTAGAAGGAAGGCGATGAATTGAATCGTTTTTCCCAATCCCATGTCGTCCGCGAGACAAGCGCCCAAGCCCCAACGTTCCAAAAAGGCAAGCCACGCCACCCCACGTTCTTGATAAGGTCGCAACTGTCCCTGGAAACTGGCGGGTGTAGGCAGAGGTTCGACGGCTTTGTTGTTCGTTAACGTCGTGACTAATTCTTGCAATGCCCCAGACGCCTCAAAGCTGACCACGGGTAATTTTTCAATCGTCTGGGTATCCCCTGTACTGATGCGTAAAGCATCTTCCAAAGACAGCGCCATTTGGTCTTTACGAGAAGCAAAAAATGCTTGCGCTGTCTTGATGTCTTGAGGTCGCAATTCCACCCACTCGTTGTTAATTTCTACTAATGGGCTATTCAACGCCACCAGCTTGTCAAATTCTGCCTTGGAAAGAGTCTGCCCACCAATTGCTAATTCCCACTTAAAATTCAACAGGCTTTGCAAACCCAAGCGTTCTAGCTTTTTCTTCTGCGTTTGCGCTGTGACTTTTAAACCCAAACGGTTCGCCCATCCTTCACGGTTCGACAAACTGGCAGGCAAAACGACGCCTAAACCGCTATCTTCAAACCGCCACGCCACAGACTTGATAAACTCGTAAGCTTGAACTGGATTGAGACGGCAAGATTCAGGATATTGGGTTTCTAAGCTGAGTTGAATTGGTGGATACAATCGCGAAGCTAATCCCAAACCCCGCAAAAATGTCTCTTGCGGTTGTTCAATTGTGCGATTTTGATAAACCAATTTTTCCAGAGGATGCTTCCAAATCGTTGTCGCATTTACTAGAAAATTTGGGTCATCAGCCGCTTGGAGGAAATAAGCCAAAGTCCAATCTGTCTCGCCTGACTCCGGGGAACGTAGTACAAAACAGGTACGAAACTGGTTTTTCGCCTGCATTTGGTATTGCAAGGGCATAGTCCAAGCTTTCAGCGCCGCCTCCAGTCGTTCCACCCCAAACGGATCGCTGCTGAGTGTGTTTGACGCAGCCGTCAAAGAATGTAACCACTCTCGCACCGCAGACGGTAAAGACGCCATTACTCTGGGTTCTACCAAAGTTTGGGAACCCACCATCACTCGTACTTGGGCATCTATCGTACTGTGAAGAAATCCCAGCAGCAATTCTTGGGGTTCGGGCGGGAGGTTTATATGAGGGTATGAGGAGGATGTTGCTTCCTTATCTCCCTCATCTCGCCCACTTCCTTGGTAAGTCCGACAAGCCAGTGGCATCAATTGAGAAAATTTTTCCAGGCGAGTTCCATCTTGGGCGCTGTCTAGAAGTGCTTGCCATTTGGCGACGACGGAATTATTTAGTTGTCGTTGAATGACAGGCAAAAACTTACTACGGGAAATTAAATCTAAACTCCAGCGGGCAACCTGCACCCAAAAGCGTAAATCTCCCCCCAAAAAGGTATTTTCTCCGTTGGGGACATTCAGTGGTAGAGAAGTGAGAAATTTTATTGCCTCTTCAGGGTTGAGACAAAAACCTTCAATCAGCCACGGTTGCAGGTACTGTGGAGTTTCTTCTTCTAAACCTAATGCGGCAGAATGTGCTGGGAATATTGATGCTGCTTCCTCATAAGTATTCTCTAAAATATGAGTTGGTAAGGCAATGATTTGCGAGTGCGTTGGCAAACTTACTTCAGCAGCGCTGGGAGTTTTGGGTGTTTTGCGATTTCGTAGAGACGTTGCAGACAACTTCTCTACATCTTGTTTTTGCAGGCTTCTAGCGATTGAAATATTACGCGAACCCAGCCATTCAACTAATTCTAATGGTGTCATCGCCAATGGATGTGGCGGTATATGTGATGCACCCTTACTAGAATTTGTTCCAAGAGTTCGCCAAGTCTCCCCCCAAATAAATAAACAACTACCCTGATTTTGTGTTAACCAACTACCATGTAAAATTGCCATTTGACAACAACTTAGATTTTCGCTTTTTTAAGGTCTAGAATTCTTTTTTTGTTGCTGAACGTGAGATAAATTTTGTATCGCGTAAAGACGAGCCAGCGCTGCAGGAGGAGCCAGCACTGCAGGCGGGTTTCCCACGCCCAGGTGACTGGCGTTGGTTTCCAGCTGTCACGGCGACTGGTGAGTCCAGTCCTGTTGGCACAGCCTGCCCGCAGGGCTTAGGCGGGTCTCCCGCCGTAGGGAACTGGCGTTGGCGCAGCCTCTGGGGAGGAGATACCCGAAGGGCGTCGCAAAGATTGTATTTTTTAGATTTTTGCAGTGGTTTGTTTCATACCTAAATTTAGCAACGCTTTTCTTTTAATATCGCAAATTACTTGTTTTGGTAGATTTTCTATTCTTTAAAATTATTTATAGATATTTATAGACAAGTCTTTCATATAGATAACATTTAAAAAAACTGAATAAATATTAGTAAAGCTGATGAAGTGCAATACACAAGCCAAAAAATCTTGGATTTTTGTAGAGACGCGAAACTTGCTCGCTCGTCAGGAGACGCTGTTTGGACGTCTTCTCATTAGAGTAGAGCTTTGCAAACGTGTCTTTACATACCAGGTTAGTGTAGGCATATTTGCAACGCTGGTTTCATTGTACAACCTAGACTGCGTAGGCAAGGAATTAAGGAATTGCTGGGCATTGGCGATGTTTTTGAGAAACAATCTAGGGCTATGAGGAATAAGCCTACCGCGCCCGGTACGCCTGTAGGAAAATAAATTTTCCCTAGCCCCTTACTCGCTTGCCCTCTTATACCTGCCTCAAGAGGGTAGACTTAGGTGCGTAAGTTATAGTTGTTTATCTTTGTATGGAACTGACGTCAGCCATAGAGCATAAATGTTAGGATTGCCACAGAGAGAGAATAGCGTGCATAGAAGGAAAAAAAACTGAATGGGAGAATTTGAGAAGTCAATATCCTTTGACGGACGGGATATTCGACTGAAAGTTGGTCATCTAGCTCCCCAGGCTGGTGGCTCAGTGTTGATAGAATCTGGGGACACAGCAGTTTTAGTGACGGCTACGCGTTCAGATGCCAGAGAAGGCATTGATTTTCTTCCCTTAACAGTAGATTACGAAGAAAGACTGTATGCGGCAGGTAGAATTCCCGGAGGGATCATGCGGCGGGAAGGTCGTCCGCCAGAAAGAGCAATTCTTACCAGCCGTCTCATAGACCGTCCCCTGCGTCCTTTGTTCCCGTCGTGGTTGCGAGATGACTTGCAAGTCATTGCCTTGACGTTGTCGATGGATGAATTGGTACCACCTGATGTGCTAGCAGTGACTGGTGCTTCGATCGCCACTCTGATCGCTAAGATACCATTTAATGGACCAATGGCAGCAGTGCGTGTGGGTCTTGTGGGAGATGATTTTATCATTAACCCTACTTATGCAGAAATTGAAGCAGGAGACCTTGATCTGATAGTTGCTGGATCACCAGAAGGTGTGATCATGGTGGAAGCAGGAGCCAATCAACTGTCAGAAAGAGACATTATCGAAGCGATTGATTTTGGCTATGAAGCTGTACAGGACTTAATTAAGGCGCAGCAAGATTTGCTCGTAGAAATGGGTCTGGAAATTGTCGTGCAGGAGCCACCAGAGGTAGACCCGACGCTGGAAAATTATATCCGCGATCGCGCTGCCGAGGGAATTAAGAAAATTCTGTCGCAATTTGATCTGGACAAAACAGCACGAGATACAGCTTTAGATGCCATAAAGGATTCAATTCAAACAGCGATCGCCGAACTTCCAGAAGAAGACACCGTTCGCGTTGCCGCATCTGCAAACAGTAAGGCTGTTGGTAATACCTTCAAAGAACTTACCAAAAAGTTCATGCGCCGTCAAATCATCGAAGATAACGTTCGCGTTGACGGTCGCAAACTTGATGAAGTACGTCCCGTATCTTCTCAAGTGAGCGTCGTACCCAAGCGAGTCCACGGCAGTGGTTTATTTAACCGGGGACTGACTCAGGTGCTAACCGCTTGTACTCTCGGCACACCGGGAGATGCCCAAACATTAAATGATGACTTGCAACAGGATCAACACAAGCGCTACATGCACCATTACAACTTCCCACCGTTCTCCGTCGGGGAAACCAAACCCTTACGTGCGCCAGGACGACGGGAAATCGGTCACGGGGCGCTTGCAGAAAGAGCTTTATTACCTGTGCTACCGTCAAAAGAAGAATTTCCCTACGTCATTCGGGTAGTATCAGAAGTTCTTTCTTCCAATGGTTCTACCTCAATGGGTTCGGTGTGCGCTTCCACGCTGGCCTTGATGGATGCAGGCGTACCCATTTCCAAACCTGTCAGCGGTGCTGCAATGGGTTTGATTAAGGAAGGCGACGAAGTTCGAGTCCTAACTGATATTCAGGGGATCGAAGACTTTTTGGGTGACATGGACTTCAAAGTCGCTGGGACGGATAAAGGGATTACCGCCCTGCAAATGGATATGAAAATTCCAGGCTTGCCTTTGGATATTATCTCCCAAGCCGTCCACCAAGCTAAAGAAGCACGGTTGCATATTCTGGAGAAAATGCTCCAGACAATTGCTCAACCGCGTGAGGAAATGTCACCTTATGCGCCACGTCTGTTGACCATTAAGATTGATTCAGACATGATTGGTCTGGTCATTGGACCAGGTGGTAAGACGATTAAGGGCATCACTGAGGAAACAGGTGCAAAAATTGACATCGAAGACGATGGAACGGTGACGATTTCTGCCGTGGATGAAAGCAAGGCGAAAAAAGCGCGTAACATCATCCAAGGCATGACACGAAAGCTCAACGAAGGTGATGTCTACGTAGGTCGGGTGACGCGAATCATACCGATTGGTGCGTTTGTGGAATTTTTACCTGGCAAAGAAGGGATGATCCACATTTCGCAACTTGCTGACTATCGTGTTGGCAAAGTTGAGGATGAAGTCGCAGTCGGTGATGAAGTGATTGTCAAAGTCCGCGAAATTGACAACAAAGGCAGGATTAATCTCACCCGCCTAGGTATTCATCCAGAACAGGCGGCTGCAGCGCGAGAAGCTGCGGCTGTGAATCGGTAATCTCTAAATCAGGATTTAGATTTACCGATTGTGGATGAATCGCAAATCTAAAATCTAGATAGCCGCACGAGTGAACTTGCGGCTAAATTGCAAATCCAAAATCTTGACAGCCGCACGAGTGAACTTGCGGCTACATGGATCAAGCCCGCTTGCGCGGGCTTTAGAATTTCTCATATATCTTACCCGTAGGAGTGTCAAGCGAACACCCAAATACTCCCATTGGTCTATTTGAGGTATTTTGAGGAAATGTAAAGCTATAAAAAGTTAGCTTTCATTTTAAACTTGACACACAGCATTGTGAGTGCTAAACGTTTACCAGAAACTACCGCCCATGTGAGGATTACCCGTCAATCCTGGCAACAGGGCTTTCTTGAAGGTGAAGTCAGAGCAGGTGACTTTGAATGGCAGTTCCAATGGCATTTCCGCCAGGGAGAACTGTCTGTCAAGCCTTCTCAAGGGCGAGCTTTAATCAAAGAACCTCTCGGTCGCTTTTTAGAGCAACGAGACTACCAGCTTGAACCGGGAGGAGACTATGCTTTTACTATTCGAGCAGAACTGTAAGAAATAAGATAGAAGACACAACAGAGAAGACAGAATGGTTGCTTGAGTCTTCTTTCTTCACTTTTCCCTGTTGTTTCTTCACTCTTGATTCCTAACTACTGATTCAGTTAAACGATTGAGGTATCTTTCAATTAACAGGATGGCTACAATGTCATCTATTGGTCGTGGTGGTTGCCGAAAGCCCTGTGGTATCAGCTTGGCCAATCCTTTAGGAGGATACATTTGCCAGTAGCGATCGCGTGCCTCTAAGCTAGTGTAGCGCTCATCCACTAAAATAACGTTCAGCGGATCTGTTAATTGGTCATACAGTTGCTGTTTCCAGCGTTTTGCCGTGGTTTGGTCACCCATCACCAGTAAGGAAATGGGAAATTTTTGACGCAGCGACACAATAGCGGCGATCGCCTCGCTTGCCGATACGACTTGGTGATGGTACAGTTGTCTATCCAGTCCCATCACTGCTAAACCACACTTATCACGACCTGGGTCGAAGCCCAAGATAGCTGGTTGAGTTGGCAAGAATTCACGCAAAGTCATAATAAAAAGTTAAAAGTCAAAAGTCAAAAGTCAATAGCTTTTGAACTATAAACTTTTGACTAGAAATTATTAAAAATTAACAATTAGCAACATAGCTCAATCACATTCGTACTTAAGCATTTTTCATTTATCCTTAGTTTTTTAAGTGCTAAAAATAATCTGTCCGTTTTGGATTGCCACTAGTTTAACTTTCAATGGTCCTGCTGTATATGTGTCCTCAGCGGCAATAGCCTTGATATCTATTGGCTGGTTGTACTGTCTCAACTGGGCGATAAAGCGAATGAAAGTTCCATCAATTTGAATACTTTCTAAAATCCCAGCGTTACGGGCACGAAATTGCGAAGCAGAAATGAGCTGTTCCAGCCGTTGCCGTAGTTGATAGGATGTCATGGTGTTGGGATCTGCGCTCGTGGTTGCTATGACCTCACCTCCGGTAAAAACCACTTGATTGCGCGCTGCATCAGCAAAAAATCCAATCTGCTTCTCTCCTTTAACATAATTACCTGCAGAAAAAATTCGCACTACGTATTCTCGACCATCATTAATCTGCTTGCTCAATTGCTCTACCTGCTCTTGTGTCACTTGGAGCGGCTGCGAATTTGTCGGATTCGTCCCAGGCTCAGTTAATTCGATGCTAGCGTTTCGGTTAGCTTCTTGTAAAAGTTGAATGATTGCCTGACGTGCTGCTACAGGCTGCTCGACACGAACAACGCCTCCGGCAAGAACTTGACCACGAAATAGTGCTAGTTTCCCTAAACGCAGGTCACGGTAAGACTGGTAGTATTTTTCCAGCCTTGCCACTTCCTGTTCTAGAGAGTATTGTTGTCTTTCCAATTCTTGGAGGCGAGATTCCCGTTGAGTAATCACTTGCTCTCGGGCTGCAATTTCTGCATTGCGTTTTTGAATGAGTTGATCCAGTGCGGTGATTTTTTTATCACGTTCTTCAATAGCTTGCTGTCGGTTGGCTAGTTCGCGATCGCGTTTGCCAATCGCTGTTTTGGCTTGCTCAATTGCTTTTTTCGCTTCCGCATAAAGTCGTTGACGTTCTACTTTTCTTTGTTCTATTTCCACCAACAGCTTTTTTTTCTCGTCAGCAACGCTTTGAAGTTCCCCTATGGCTTGTTTATAGCGACTGACTGCTTGATTAAGCTGGTTTTGTGTGCCTTGAAGTTGAGCTTGAGTCTGAGCTTGTTGGCTTATGGTACGGTTCAGTTGAGCTTGTGTTGCCTGTTGTTTGGCGTTTGCTTCCTGCAAGGACTGATTCGTCTGCTGCAAGCGTTCTTCTTGAGCCTTTTGTTCTTTTCGAGCTTGCTCTAGCTCTCCTTTAGTGTCTTCTAGCTGTTTTGCTGTTGTGTTCAGTTGTTCGCGTCTGCGCCTGAGGTCTTTTTGAATATCCTCTAGCTCGAACACTCCTGTGCGCAAACCATCGTCAATAGCAAATAAAATTGCTAGGGTAGATGCCGAGATCAAAGTTCCTGTCAAAATCGTTACCAGTACTGCGGTGTTTTTAGGACGCAGCTTGAACAGTGAGAGCCGCGCTTTGCCAACTCTTGTGCCAATGCGATCGCCTACGGTGGCAATCACGCCTCCCACAATTAAAATTGCCAAAATTAGGATGTACCCGGTGGTCATCTTCAGCTACCGACGAAATCCTTCCAGATACAGCCTACTACTTCCAGTCATTATCTGTGGGAAATTGGGAAAAAGGCAAGCATTGAGTTCACTCAATTTTCACCTATCCTTATTCCAATCCAAGAAAGGTCTGAGTTTTGAGCCCTAAGTTTTGAGTTCTTTTTTCTGACTTTTTTATCTTACTCATAACTCAGGACTCCGAACTCAAAACTTTTTTAGGTGAATTGCCGACTTAAGGTAACAGGCTTATGAACAGTAATCTTTTTCTTGTGTATGGAAATCATCTTTTTCTCGCGCAAGTCACCTAGTAACCTAGTGACGGTAACGCGGGTTGAACCAATGGCTTCAGCGATCGCTTGATGAGATAGCTTCAGATCAACTGTGATTCCATCTGCACAAGGAACGCCAAAATCACGACAAAGAATTAACAAAAAACTCACCAACCTAGAACCCATATCTCTGTGAGCGAGTGTTTCTATCATCATTTCTGTCTGTAAAATCCGCGAAGATAATCCTCGCAGCATTAACATTGACAATTCTGGGTTTTCCTTTAGCGCTTGTTCCACCTGTTCAATTGGTGCTGACAGCAATTCTACAGATGTAAAAGCAACCGCATGGTAAAACCTATCTGACTTGTTTCCTGTCAGCAAGGACAAGACGCCGAAAACACTATTTTCCCGCAGCAGTGCTACGGTTATTTCTTCTCCTGCTTCATACACCCTGGAGAGTTTAACGGCACCTTTTAATAGAAAATACACTCGTTCGGCAGGATCGCCGGGGAAAAAGATGGTTTTATTGCGTTCAAATGTTTCCACAACCGGCGGAAACGCTCCGGTTGCCATCTGACGAAAAACATTTGCTAGGGCTTTATCTTGTGTCACTATCATCTCCCTTCCCCTACCCAATGCCGGAAAAACTAAAACCGATTCCCTAAGAATACACCTGAAAAATCAATCACACATTGTCAACGTTTTTGTACTTTCCTATACTTATCATCTTTGCCTTACAGTTATTTGTTCATCATAATACATAATTTTTAGTCTTTAGATCTAGTCCTTTTTAATAGTTAATTACAAAACTTCTTTTCAAAAGTTTTATGAAGTAAAAAAAATAGACATAGTAATTCTATTGAAGGTATGAAAAGGTTCTTGATAATGGTATGTGGCCGATAGGGAGAAAAATCCTATTGACTACCTAATACCTACTATCTACTACCTACTTTCAACCAGCTACCGCAAGACGAGACAATCATTAATAACCGCTATATGTTGACCATGTCTTAAAAATTAAGTGTGAATTGTGTTGTATCAAAAGTTTACTGAAAAATCATGTTTGCAAATAGTACCCAAAACAAAGACAAATTGGTGTCAGATTCTAGTATGCTCAAGCATGAATGTTCACATTAAGAATTTCTATGCTGGATCTCACCGGAAAAAATGCCTTAGTAACGGGAATCGCAAACAACCGCTCGATCGCCTGGGGGATAGCCCAACAACTACACAAAGCAGGAGCTAACCTAGGCATTACATATTTGCCAGATGAGAAAGGCAAAATGGAGAAAAAAGTCGCAGAACTGGTAGAACCGCTAAACCCTAGTTTGTTTCTTCCTTGTAATGTCCAGAACGACGAGGAGATTAAATCTACCTTCGATACGATTAGCGCTAAATGGGGGTCTTTAGATATTCTTATCCATTGCCTTGCCTATGCCAACAAAGATGATCTAAGTGGAGATTTTAGCCAAACCTCCCGTTCTGGCTTCAATCTAGCTTTAGAGGTCAGTACCTACTCCCTAGTGCAACTCGCCGGATATGCTAAACCTTTGATGACACAGGGAGGAAGTATCGTCACTCTCACCTACCTAGGAGGTGTGCGGGCAATTCCCAACTATAATGTGATGGGAGTTGCCAAAGCAGGGTTGGAAGCGAGCGTGCGATACTTAGCAGCTGAGATGGGTCCTGTAAATATCAGAGTGAATGCCATCTCTGCCGGTCCGATTCGGACTTTAGCCTCTAGTGCTGTAGGAGGCATTTTGGATATGATTCATCATGTGGAGCAGATTGCTCCTTTAAGACGCACCGTCACTCAGCAAGAAGTGGGCAATGCGGCGACTTTCCTATGTAGTGACTTGGCAAGTGGAATCACAGGGCAAGTCCTGTACGTGGATGCAGGATATGAAATCATGGGAATGTAAAGTTAGTATTGCTATTTGTTAACTCATAATCACTATTTGTCTATTTACCATTAGCGATTAGCTGTTAGCAAATGGCTCTGACCCATTACTCTATAGTAAGCATAAGCTAGGTTCTGTATGCAAATAAGCGATGCCTCCGCTAAGGACTCCGTCCTACGCCAAATTCTCCCCTCACACAACGAAGCGCCTCCCAATGGCGATCGTATTGCCGAAATTAGCCGCACGACAAGCGAAACAGATGTCTATGTCAGAGTTAACCTCGATGGTACAGGTGTTTGCAATGCAGCAACCGGCATTCCCTTTTTAGATCATATGCTGCATCAAATCACCTCCCACGGGTTATTTGATTTGGAGATCAAGGCGACCGGGGATTTGCACATTGATGACCACCATACCAACGAAGATGTAGGTATTACCTTGGGTCAAGCTATTAGCAAGGCACTTGGCGATAAGAAAGGTATTGTCCGCTTTGGTCATTTCTTTGCACCTCTTGATGAAGCACTCATTCAGGTGGCGTTGGATTTTTCTGGACGCCCCCACCTTAGCTATGGCTTGCAAATTCCCACTCAGCGAGTGGGAACTTATGACACCCAACTAGTACGCGAATTCTTTGTGGCTTTAGTGAACCACACCGAAATGACACTGCACATTCGCCAATTGGATGGCATGAATTCCCATCACATTATTGAAGCAACATTTAAGGCATTTGCCAGAGCAATGCGGATGGCAGTAGAAATCGATAAGCGTCGTGCAGGTATGATTCCTAGTTCTAAGGGGATGCTGTGAACAAGCAGGGGAGCAAGGGAAACCAATTCAAAATTCACGCATTCATAAAGTAGGGCATTATGAGTCTCCCTCAGTCCCTCCCTCCGTTCGGAGTTCGGCGAAGGCTCACTCGAGCCGCTGAGCGCTCACGGACGTTCGGCGAAGCTCAGTCGAGCCGCGAAGCCGTCACTCCCTCATCCCCTATTGAGAGGACATTCGTCAATAAGGTGTTATTATTGTCAGTCAACTGGGTAATTTATCATTACATCGTATTTTTGCTGTAGCCGTAAGCACAACATGATGTCTGTTGCAGACGCCCCCGACTCTCAACTAAATACCACAGGCATTCCGCCTGTTGTCCTAACTTCTGAGTTGCGAAAAGTCTATCGTACTGGCTTTTTTTTGAATCAAAAAGTCGTATCCCTCAAAAGCTGTTCTTTGAAAGTTTATAAGGGAGAAACTTTTGGGTTACTTGGACCGAATGGTGCTGGAAAAACGACGCTGTTGAAATTGTTGCTGGGGATTATTCGCCCAACGTCAGGACGGGGATTGCTTTTGGGTAGACCATTGGGCGATCGCAGTGTTAAAGAACGCATCGGCTATCTCAGCGAAAATCCTTATTTGTATGACTACCTCACTGCTTGGGAATTTTTACAAGCAGCAGCTGGGCTGTTTCAAATTCCTAAAAAAGTACAACGTCAACGCATTCCTCAACTGTTGGAATTGGTGGGGTTATCCCAAGCAGACGCCCGCAAAAAGCTGCTTCGTCGCTATTCTAAAGGAATGCTACAGCGTGTCGGTATGGCACAGGCACTCATCAATGACCCAGAGCTGGTGTTTCTTGATGAACCGATGTCCGGTCTTGACCCTGTGGGGCGTTACCAAATGCGCGAAATTATTGTGACGCTTAAAGCTTCAGGTAAGACGGTTTTTTTCAACAGCCATATTCTTAGTGAAGTTGAGCAACTTTGCGATCGCGTTGCTATCCTTGCTCAAGGAGAACTAATTTCCTCTGGTTTCCTTAATGAACTATTAGGAACAAGTAATGTATATCATGTCCAAGGTCAAGGTGGTGATTGGGAAATTCTCAAAAAATGGGTTCCCAATCTAGAGTATCAGCCTAATGGTTCTTGGCTAGGTGAAGTGCAAGGCGATGCTTATGATTTTCTTGCCAGTCTTCGCTTGATGGGAGGGCAACTCATTGCCATGAATTTGTCTCGTCCTTCTTTGGAGGAGTTTTTTGTCCAACAAATCCAAAGACATAACAACTCTCAAAGGATAGTTTGACGGGGATTCTGCTAACCTTATTTACTCACCATCCTCAGTCAGATGCTCTTTGTATAACTATTAAAAACAACGAATAACGTATAAATAAATAGGAAAATTCAAAGCTTTGTCTGTTTTTCCTAATATTTTTATTGTAGTTTCATGCTGCTTAGATACCACCACCTATTACTTACAAATCCTACTTTTATTACCCGTAATATTTGCTAAAGAGGAATATTTTTGTTTATACTAATAGTGAAGTGCAAAATCAATCATATAAAGTGTAATGAAAACCACAATATTTTAAAGAGTAGGTATGATAAATATTCAACTTTAAATGAACTTTACTAAAAGTTCAAAGACAATAAACAATTATGCTCCTGAAAAAGAAGATTCTTTAAGAAGAGATGATTGTGAGGAACTTGAATAGGTAAGAAGAGTCAAGCTAAAAATGTTTAGAAAGTACTTTACTAAATAGTAGTCTTAGGTAAATATGGATAATGCAAGGTTAAAATTTATCAGTAAACCATTCGGGGGTGTGGTACTGTTAACTGTTGTTCATATCGCGTTTCCGTCTGTTAGCTTAGCTCAGAATCAAGTCAAACAACCAACAACACAAATAAAAACAAGTCCTCAAAGACAAGCCGTACCAACAACGACGCAAATAAAAACAACTTCTCAAAGCCAAGCCGTACCAGCCGCAACAAATAGACAAACGCAAGCCGCACCATCAACGTTACAGAAAGATACAAACTATACCCAGAGACAAACCGCACCAGGCACAACGGGTAGGGTAGATACAAACTATACATTAGCAGGCGGCGATCGCATCAGAATCAGTGTATTTGAGGTTCCAGAGTATTCAGGCGAGTACCAAATTCCGCCGGGTGGAGGGATAAACTTACCTCTGATTGGCACTGTATCCCTGTTAGGGCTAACAACAGAACAATCAGCTGACTTAATTACTCAAAGATACTCTCGCTATCTCAAGCGTCCTATTATATCAGTCAATCTTTTATCATCCCGTCCCATCAATATTAATGTTGCCGGAGAGGTGACACGTCCAGGAGGCTACAGTCTCAGCTTACAAGGAGGCGCGGGTGATAATCCTGGTGTGCAGTACCCCACTGTATTATCGGCATTGACGACAGCTCAGGGAGTGACAGCGAGTGCGGACCTGACAAGAGTGGAATTACGGCGTCAGTTAGGACGCGGTCCACAGCAAATCCTCACCCTCAATTTGAAGGAATTCTTACGAACAGGCACATTACCACAGGATATTACTTTGCGAGATGGAGACACCATCTATGTGCCAATGGCAAGCAACTTAGACTTGGCAGAGGCACGAAATTTATCCGCAACTACCTTTGCCGCAAACCCCACCACACCCCGTACAGTCGCAGTCGTTGGTGAAGTTGTGCGTCAGGGAACCTATCTTATCACCCAAGGTGCTGCAGAAGGGTCAGGCACCACAACCGGTGCGCCTACCATATCAGGTTTGCCCACTGTATCACGGGCGCTGCAATTAGCTGGGGGAATCACGTCACAAGCGGATATTCGCAATGTCGTGATCCGCCGCCCCACAAGAACTGGTGGAGAACAAAATATAAAAATTGACCTGTGGAAACTTTTAGAAAGTGGTGACATCAATCAAGATCTGATTGTGCAAGACGGAGATACAATTTATTTTCCAACTGCAACCGAAATCAACCGATCAGAAGCGACTCAATTAGCGACAACAACTTTATCCCCCTCACGCATTCAAGTAAACGTGGTCGGCGAAGTCAAAAGAGCAGGACCAATAGACATTCAGCCGAATAGCTCCTTAAACCAAGCAATACTTGCTGCAGGTGGATTTAACGATGCAAGAGCTACCAGGGCTAATGTAGATTTGGTTCGCCTCAATCCTGATGGTTCTGTGACCAAACGTCTAGTAAAAGTAGATTTAACAGCAGGAATTAACGAGCAAACGAATCCCATACTTCGCAATAATGATGTTGTGTTAATCAGCCGGAATGGTCTAGCTAAGACTTCTGATACCATCAACACTGTAGGAGGACCTTTAGGTACTATCTTGAGTATTATCAGATTTTTCGGAATCGGCTTTTAAGATCGGGACTGGGAAATGCTCTGGGATTGGGTACTGGGGACTGGGGACTGGGGACTGGGGAAATGCTCTAAAATTTGGGGGGAGTTAAAGCCCCGGACATAATTTTTCGTTTGATAACCATTACCCCAATCCAAGGGTCCCCAGTCCCCTTTACCCCCTTTGCGTCCCCAGATTTCCAGGAAACTGTATTGCGATTAGGAAAGTCATAAATTTTGCGCCACTATGAAAGCGTGACTAATGACTCATGACTTATATGCAGTTTCAGCTTGGCAAACATTCGCGTAAGGCATCCTGGCGACAAAGATTACTCTCTGTTTTGACGCTTACTTTGGGATGGGGTGTTGGAATACCCTCAACTCTGGCAGCCCAAACAGTCACCATCCGCCTTGGTCCATTTCAGCAGTCGGTAGCGATCGCAGATTTAGAAAAATTTGTCAAAACCGGGACACTACCATCCGGGCTAGAAGTTTTGTCATCGATGCTCACGCCTGAAGTCAGAGGACTTTTGACGAAACGGTTGGAGATCAATCCTGCTTTTGCTGATAAATTTGTTGACGAGCTTGTGCGATCGCCAGGAGGTAGAGAATTTATATCATCCATAGGTGGAGTTATACCAGGCAGTACATCAGAAAGTATCAAGGCAACCCTGAATTTCGCACTACGCCAGGCAAACGGTTTTAACGCACTCAGCTTCTTGCGAGCTTACCCAGGAGAGAATATTACCGTAGACGCCACGAAAGCTATCGGTTTGGCTGTTGATTTTAACCCAAATAACTTACAAAGTCAAGCTTTTGGTCTCTTACTAGAACGAGACTTGTCTGCTGAAAGTAGCATACCCTTTAAAGCAGCATTCAATCCAGCAGCGCTCGGTTCTGAAGCAGTACAGCAGCAGACAATCATTTTGAATGACCGACAGCGTAACCGTACGATTCCTGTAGACATTTATTCGAGTCAGGGAAACGCCGAAAACCCACTGGTTGTCCTTTCCCACGGGTTTGGGGGAAACCGAAGATTTTTGAGCTATTTGGCGCGTCATTTAGCTTCTTATGGCTTGACTGTTGCTGCTGTTGAACATCCTGGTAGCAACGCCAACGCTGTCAGTAGAGCCTCAGATACACAGAATTTGGGACAGCTGCTAAGAGCAACTGAATTTATTGATCGACCAAAAGATGTCAGCTTTACGTTAAATGAACTGGCAAAACTCAATACTCAACCTGGACAACTTCAAGGAAAGTTAAACACCAAAAAAGTCACTGTTATCGGTCACTCCTTGGGAGGTTACACCGCTTTGGCTTTGGTGGGGGGAGAGGTAGACTTAGAGGAGTTGCGTAAATTTTGCAAAGATTCTTTAAATATTGGCGAAGCTCCTGGTGATTGGTTGCAGTGTGCGGCGGCTTCCTTACAAGAGAGAAAACTGAGGTTACAAGATCAGCGAATCAAGAGTGCGATCGCTCTCAACCCCCTAGTTGGAAACCTCTTCGGCAAAAAAGGTCTGGCTCAAGTCAGCAAACCAGTCTTAATCTTAACTGGAACCGAAGACGCCCTGACTCCAGCGCTGAAGCATCAGATAGAACCTTTTACCCAACTGCGGGGTGAGAAGTATCTGTTAACTGCGATTGGTGGTACTCACTTAAGTATTAGCGATCCAATATACCCAACAAGTGCAGCCACCACTATTGTTAAAGAACGAATAGGCGAAGAAACCAAATCTTTACGTCAATTAACTCAAGGAGTGACTTTAGCATTTATCAAGCAATTAACACCAGAAGCAAAAATTTACCAACCTTTTTTAACACCAGCTTACGCTCAATCTCTCTCTACATCCCAGCTACCCTTGCGTCTGGTTTCCGAATTACCAGCAAGTATCAAACGGTGGCTAGAGCCTATCGATAAATAGTATAAGGATGGCAATTGATTGGCACTTTGTGTGAAAAAATTTCATCACACAGACTCACTGCGCCCAAAAAAGCCCAAAAAAGGCCAAAAAACAGGGCTAATGCTCTGATTTTCTTGTGGGGTGGACATCTTGTCCGCCCTAAACCAAAGACGGGCGACGGAGTGCGGCACGTACTGCGACATCCATCCCACAAGAATGGTTATAGATGTAGTCTACAACGATTCATTGTGTGGCGATGGTGCAAAGTACGAGGGGCATCGCCTGTACGTTTTCTGGAAAGTATGTTCGATATCATATCAGTAGAATAATTATACAAATTGTATTTGCATACCCAACTCCCTTGGTGATTTAACGAATTTGATGGAATTCCCGCAACCAATGCGGTGGGGATGGATAGTCGGGAAATTGTGAGGTACATCCTTTATGGATGTACCTCACAATTTCCAAATTTATCCAGATATTACTTTACTGCTAACTACATATACTAGTAGAATCAACAAAACAAGGAGGTGATATTGAGTGCTACACAAAGCTGTACAGGTTCGTTTATATCCATCAAAAGAACAACAGATACAACTAGCTCAGACGTTTGGTTGTGCGCGTTGGTGGTGGAATTATGCTTTGAATAAATCTATTGAAGTTTATACAGAAACAGGGAAAGGACTTGGACAAGTGGCACTCAATTCACTATTACCAAAACTTAAAAAAGAAAAAGATACGGAATGGTTGGCTGATTGTTATAGCCAGGTTTTGCAGGCTACAACACTCAATCTGACCACAGCATACAAAAATTTTTTTGATAAACGTGCTGGGTTTCCCAAGTTCAAATCCAAACATGGTAAACAGTCAATTCAGTATCCTCAAAACGTCAAAATAGTAGAGGGCAATGTCAAACTTCCAGGTAATATCGGAGTAGTCAAAGCCAAAATACACAGACTGATTTCGGGGAAAATCAAAACTGTTACCGTTAGCAAAACGCCATCGGGGAAATACTTTGCATCTATCCTAACTGAAGTAGAATGTGAAAATTCATCTACAACAGAAGGTAAGATTTATGGCGTTGATTTAGGGTTGAAACACTTTGCTGTTGTCACAGACGGTAAAAAGGTGTCCAAATATGATAATCCTAAGCATCTTGCCAAACACGAGAATAATCTCAAGCGCAAACAACAAAAGCTAGCACGTAAACAAAAGGGAAGTAATTCACGCTACAGATATAGAAAAGTTGTTGCCAAAGTGTACGAACGCCTTAGCAACTCGCGGCAAGATTTTCTACATAAACTTAGTTACAAGTTGGTCAGCGATAGCCAAGCTGTCATAGTAGAGAATCTTCATGTCAAAGGCATGGTTCGTAACCATAACTTGGCGAAAGCAATCTCTGATACTGGATGGGGAACATTGACCAACTTCTTAGCCTACAAACTAGAACGCAAAGGTGCAAGGTTGGTTGAAATTGATAGGTGGTTCCCTAGTTCCAAGCTCTGTTCTAAGTGTTTTTACCAAGTCAAAGAGATGTCGTTAGACGTAAGGGACTGGACTTGTCCGAACTGTGGCGCTCATCATGACAGAGATGGAAATGCAGCCATTAATATTAGAGTAGAGGGTATCAGAATGCTAAAGGCGGAAGGTTCAGCCGTCTCTGCTGTAGGAGGGGAGGTAAGACCAAAGATGGGGCGAAAGTCTCATCTGAGGCACTCCCCTATGAGTACAGAAGCCCCGTCCACCCGGAGCCGCGGGGTAGTTCACTAGCCATGTCCAATCCTAAGTACCTGTAAATCTTTACATTTCCCAATAGTCTTGCCTGGTACCGCAACTTGTGATATTAACATTACACATTCTGGACATTAGACTGAAGATAGGACATGGTAGTGCCGCGTCCTTACAGTTAATGCCACTAAACGCTAAATAGGAGAATACATGGAACCGATTATTGCCATAGTCTTAGTCCTTATAGGATATGCATTAGGCTCTGCAAAACTTATTAATCAGGGGAATGAAGCCTTAGTGGAACGCTTGGGGCAGTATCATCGGAAACTGAGACCAGGGCTAAACTTCATTGTTCCCTTGCTCGATCAAATTGTGATGGAGGACACAACGCGCGAGCAGGTATTGGACATCAAGCCGCAAAATGTGATCACCAGAGATAACATCTATCTAGAAGTAGATGGGGTTGTGTACTGGCGGATCAGAAATATAGAGAAAAGCTTTTACGAAATTGACGATCTCCAACAGGGGTTAGCAACCTTAACTACAACCACGCTTCGAGAAATCATTGCTCAGAACAGCTTGGAGGAAACCAACTCATCCAGAGTGGACATGAACAGAGCCTTATTAGAAGAGTTAAATCGGACAACGGAACAGTGGGGAGTTGAAATTCTCCGGGTAGATATTCAGAGTATTACACCGCCTGAGAGCGTACGCAGGTCAATGGAAGAGCAGCGGGCAGCTGAAATTAATAGCCGCGCTGCAATTTTAGAAGCAGAAGGGCAGCGACAAGCCGCAATTAAGAAAGCAGAAGGTACAAAAACCTCAATGCAGATAATTTCTGACGCTTTGCGTACCAATCCCGAAAGCAAGGAAATTCTGCGGTATCTTGTGGCTCAAGATTACATCAATGCCAGTTACAGACTTGGTGAAAGCCCAAATGCCAAAGTAGTCTTTGTAGATCCAGGCAAAACTGGCGACATGATGAACGAGTTGGTGAAAGAATCGGCAACGGAGGAAGGTGGTAATGGCAAGAGTACCGAACGTGGTGCTAGCTAGTTTTAGGTTAGGACTGACGAAGATTGTCGCAAGATTGCGTCAGCAACTAACAACACATCGCGCATTTCTTTAACATCGTGAACTCGGAGGATATCAGCGCCATTAAAGATAGCAGCACAACACGCCGCCGCCGTTCCCCAGACTCGGGCTTTCGGGTCTGGTTGATTTAAAATACGACCAATAAAACTTTTACGTGATGCTCCTACTAAAATCGGGCAGTTGAGTTGACGCAATTCGGATAAGCGGCGAAAAATTTCTAAATTTTGCTCATAGTTCTTAGCAAAGCCAATACCTGGATCAATAATTATTTTTCGTTGATCAATACCCGCAGCCACTGCTGCGGCAATTTGTTTTGCCAAAAAACTATAAATTTCCTGTATTAAATTCTGATAATCTGTGAATTGTGCCATTGTCTGTGGGTTTCCTCGGATATGCATCAATATAATTGGCACATCCATTGTAGCTACACTGGACAACATTTCTGGGTCAAACGTACCGCCGGAAATGTCATTAACTATATCCGCACCGGCTTGCACAGCAGCCTTGGCAACTACTGCCCTTGTTGTATCTACAGAAATTGGTACTGATATCTCTTTTCGTAGAACCTGTACCACTGACAAGACTCTGTCAAGTTCTTCTGCAACAGTGATTTGCTGTGCCCCTGGTCGAGTTGATTGTCCACCAACATCGATAATATCAGCACCACCTGCTATCATTGCTTGCGCTTGTGCTAAAGCAGCAGTGGTTGTATTGAATTTGCCACCATCACTAAAACTGTCAGGCGTGACATTGAGAACGCCCATGAGGTATGTTCGCTGTCCCCACTCAAAACAGCGTTCTCGAATTATCAAATTGGGTGTCATAAGATTTGCGCTCTAAACTTGTTCCTAGGCTCAGCCTGGGAACGCTTGACTAGAGGCTCAGCCTCCAGATTTCCGGATGACTTTTGCTAGATTTTACATGAGACAGAGCCTCACTGTATGCATTCCCTGGCTGAGCCAGGGAACGAGAAAAAATGTACACAAATCACCGATAATTCACGAGTCTGGCGAAACTTGCAGGTTCCAAACTTGCCCCTCCCACCAGAACGCCATCAATTTCTGGTTGATCCATGATTTCGTCTATATTATTCGGCTTTACTGAACCACCGTATTGAATTGGCACACCAGGATTGCTCAACTGGCTGCGAATTAAACCGATAACCCGATTGGCTTCCTTGGATTCACAAGTGTCGCCGGTGCCGATCGCCCAAATTGGCTCGTAAGCAATCACCAAATTCTCCTGATCTACATCCACTAAGTCTTTTTCTAATTGGGTGATAATAAGTGATTCTGTTTCTCCCGCATCTCGTTGTTGTTTAGTTTCACCTACACATAGAATTGGGGTAAGACCAAACCGTTGAGCAGCTTTGAGGCGCAGGTTGACGGTATAGTCCGTTTCCCCAAAGTATTGCCGCCGTTCGCTATGACCGACAATAACATAGCGCACCCCAATTTCCGTGAGCATCAGTCCGGAAATTTCACCGGTATAGGCTCCACTCTCTTGCCAATGGACATTTTGCGCCCCTAATTGTACACGGCTTCCATGCAAATTCTTGGACAAAACGTTTAAATCGGTGAAGGGGACGCATAATACCACTTCTCGGTCTTGGGGGGTTTCGTCCAAGCTGGGCAGAAATCCTTTTAAAAACTCCAGGGATTCTGCCTGGGTTTTGAACATTTTCCAGTTACCGGCAATAACTATTTTTCGCACAGGTGATTTCGTCAATAACAATATCGCTACTAGATGCATTCTTCAGTTTAGGACTTTTTGTTAGCCATTAGTTAATTGTTAGTTGTCAAAAAGTTTCACTAACCACCTGCCTACGTACTCATTTCCCCGCGTCCCCAATCTGCTGCTAAAAATTACTAGGATGGTAACGGGGTTTATTAAAATTTATCAGCTATAAGTAGCTTAAAGTAACTTAAAATTTAAAATCCAAAATTGATATGACTTCAACATTGCCCGATCCACATCGTAGCGATTTGCCCAACAGTGGCGAAAATCCTCTCAACTGGGAGGAAGAACTCGATAGTGCCATTTTCACTTTTGATGATATTCAAGCAGAACTTAACTATAAACAGGCACGAACGGCACTACAAAATTTGGTAGGTCATCTTGACCTCACTCAAGAGGAAAAAAACGGACTTGAGACGGAAATCGCGGATTTGGAAACAATGCTCTCGAAGTTAGAGCGTATGGTGGTGCAAATAGCTGCTTTTGGGATGGTGGGACGCGGCAAATCATCTCTACTCAATGCTTTGGTGGGGCAACCAGTGTTTGAAACAGGTCCCTTGCACGGTGTCACCCGCAATGCTCAAACCGCAAGTTGGAGTATTACTGAAGAAGCAATTGGGGAAACAGAACGTGCTTTACGAGTGACTTTATCGGGAACTGGTCAATCTCAAGTGGAATTGATAGATACCCCAGGGTTAGACGAGGTAGATGGTGAAACCCGCACCGCATTAGCTCAACAGGTGGCAAAACAAGCAGATCTGATTCTGTTTGTGATTTCTGGCGATATGACGAAAGTTGAACACGAAGCCCTTGCCCAGTTACGAGAAGCGGGTAAACCGATCTTGCTAGTGTTTAACAAAGTAGACCAGTATCCCGAAGCAGACCGGATGGCAATCTATGAAAAAATCCGGGATGAGAGGGTGCGGGAATTACTTTCACCCGATGAAATTGTTATGGCAGCAGCATCGCCGTTAGTGAGGACAATGGTTCATCGTCCTGACGGTACTAGAGGTGTGCAGGTGCGTACAGGTACTGCCCAAGTCGAGGAACTGAAGCTGAAAATTTTGGAAATTCTGCACCGCGAAGGTAAAGCTTTGGTTGCCCTCAACACAATGCTGTATGCTGACAACGTCAACGAACAATTGGTGCAGCGAAAACTAAACATTCGAGATACAAGTGCCAATCAGTTGATTTGGAAAGCGGTGATCACTAAGGCAATGGCGATCGCTCTCAATCCTGTCACAGTTATAGATATTCTCAGTGGTGCAGTCATAGATATCGTCCTGATCCTAGGTTTATCCAAACTTTATGGCATTCCTATGACCGAAGCCGGAGCCGTAAAATTATTACAAACAATTGCCTTCAGTATGGGTGGTATCACTGCTAGCGAACTGTTGGCAAACTTGGGGTTGAGTTCGCTGAAAACATTACTCGGTCTATCTGCACCTGCCACTGGGGGCGCGTCCTTGGGTGCTTATGTGTCAGTAGCGCTGACTCAAGCTGGTGTGGCTGGCGTTTCTTGCTATGGTCTTGGGTATGTAACCAAAGCGTATTTAGCCAATGGGGCAACTTGGGGACCAGATGGTCCTAAAGCTGTAATTAGTAAAATTTTGGGAACGCTTGATGAAGGTTCAATTCTCAACCGTATTAAGGATGAATTGCGATTGAAGATAAAAGTTCAAACGACAAAATAATCGCTTTAAAGAGCAGATGCTGCTTGGCAATTTTTCACCAATAGCTAATCTCTTGAATCAATAGACAGCTATGCAACCCGATTTACAAGACTTATATATTACACAAGATGACTTGAAACAAATAGCTGACCTAAGTCCTAGAGATTTGAAAGCTTATGAAAAATTAAAATATCCTGGTTTTGCACTTGTACCACTTTTAGGCGAGTATGTACAGCAGATATTGTTTTTTGGCTGGGGATTAATTCCTATTGCTTACTTGATTAAGTGGAGATTATTCAGAGAACATCAGAAAAATATTCTTAAAAAAATTGATAATTATCATGCAGTATTAAAAGCAATAGATATTAATGACCAGCTAGAAGCGGCGGGAAACCAAGGAGTGAGTTTAACTGAGCGAGAAAAAGCCATAGCCCTACTAAAAACCACGAGAGCTAATTTAATTTGTGCGTTAAAAACAGAACGTATTTTGAGGAAAAATAAGGAATTTATTGCTGTCAATACAGAACTTTTGGATAGCAACCTCACTGCTATCCAAGCATTACAAGTCAGCCATGATGCGAGAGAATATGTACGACAACTTGATGAAGCTTTAAAAATTACACAAGACGTGGAAGTAGAAATAAGAAAATTAGAAGAGGATTAAAAGCAATCTCAGACGCTTGCAAGTGCAATTGTACCTTTTATTAAATCTGTCTAGAAATACCAGTGCAGAATTTCTTGCGTCCGATTGCAAAGAGCTTACTAAAGGCACCGCTGCGTGTAGCTCTCGTACTACCTTTTGTGGTGCAAATCTCTACTGCTGTAGGGCTAACAGCGTTCTTCTCCTTAAAAAATGGTCAAAAAGCTGTTAATGAGGTTGCTTCGCAGCTGCGGACTGAGATTGTCACTCGGATTCATCAACATATTACTGCTTACATGAAGACACCACAAATTGTTACTCAGATGAACTCCTATTCTGTTGGTTGTGGTGAGTTAAATTTAAAATCTATAAAAAGTCTAGAACGCCATTTTTGGCATCAAATGCAGTTATTTAATTCCTTAAGCCCAATCGCTTTTGCAAGTACCAAGGGAGACATTCATTCGGTCGATCGCCTGAATAATGGTTCACTCGTCATCCGCGTCCTAAACCAATCAACAGGTGGTAAATATCATACCTACACTACCGACAGCCAAGGTAATCGCCTCAAGTTAATTCGAGTTAACACAACCTTTGATCCTCGCACTCGCCCTTGGTACACAAAAGCTGTGAAAGCAGGTCAATTTACTTGGACTGAAATTTATCCGTATTTCTCTTCATTAGGGCTGGCGATTAGTGCAACTCAACCTCTTTATGACGAGGCTGGTAGCTTGTGTGGAGTGACGAATGCAACGCAATCTCTATCGCAACTAGGTAACTTTTTGCACAGTTTAAAAATCGGTCGTTCAGGACAGACATTTATTATTGAGCGTTCTGGAGACTTGGTAGCAAGTTCAACGGCTGAGCAACCTTTTATCCTGAGTCAAGAGGGAGGAGAGAAAAAAGGTAAACGGTTAAAGGCGATCAAAAGCAGCGATCGCGTCACTCGTCTCACAACACAGTATTTACAACAAAATTTTAGTAATTTTTATAATATTTCTCCTAGCCAGCAGCTCGAATTTGAAATAGATGGCAAGCGGCAATACATACAGACTATGCCCTTTACAGACGGTTATGGGCTAGATTGGGTGATTGTCGTGGTGGTTCCAGAAGCCGATTTTATGGAGCATATTGAAGCCAACACGCGAATCACTGTTTTGTTATGTTTTGTAGCATTGATACTGGCTACAGTGATAGGATTGAAAACTTCTCATTGGATAACGCAACCAATTGTGAGGTTAAGTGAAGCCTCTAGGGAAATCGCTAATGGTAAGTTAGACCAAATTGTTACAGTAGAAGGCATCAAGGAACTCAGAGTTCTTGCTCAGGCGCATAACCAAATGGCGACTCAACTGCAACAGTCATTTGCTCAACTATTAGAAGCTAATAGGCAGCTAGAAGCTGAAATTACGGAGCGTAAGCAGGTGGAGTCGGCGCTGCGCCTTAGTGAAGAGCGATTCCGCTTAGCGCTTGATAACATCCCTGATACATTTGTGATTTATGATGCCGAGCGACGGCTCCAGTTTATCAATGCTTTCGGAGTCAGGCGCAGCGGTTATCCTCAAGAAGCAATTATTGGTAACACAGATGAAGAATTATTCCCCCCAGAAGTTACAAATAGTTTTCTCCCCATCCTCCGCCAAACTGTGGAGACACGTACCTTACAAACCGGAGAATGCAAAATTAGTTTGCCTGGTTCTGACCCTTTCACTATAGTTGTCACCTATGTGCCGCTTTTAAACGAACATGGGGAAATTCATCAGATTCTTGGGATTACCCATGATATTACTGAGCGCAAACGGGCAGAGGAACAGTTGCTACAGAATGCGTTTTACGATGTACTAACAGGTCTACCTAACCGAGCTTTGTTTATGAACCGATTAGGAGTTGCACTTGAGCAGAAAAAACGCCATAAGGATTATTTATTTGCCGTCCTATTTTTAGACCTAGATCGATTTAAGTTGATTAATGACAGTCTCGGACACTTACTTGGAGACCAATTTCTACTTGAAATAGCAAAAAGGTTAGAATCGTGCGTACGCTCCACGGATATAGCAGCACGGCTTGGAGGAGATGAATTTACCGTTTTGCTTGACCCAATTGAGAATGTGTCAAATGCCATTCAAGTAGCTGAACGAATTCAACAGGAACTCGCATTACCTTTTAGGCTGAATGGGCATGAAGTGTCCACCACGGCGAGTATTGGCATCGCTTTGAGTTCAGCAGTAGATTATAATCAACCACAAGACGTACTGAGGGATGCTGACACAGCAATGTACCGAGCCAAGGCACTAGGCAAGGCGCGCTATGAGCTGTTCAACTTAGAGATGTATGAAGAAGCTGTAGCTAGATTAGAGTTAGAGATTGCTTTGCGCCAAGCGATCGAGCGTCAGGAGTTTCAAGTTTATTATCAACCGATAGTTTCGCTTACCAGTGGCACAATTTCAGGTTTTGAGGCTTTGCTGCGTTGGCAGCATCCAGAGCGTGGTCTAGTATCTCCTACAGATTTTATCCCCATAGCGGAAGAAACAGGACTGATTGTCTCGATTGGTTACTGGGTGCTGCAGGAGGCATGCCGTCAGATGCAAGCTTGGCGAATGTGCGATGATCCCACCAATTCACTAAACAAAATAAGTGTTAATCTCTCGATCAAGCAGTTTTCCCAACCGGATTTGATTGAGCAAATGGCGCAAATATTGCACTTGACTGGTCTTGATGCTTGCTATCTTGTGCTAGAGATTACCGAAAGTGTCATCATGGAAAATGGCAATGAGACAACTGTTGCGTTTTCAAAACTTCGAGAGATGGGTATTGAGTTATCAATTGATGACTTTGGTACAGGTTATTCTTCATTAAGTCGTCTGCATAACTTTCCAATTAGTACCTTAAAGATTGACCGTTCTTTCGTCACCCCGATAGACAATAATGGCAAGAATTTGGAAATTATTGAGACAATTGTCACACTTGCACACAAACTAGGTGTTGATGTCACCGCCGAAGGGGTAGAGACAAAAGAGCAACTAGCATTTTTAAGAAGGTTGAACTGTGAATATGGTCAAGGATATTTCTTCTCCCATCCATTGGATAGTTCAGCTGCGACAGCATTAATCGTGACAAATCCCCAATGGTAAAGCTTGAATGAGTACATAGTATTAACATATCAAAGAGACGCTACTCGCGCTTTCATAGGAGTATCCATTGCAGCCAGATTTATTAAGCCTGGAAATGACGAAAGGAGAACTGAGACGCCTGATTGGGTTAGACCCAGATAATATCTTCCGACCTTCTATTATCAAAAATCGCGACAAGCGATTGAGTTTTTTTATGAATGAGATGATTGTAGCACTCGCGCTGACTCCAATCATTGTCGGGTTGATTTATGGGTTTATTATTCTGCCAACAATTGGTTCTTCAATTCTCTTAGGAATCATTTTACTTATAAGCGTCCCACTTGGTGTCATAGTTGGGCGCTGGTTTTGGCGGCGTTTAACCTGTCCCAAAACACTCACAACACTGTTAGATGAAGTTGATGAATATCATGCTGTGATCAAAGCGATAGATATTCATGACCAACTAGCAACATCTGGGAACACAGAAAGTAGTATAACTGATAGAGAAAAAGTTGTAGCTGCTCTGCAACTTATAAGAGAAGATTTAGTTCGCGCTTTGAAAACAGAACGAATTTTAAGAGATAATAAAAAGTTACAGACTAATAATCAAGAGTTACTTGTCAATAATTTAACAAAATTGCAAAGTCTGCAACTTAGCCCTGTTTCAGGCGAGTATGCTCAACTGCTAAATCAATCATTGCAGATTGCTCTTGATGTGCAAGCACAAATAAGAAAAATACAGTCGTCCCATTGACTTAAAAATGACCAACAAACCAAAAATAATTGTCTTAGATGATGACCCTACGGGTTCTCAAACAGTCCACAGTTGCTTGCTGCTTATGCATTGGGATGTGGACACCTTACGCTTGGGGTTGCAGGATGATTCACCAATTTTATTTGTGCTAACAAATACAAGAGCGCTACCCCCAGAAAAAGCAGCATCTATTACCAGAGAAGTTTGCCATAACCTCAAACAAGTGATAACTGGAGTAGGGGGAGGAGATGAGGGAGATGCTGCTTCATCCCTACAAGCAGCTAAAAAAGACGGGTTTCTCATTGTCAGTCGTTCTGATTCGACTTTACGGGGACATTACCCCATTGAAACCGATGTCATTGCTGAAGAACTCGGTCCGTTTGATGCTCATTTTCTCGTACCAGCGTTTTTTGAAGGCGGACGTATCACTAAGGACAGCGTGCATTATTTGATGACTGATGATGTCACCACGCCCGTGCATGAAACCGAGTTTGCCCGTGATTCTGTCTTTGGCTATCATCACAGCTACTTACCTAAATATGTCGAAGAAAAAACACAAGGACGTATCAGTTCTGAGTCGGTAGAAAGATTTTTACTGGCGGATATTCGTGCTGGTAGTCTCGAACGACTGATGAAACTCACTGGGAACCAGTGCGCTGTTGTGGATGCTGAAATTCAAGCGGATCTCAACCGCTTTGCACAAGATGTGCTTGCAGCAGTCAGTCAGGGAAAACGCTTTTTGTTTCGCAGTGCAGCCAGTATCTTAACGGCTTTAGCAGCGTTACCTCCTCAACCTATTGCCCCAGAAAATATGGCACAGTATGTGCGAGGAGGGAAACCAGGTGCAGTGATTGTTGGTTCCCATGTGAAAAAGACAACTCAGCAGTTAGAGGTGCTGTTGCAACAAGAGGGAACTGTTGGAGTCGAAGTCGATGTCTCGCGGTTAGTTGATGATGTCGCAAATGATTGTGCTACGCTGTTAACCGAGATTTTAGATGATGTCCGTGCGGCACATGATGCTTTGAAAACACCAGTGGTTTACACAAGCCGTAAGGAACTTACTTTTAAGGATGTTGAGACAAGGTTACAGTTTGGGGAAAAAGTTTCAGGCTTATTGATGGATATCGTACGGGGTTTACCATCAGATATAGGATTCTTAATTAGTAAAGGTGGCATTACTTCCAACGATGTTTTAAGTACTGGTTTGGAACTAACTTCAGCACGTTTACTCGGTCAAATTTTAGCCGGTTGTTCAATGGTGACAACTGCATCAGACCATCCTCAATTTCCTAATTTGCCAGTGGTGCTGTTTCCAGGGAACGTCGGCGATGCTGATGCGTTGGCAATAGTTTACAAAAGACTAAGTACAAATACAGCATGAGAAATGTAAATTTTTAAGAACGCTGTTGTACACAGCGACTAATCTAGTATAGGTAATTGCTCGTTTTTCGTATTTTGGCAAGTGTTACATGACTTCTGATTCTACTATCCCTGATTTAGAGTCAAAAAAAGCCTTCTCTGATGAGGAGGCAATCTCTGCCCTTTCTGATGTAAAGTCAACTTCACAAGCAGAGGAAAATCCTGTCCTCCCTGAAGCAGAGGTAAATTCTGTTTTGCTTTACTTAAAGTCAGATTCATACCATCCGGATGTTGAGGCAAATTCTTACCATCCCGATGTTGAGGCAAATTCTTACCATCCCGACATCGAATCAAATTCTTACCATCCCGATGTTGAGGCAAATCCTGTTTTATCCGGTACACAGTCCAATCCTCACCTTCCAGATGTTCAGTCAAATTCCGTCGTTGCTGATATAGAGTCCAATCCAGCTGTTGTAAATTTAGAATTGACTGAATCACCGTCATTAGAAAATACGGTGAATCCCAATATCCAAGTTCAACTCAAAACTCAGGAAGGAAAACTTTTATTAATTTTACCAACAGAATCTCAATTGCCTGCCTCGGAATACAGTTGGACTGAGATTTGGCAACAGATGAAGCTGCGGCTTTTAGCTTGCGATCGCTCTTTTTCACCCAATACAGCCGTGCATCTGATAGCGCAAGACCGATTGTTGGATACCAGACAGCTTCAAGAACTCGCCGAAAGTTTGAATCAATTTCAAATTCAGCTCAAATCGGTTTCTACCAGTCGTCGCCAAACTGCGATCGCTGCTGTCACATCTGGCTATTCTGTAGAACAAGTACCGCGACAAACAACGCTTGGTTCTGAATCCAAACCTGCTTACCCCCCGCTTGCAGAACCTTTGTATCTAGAGAAGACGTTGCGTTCTGGAGAGGAAATTCGCCACCCCGGTCATGTTATTCTCTTAGGGGACTTAAATCCTGGTGGTATCGTAGTTGCAGATGGAGATATTTTAGTTTGGGGTCGTCTACGTGGAATTGCTCATGCAGGTGCCCTTGGAAATCGCGATTGTTTGATTATGGCTTTGCAAATGGAACCAACCCAATTGCGAATTGCTGATGCTGTAGCTAGGGCACCAGAAAACTCCCCGATGCAGTTTCATCCTGAGGTAGCATACATTGCAACCCAAGGAATTCGCATCGCTCGGGTGACTGATTTTTCTAAAATCCAATTAAGCAGGATGAATCCAAGCAAGGATGAAGGATAAAACAAAGGATAAAGAATGAACAATGAAATACCATAATTTTCACTTCATACTTTATACTTGAGCTTTCATTTCATACTTGATACTTTAGCCTTGATTTTATTGTATATTTTCTAATCACTAATCGAGCTCGTTTCTCTCATGACTCGCATTATTGTTACGACCTCCGGCAAAGGAGGGGTGGGGAAAACCACGGTTACGGCAAATTTAGGGATGGCATTAGCCAAAATGGGGCATCAAGTGGCTTTGATTGATGCGGATTTTGGTCTGAGAAATTTGGATTTACTGCTAGGGCTAGAGAACCGCATTGTCTATACGGCGGTTGAAGTCCTGGCTAGGGAGTGTCGCTTAGAACAAGCTTTGGTGAAGGATAAGCGCCAACCCAATCTCGTCTTGCTACCTGCGGCGCAAAATCGCACCAAAGATGCCGTCACTCCTGACCAAATGAAGTTATTGGTGAATGCACTGGCGCAGAAGTATCAATATGTTTTGGTTGATAGCCCAGCGGGAATTGAAATGGGGTTTAAAAACGCGATCGCCCCAGCAAAAGAAGCCCTGATTGTTACTACTCCTGAAATTGCCTCAGTCCGTGATGCCGATCGCGTCGTTGGCTTACTCGAAGCACAAGGCATCAAGCGTATTCATCTCATTATTAACCGTATCAGACCTGCAATGGTACGGGCAAATGATATGATGTCAGTTCAAGATGTTCAGGAACTTCTTGCAATTCCTTTGATTGGGGTCGTCCCTGACGATGAGCGGGTTATTGTCTCTACCAATCGCGGCGAACCTTTAGTGTTAGCAGAAAATCCTTCTTTAGCTGCTACAGCTTTTGAGAACATTGCCCGTAGATTGGAAGGGGAAACGGTCGATTTTCTTGAGCTGGATTCATCTAGTGACAACATCTTCACCCGTCTTAGAAGGTTGTTGTGGACAAAAATCATTTAACTTCATCGCGTCTCCTCCCACCAATCTGCAATGATTCTTGAACTTTTAGAACGAATTTTTTTTCGCGGTGCTGACAACAGTCGCACTCAAGTCAAACGTCGTCTGCAATTAGTGATTGCCCATGATCGCGCTGACTTAAGCCCTCAGATGGTGGAAAAGATGCGCCAAGAAATCTTGGAAATTGTGTGTCGTTATGTGGAAGTTGAGACAGATGGCTTAGAATTTACCTTAGAAAGCAATCAACGGACGACAGCTTTAATTGCTAATTTGCCCATCCGTCGAGTCAAAGAAACTCAAGAAGATACACCTGAAGTAGGCAGTAGCGACAAATCTAAATAGTTTTATGAATAACCGTTTATCATAAAAAATTCCCGCTCTAGCTATCAGCCAATAGGGTTCAGTTAAGGATTGTTGATGAAGATTCCAGACGTGTAGAGACGTTGCATGCAACGTCTCTACATTGCCATCCTGATAATGGCTTTGGTCTTATCACCAACTGTATTGGGTTTTGATTCGCCAGGACACTTGGTGCCGCGTTTCCCTGCGCCTTTGCAAAGTGGAGGACAGTGCTGTGGGGAGGTTCTTAACCTTGAAGCAACTGTCCATTCCGTTATTGAACAGACTTCGAGTTACTAAATCTAGTACTCTATTGATGTTGGCAGGATCTGATATATATAAATCCCTATCAGGGATGGAAATTATCTGTAAGCGACTTGTGGACCAGCCCAAACCTCCTTAATCTGACCATAGGTCACAGCCTGATCTGCATTTGTGGCAGCTACAGTCTTGCCATCATAGGCAACTGTTAGCAAGGGCCATTGTTCTTCACCTAATTCGCCAGCACGGAACAATACTTGATCAGGCTGAGTTTTACTCCAGCCTAACAATACAGCAATTTCATGCTTGTTTGCTTCTTGTGAAGGAGTCACACTCTGGGAACGGTTTTGTTCGCGATCCCAAATTACTGCATGATCTGTGGCATCGGAAGTATTCATTGCCCCTTCAAATTTGCGTGCTAAAAAGCGATCGCCCTTTTGTGACCAGCTTACCGGAACTAAAACCGCAATAGTTCCTTGTGCATCATTGTTTGCCGAAGATACCTGAACTTTTAACAAAGGATCATTCATCGGAGCAGTTGAGGTGACCACATGTAACCGCTTAGTTTGCCTATCTTCTACAAACAGAACGCTGGTGACCTGGCTGTTGTACATTTGTGGTTTGACTTCTAGTTTCACGCGGCTGTACATTGCGTATCTACCATCCGGAGAAATGACAGGCACGCTGCGGTAATAACGCACTCCAGAACCTGCTTTGGAAGCGATCGCCTCTTGAGTCGCCTGTATCCATACCCACGGAATAGCATGAGGGCTGCCGATTGGGTCTTGCTGTACTGCTTCAGCTTCTTGGGGTGCTTGTTCTACAACCGTTACTGCTGTTGGCTTTCGTTGCGATTCTTTATGATAGTCAATTTTAGCTGCTTCCAATGTTGCACCAGCAAGCACTTCCCTTGATGCGGAGCCATTATTTACTGCCAACGCTTGAACTTTAGAGGCTTTTAATCGCTGCACTAAATCATGTTGGCTAGCTGCCACCTCGTTTGACGCTGAGTTAGATTCTTTTATTGGTGGCGCTAGTTCAACTGCTACCAATGGATCATTATGAGGCATTTCGACTGAGGCATAATCATCCTCTTCTACAGCCCAGACGTTAATTTTACCTGTTTGTATTTGAGATTGGGGAACCGCAGCTACGGACAGTGGTACAAAGTCAGATTTTTTTGTAGAGGAATTGATTTGCGTTGCTTTTGATACTGAAATCAAATTTGTTTGGTCAACACCAGCCGTTTGCTTTGACACAGACTCAGATTCTGTTGCTACAGAAGGCATTCTAGCTGCTTGTGTTTGTTTTGCTGAACTAGTGTGAGCTGATGCTGCCACTAAGGGCGCAATCAACATCACAAAAAGAAAGTACTTAAGGAATGGTTGCACGCGGAACCATCCAGACAACATAAGGTGTTTAAGCATTTGTTGACTCTCTAGAGGGCGGTTGCTGTGCGAGGAGCTGTGCCTATACAGCAATGGGGCAGGCTATTTTATATGTATAACAAGGAACTCCAGTTTTAACGAAACAATTTACTTAAATTTCGCATACTTTTACAAAAATTGGTATCCTTTAGTACGCATTGTCGCTACAGGCTTTTAGGAAAAGATACGAGTATGGTATTTGAGCCTCACATAGAAATAACTACGTGACAGAAAATGCCGCTACTAATACCCAACCACACCAAAATGCAGGCATAGTTACAAGGATATTCCTTGTATCACTGCAATGACTGCTATAAGACGCAAGCAATGCTTCTACCACAGCACAGATACCGATAACGGTACAACTATGGCGTTACGAGAAAAATTTGCAAACTAACTTTGCAACTGAGCCGAGTCAAATATTACCAGTGACATTTAGTCAATGGAAAATATTCTAAGCTGAACTGCACCAACTGCATAACAAGTTGCAACAAATACAGGAACACACCACTGGTTTGGAAACTCAGCTACAAATGCACCCGTTCCGGGAAATATACAGAAACTAGATCAAATGCGTAGACGCATAAATCCGGAAGTGCGGCTTCAACAGAGAGTAGCGGAGGCTGTTCATCCGACATCGTCAAACACTTAAGCTTGGCTGAAGCAGATGCGCTTAATGCTGGCTAAAATTCCAGCGAGTTCATTATAACTCCACCTAGCGTTTTATTTCACCAAAATGCAACAAATTTGTCACTCTAGCTATCCTATTTAATTTGTGAGAAAAGAACTGTAGAGGATGCCCAGGAGAACACTTGTATGGGCGGTTCCCCAAGCACTGGATTGCTCTGGTTCCTCCAAGTGTGTACCACGGATACGGGCATAGCATTGCTGTACCCTTACAATCTTCCTGTATTGTATTAAATTGAAAAAGATGAAAATCGTATTCTTTGGCACTCCTAGTTTTGCTGTACCGACTCTGGAAAAACTACTGAATCATCCAGAATTTGATGTCTTGGCAGTTGTTACACAGCCCGATAAACGTCGGGGACGCGGAAATCAACTGATACCCTCACCAGTAAAAGTCGTCGCTACCTCTGCTAATCTGCCTGTATGGCAACCTCACCGAGTGAAAAAAGACGCTGAAACTTTAACGAAACTCAAAGAATCAGACGCAGATGTGTTTGTCGTCATTGCTTACGGGCAAATTCTTTCTCAAGAAATTTTAGATATGCCTAAATTAGGTTGCATTAATGTGCATGGCTCAATTTTACCAAAGTATCGAGGTGCCGCTCCCATTCAGTGGTGTTTGTATAACGGCGAGGCTGAAACTGGGATCACGACAATGTTAATGGATGCAGGAATGGATACTGGTGCAATGCTCCTGACGGCTACTACACCGATAGAATTACTAGATAATGCCCATCATTTGGCAGAGAAACTAGCAGTTGTGGGTGGAGATTTGTTGGTAGAAACTTTGTTGAAGCTAGAACATCAAGAAATTAAGCCAATTCCTCAAGATAATTCTCAAGCGACTTATGCGCCTTTGATTAAGAAAGAGGATTATCAATTGGATTGGTCAAAGAGTGCCATACAATTACACAATCAAATCAGAGGCTTTTATCCAGACTGTAATGCCAGCTTTCGCAACCAACCGCTGAAAATCACTGCCACTGCTCCCCTTGATGATGCTTACGGTGATGAGCTACTATCTGAAATCAAAGAAATCATTCATAAAATACCTAATTTGTCAACCTTATCAGGTAGCCCAGGGCAAGTTGTAAGCATCATTAAGGGGATGGGAGCAATTGTCCAAACTGGAGAAGGTTTATTGCTATTGCGAGAAGTTCAAAGTGCTGGCAAACGTCCCCAGTCGGGATGGGATTTTGTTAATGGTTCGCGTTTAGCAGTGGGAGAGGCGTTTGAGTAAGGATGAAGTATGAAGGATAAAGGAAAAAAATTCATGACACCCAATGACTTCATTCTTCATTGTTCAGACTTTCTTTTTTCGTAGTAGCGGCAAGTCTGACATGGTCCATCTGGGTTAACCGCGCAACGAATCATTTCTGAACAAGCATTGTAGCGGCAACTGGCATCGCCGATCACCCAGCGCCCTCCTACAAGACTTTTTTCACTTGGTCGTGTAGCAGATTGTACATATAAAGCAATGTTTTGCAAACGGTAGCGCCCTGCCTTCAGTTGATAGCGGTGGCGGCGCTCTAAAACTGCGTAGGTTTTCCCTTCAAGGTCAAGGTAATTTCCTGGTTGTGGTGTCCAATCAAGTTGAACACTGCCGAGGGACTGACGCGAGTTCGTCAGAATTACCTCGGTTGGTAAAGAATTTGGTTCCATAAACTTTTGTAATGTGATTTACATTAATAGGATGGTAGCGCACCTGCTTGTGCGAACTCACGTAATTTATGTTAGAGTGAGTGATTTGCTAATATTTTGTAAAAAAGAGCTTTTCGTAAGTATACATTTATATATAGTCTCCATTGTTTTCTCTGGTTTTCTAGGAGTCGCTTGGAACCTCACCCCCCAACCCCCTCTCCGCCAAGCAGAGAGGGGGAGTATTTTTCTTTCCTTCCGTGGTGGAAGTGTTAGGGGTGGGGTCAGCTCCTTCGGGGAAGTCAAAAGTCAAGAAGATTATGTACTTCTTAATATAAGTTTACACTTTTAAAATAGCCCTGATGCCTTTCCCTGCACTACCTACAAGTAAGCCATAATACATTTCAAAACGAGGTATGCAAAAACATGAGCTTGGAATTGGTGGTAGCGATCGCACCCTGGTTGGGAGAGTGGATGACAGTCAAAATAGCCGAGGCGGTGCTTGGCGGAGTCAACACTCAGCTAAAACAACAAGACTTAGATAAAGCTTTGAAAACTTGTGTCGCAAAAGCCGATGACGAAGTGAAACTATTCTGTTTGCTATTGCGCAAAGTACAGCATTCCAAGGGGCGATCGCCTTTCTCAAACCTTGAAAAACTTATCAAAACTACTGGTAATACCAATTTTCTATAAACTTGCACTTAATAAATATTTCTCTGCTCCTTGGCGTTCTTGGCTTCTTGGCGGTTCGTTTTCTAATATTAAGTGTATCTTCATGGGGAATTGGTATAAGGTAAAAGCCTCTCTCCTACAAGGAGAGAGGTTTGGAGACAGGTTTTCCAGATACCGTGAAAAGTCAGGTATGCTGTTACCAAAAAAAGGTATCCAGAACACCTCGGATACCTCCTATAAAAAATAAAAAAACTTGTACGAAAAGTGTAAATTGCACTTGTTTGTTTTAGGAGATTTCAAAACTAGAAATTAGGAAATAAATATTGTAACCATCTTTTAAATTTATCAACAAAGTTGCCAATTGGCATTTTTTGTGTTTTGACTCTTAAATTAAGTTTTTAAATATGCCCCTCAAGTCTGTATATTCTGTATATATATATGATACTGAGGGGCGAGTAGAAAATTTTAAGCAACTTGAACCAACTCACGATTTTGATTTGTTTGTGTAGTCTTAGCATGGACTGTACCGATAGAGGAGAACTTTGTCGCTGCAACAGTGCTGTGTTTGTGAGATACGATATCGTATATTGCCTCAAGCGTGGATTCAATTGAACCTTGCAGCCATGCTGGATATTTAGAACAATGTTCGCCAGCGAAGAACAAAGTATTTTGAGGTCTAGCAGCTTCCAAATAACTAATGGTGTGGTTGGATTCATCCGACATATCATCACTCCAATGAACTGTACAGCCACCAGCACTCCACTTGTAGTTACCCCAAGCAATTGAAGCGACATCAGCAACCATACCATTGGTTTGAAGTTCTGGGTGAACCTTGCTAACAATGTTCTTAACGTAGTCGTGACGCTCAGCAGAAGGCATATTCCCCATTTTGTCAGCATCATCACCGATGGTGTAGCTAGCCAGCATTACACTACCACTGTTGGGATTGAACTTCACAGAAGGATAGTAGCTTTGGCGAACGCCTTCACCGCTGAAGGATGCACCACCCTTAATTCCTTGTTTTTCCCAGAAAGCGGATTGAGTGTGAAATGCCACCTTCGTTGCTGGACAATATACAGTGTTGTGGATAGAATCAAGTTTTCTTTCATCAAATCCTTCTCAACTCCATTTTGCGTAATACACTGAAGGGAATGGTACATAATACATACTCGCAACGACGGGTGTGCTTTTCTCCATTCGATAAGTAATCAATTTCTGTATAACCATCTCGCACCCGCAGGGCGACGACTTGTTGGTTACACTTAATAGATGCTTTGATTGATGCTACTAAACGTTGGATGAGTTGATCCATTCCACCTTTGATTTGCAACAAATCGTGGCTGGTTTCTACTATGATGTCGCCCAGGAACATATCCAGACCTTTGCTGCAACGAGCGCGGAAACTTGGATGGTCTTTGATAAATGAGTTTAAATCAATCGTTTCGCCATCTTCACTGAAGTAAGGTTCTAAATCTAACCGTTCCAACTCATCCATCAAGTGAGATTTCAAGTCAGCATCCAAACTTTCGCGCAAATTTCCAGGAGAGATAGTATTGACAATTGTCTTGAACCAAGCAGCAAATAACCGAGTTCTTTCACTGTAACGTGTGTCAGTAAAGATTCCTTTGCGTTCTTGCAGAAGGCGGGGTGCATCTTTCATGCGGAAGACGTTTCCTTCGATGTTCATGAAAGCGTTTTGTTCTTCAAAGACTGTGACAAATTTGCAGAGTTTGTCAGCTAGTCCTAATTCTTTTACATAATGCAGTGTATGTTGGTGGTCACTGGGGATACGCATTGCGCCGAGTTCTGCGTACGGTGCATCTTGTTCGTTACCGAAGCGGTGTGTCCAAACTCGACCGCCAACGCGGGGGCTGCCTTCCATGATATCTACGGTGTGACCCATGCGTTCTAATTCGTAAGCTGCGACTAAACCGGCAACTCCTGCGCCTAAGATGGTGATGTGCTTGCTTTGTTGGGAGTTTGACAGTTTGCACATATCCAGCATGAATTTGGTGTCCATTTTTCGATACCTCGTAAAAGTGTGATAAGGGTAAATTTGAAAGTTTGCGTGGCGGTGTTTGTGTGTTTCAACCGCTTCTGAACGTTCATACCGATGGAGTTGCTGGGTTTATGCAGTCGCTGACAGTTGTGATGGGAAAATTTTTTTTGAGATTCGGGACGGACGCATTTTTCAAAAATGGGCAACTGGTATTGCGGCAGCTTGCTACACTGTCCCAGTGAAAGCAAAGGTTATATCAAGTCCGGTTACTTTCAAGAAACAAGGCAGAGGGCAGAGGGCAGAGGGCAGAAGGGAAGAGGATTTGACTTGTTTGTTCCATTCGTAGCGGGTGGCTTGTGCCGCCAGTGCGCCTGCTCTCAAGAAACACATTATCAAAGTCTTATATAGCAAGGGTTGTAAGAGATGGTGTGGGTGGGATGTTTTCCCTGGTTGCAATCAGCCTTGACGGGCACTTCGTGCCGATCACAAAAGGCAAAGGAGGCGATCGCACACCGTCAGACATCCCACCCTGATTCCCCAGGTGCGATCGCCGTCGGTGGAGCAAAATCAAGAAACACCGCCGTGTCAATCTGATGTATTAAAAATGACAAAAAAATGTGGAGCTTAGATGTGTAAGGCTCCGGGCTTGCTAGCAATCGATGTGTTCAAGAAACACATTCGGTGGCTGGAGATTGAGCAACAAGTTCAAAGCCTAACGACAGCGCTTTTTTCTCGAGATTTTTCACCATGCGCTGGCGATGCTGTTGCTCGTAGACCTCAATACCAGGATCAGCATACTGTCCACTAGTCGTCCACATCAAGTAGAATAAGCGTGCGAGTTTGTGTGCGGTAGCAGTAATAGCTTTAGGGGCACCCAAACGCGCACGTAATCGCCGATAAAAACCCCCTAAAGCAGAATTGCTATGAGTTAAGGAGAAAGCAGCCATCCGAAAAGCATTGGCGGCGCGATTTACCACCGGACGAGTTTGAGAACTTTTGACCTTACCACCAGTGATTTTTTGACCAGGACATAAACCCAACCAAGAAGTAAAATGCTTGGCTGTCGGAAATCGTTTTGGATCTAATCCAACTTCCGACAAAATTGTCTGCACAGTTAAAGCATCAACACCATCAATTAGAGTAAAATCTACACCAGCCATACGGTAAAGATATTTACGTAAATCGAAATCAGGGTGATTAGCAGTTGATTTTTTTCTGCGTTTTTTTTTAGTTGTTGGAAGTTGATCTGAAGTCTTGGGCTGAAAATTACCTAAGCATTTCTCAATTTCCGAGTCAAGGGCAGCAATTTCTTGTTGGTAAACTTCATAAAGGGTCAATTCTTGTTTCAAAACAAACAGATGTTCTGGACGATAATCCCCCGTTAAAGCTTTGGCAATCTCTGTTGTACTGCTTTTAATACGGGGGTCTTTAAGAGTAGCTAAAACTTGTGGGTCTTGCTCACCGCCTACAATCGCCCTAATAATAGCCATTCCCGTTAAACCAGTAATATCACTAATGACTTTATGCAAATGTAAATTCATCTGGATCAGCGCTTTTTGCATCCGCTGCACATGGGTACTAGCACTTTTAATTAGGCTGTCTCGTTGGCGGATATAACTGCGTAGGACACAAACTTCGTCTTCTGGGCGAAAAGAACCAGACAGTAAACCGTATGTGTGTAACTGCTGTAACCATTGACAGTCATTGACATCGGTTTTGCGCCCAGGCACTGTTTTGACATGGTGAGCATTTACCAATCTGACTTCTAAACCCTTTGCTTCTAGAATTTGAAAAACCGGAATCCAGTAGACACCCGTAGCTTCCATTGCTACGGTTGTCACTTGACATTCAATTAACCAATCAGTCATGGCAATTAAATCAGGGGTGAAACATCCAAATCGACGGACATTTTTTTCTGTTCTATCTGGGGGAACACAGACCCAATGTTCTCCACCACCTAGGTCAATGCCTGCAGCATTGTGGTTAATTTGCTCCCAATGTGATGCTGCTTTTTCACACAGTACAGACTGATTGTTGCTTTGATTTGGTGGCAATTTCATAGCTGCAACCCTTATAATTAATCAAAGATGTCCTGCCTGGGTCGGTAACGTGCAAATAATCTCTCAAACGGGATAGGAAAATTTTCCTTCACCAATGTCATAACCATTAAACCCAGAACCACGCTCCTAATCGGGCATTTTTCACACCAGTCAACGCTCGGTTTTAACTGTCAGGACACTTATAAATGTACCTGCATCCATCTCTTCGAGGAACTGTTTCTTTCATTCATAACGGGTTGCAATCGCTACCCGTGGGGCGCTCCTAAGAAACACATTTTCAAACCCATATGTAGTAAAGCTTTCAGAGATTTAAGGAAAATGTGTTTCTTTCATATATATTTCACTTGCGGTACGCCGCAAGTCGGAGGCTCAGATCTTGCACCCAACAAGAGCCAGAGGCTCTAATATCTCGTTACCAGGTTGAACCTGGTAACGAGGGTTTGGAGGCTTCGCCTCCTCACTGTTTGCCTTGTTGCCAGTCTCTGGCTTGGAATACCATTGGGAGGGCTGCTCTCTCTCTCTGCTGTTTATAGGACGGGCAAGATGCCCATCCCACAAAATTGGATATTTTTTAAGAAACAAAGTCCCTAAAGATGCAAACTAGTGTATTTGCAAGCCCTCAAAAGCTTTACTGTTATTTGAAGGTGCTTATTACATTGTTTGAAGTTATGTAGCCTTTTAATTACGGACGATAAGCCACTGCGGTAAACTAAGCCTTGATTATAATTCTTTCGCACCAGAAGAATACTCTGAAAGGAGATTTTTTTCAATGTCTCATACCGTAAAAATCTACGATACCTGCATCGGCTGCACACAATGTGTCCGCGCATGCCCCACTGACGTACTGGAGATGGTTCCTTGGGATGGCTGCAAAGCCCAACAAATTGCCTCTTCACCCCGTACAGAAGACTGCGTGGGCTGCAAGCGATGTGAAACGGCTTGTCCTACCGACTTTTTAAGCATCCGGGTTTACTTGGGATCTGAAACGACTCGCAGTATGGGTCTGGCTTACTAATTTTTCCTTCGGATCGCAGTTAATTATCTCGATAGCAAGCGCTTTTAGGATTGCAGGCTGGGCATTTTCTACCATTTATCACAATGGTGGGTAAGGTCCAGCCTGCACAATTATTACCTTAATGTAAAAGTTTGAAATAAATTGCAACATTGAGCAAGAAAGAACTCTGAACTCAAGAGTCAGAAAACAGACATGCAGTCTTCTCCAATATTGCATCTCCTAGCCCGCTAGTGCGGGCTTTCTTCGTGTAGTGGGGACTTTCGTTGTTAGGGCAAAGTTGTTCTTCTGTGCCAAAATACTACCTTTGTGTTAGCAACTATACTGGGTTTATTAATTCTATAAACGGAGTGGTGTGATCCATGTGCGGGATTGTTGGCTATATTGGCACTCAAGTGGCAACAGAAATTTTGCTATCCGGGCTGGAAAAACTGGAGTATCGCGGCTACGATTCAGCGGGAATCGCCACGATATGGGAAGGAGAAGTGAATTGTGTCCGGGCAAAAGGCAAACTTCACAACCTGCGTTCTAAGCTAGAACAAGTAGAAACCCACGCTCAAATTGGTATTGGTCACACTCGCTGGGCAACTCATGGTAAGCCAGAAGAGTACAATGCTCATCCACATATGGATGCAGCTATGCGAATAGCAGTGGTTGTAAATGGGATTATTGAAAACTACAGTGAGTTGCGCGAGGAACTGAAACACAAAGGATACCAGTTTCGCTCAGATACAGATGTTGAAGTTATTCCCCACCTGATAGCTGAGTTTTTCAAGCACTCCCCCGCTTCTGTTGTTCCTTTTTCCCCCTCTCTCTTCCTTGAGGCTGTTCGTGATACTGTTAAGAAACTTAGGGGAGCGTTTGCGATCGCACTGATCAGTGCTGACTACCCCGACGAACTCATCGTCGTTCGACAGCAAGCACCGATAGTCATTGGTTTTGGGCAAGGGGAATTTTTCTGCGCTTCCGACACGCCAGCTATTATTTCTTACACCCGTGCGGTGTTACCCTTAGACAATGGAGAAATTGCACGCCTGACACCTTTGGGCGTTGAGGTTTACAACTTTGCTGGTGAAAGGTTAAAAAAACAACCCCGCTTGCTCAACTTGAATCCCATAATGGTGGAAAAGCAGGGATTCAAGCACTTCATGCTCAAGGAAATCTACGAGCAACCGGGAGTTGTACGAGCTTGTTTAGATGCATACTTCAATGCTGATTGGAATGACAGTGATTCTACTAATTCTCCGGTGAAGCTTGGTTTATCGGCGGATATTTACGATGACTTAGAACAAATTCAAATCATTGCCTGTGGTACCAGTTGGCACGCAGCAATAGTGGGTAAATATTTACTAGAACAATTGGCGGGAATTCCTACCCAAGTGCATTACGCTTCAGAATTTCGTTATGCACCAACACCCCTGACACCGAATACGCTAACGATTGGCGTCACTCAATCTGGTGAAACCGCCGATACGCTAGCAGCTTTGGCGATGGAAAAAGAACGTCGCCAAGGTAAAGAACCTAAGTATCAGGCGCGGCTACTGGGAATTACTAATCGCCCAGAAAGCACCCTAGGTCAAATGATATTTCATATTATCAATACTCTGGCGGGAATTGAAATTGGGGTGGCGGCGACGAAAACTTTTGTTGCCCAACTGATGGCATTTTACGCCTTGGCTTTGGATTTAGCGTATCTTCGTCAGACTATTCCGCCAACAAGATTGCAGGAAATTATTAACGGGTTGCGGCAAATTCCTGGTGAAATTGAAGCAACTTTGGAAAGACAAGAGCATTATATAGAGCAATTGGCTCATGAGTTTGCAGAAACCAAAGATTTCATCTTTTTGGGAAGGGGAATTAATTACCCCATAGCCTTAGAAGGAGCGTTGAAATTAAAGGAAATCAGTTATATTCATGCAGAGGGATATCCCGCTGGAGAAATGAAGCACGGACCAATTGCTTTGTTAGATGCAAAAGTACCAGTGGTGGCGATCGCCATGCCTGGAAGTGTCTACGAAAAAGTGATTTCTAACGCCCAAGAGGCAAAAGCCCGCGATTCTCGGTTAATTGGTGTCACGCCAGTTAACAGTGGGGAAGCAGCGGAAATCTTTAATGATCTTATCCCGGTATCAAAAGTAGATGAATTGCTTTCCCCTATTCTCACAGTAATTCCCCTGCAATTGCTGGCTTATCATATTGCGGCGCGTCGCGGTTTGGACGTGGATCAGCCAAGGAATTTGGCGAAGTCTGTAACGGTGGAATAATATAATTTCAGCTAAAAAAAATTTAGTTGGCAGATGACAACAGACAAATCTTTATCAAGGGGCGGGCAAGATGTCCGCCCTTTTATCGACCTTTGAGGAGTAGTGTTAGTGGCGCGTACCAAGAACAATCAGAAAAACAATAATGGTGCTAAGTTAGGCTTTGAAGAAAGCCTATGGCAAGCCGCGGATAAGCAGCGGGGTCACATGGACGCGGCGGAGTCTAAACAGGTCGTCCTGGGGCTGATTTTTCTTAAATATATTTCCGATGCCTTTAGTGAAGTTTACAACATTCTCGCCAATCAACCCTACGCTGACCATTTAGAACAATCCCGCACCCTCGCCACGATCCGCGACACCATACTTCCAAAACTCCTATCAGGTGAAATTCGAGTGAAAAATGCTGGAAAAATTTTGGAGACTAAAATTTGATGGCTAAACAGCGACGAGTAAGAAGAATTAAGTCGGTTACAGATGAACTTGTTTATAAGTCACGGGAAGCAGCATTAGCTGCTGTTCAAATTTTTAACAATCCACAAATTTATTTTAAATCTGAAATATTTATAGTAATTATTTGTATTGCTTGGACATATCTTTTACACGCCTACTATCGAAAAATTCGTCTTGAATATCGATATTGCAAACAGCAAGGAAAGCGAAAGAGCTATGATAAAACAAAAACTGGAGCTTATAAATACTGGGAATTAGAACGCTGCCTTAATGAATCCTGTAGCCCTATAGACAGAGATACTGCAAATAATTTGAGATTTTTAATAGGTTTGCGTCATGAAATTGAACATCAAATGACTAGCAGAATAGATGACTATCTTAGTGCTAGGTTTCAAGCTTGTTGTTTAAACTTTAACCACTATATCAAAAAACTCTTTGGCGAAAATCAGGGGATTGAGAAATATCTAGCTCTTAGCCTTCAGTTTTCCACAATTACTGAATATCAATCAGAAACCCTCACTGCAACAGAAGGAATGCCGAAACACATTCAAAGGTTTATTGAGGGTTTTGATGGTCAATTATCTGAAAATGAGTTTAACAGTCCCCAATTTGCATATAGAGTCCTATTTATAGCTAAAACTGCAAATCGAAAGGGGCAGGCTGACCAAGTTATTGAATTTATTAAGGCAGATTCTCCATTAGCTGAAAATATCAATAAGACTTATACGGTCATTAAAGAAACAGAACGCCCAAAATATTTACCTAAAGATGTTGTAAAAATTATGCAACAAGAAGGATTTTTACGTTTCAATATGTCTGAGCATACAAAATTATGGCAAGACAAAGAAGCTAAAGATTCAGGCAAGGGATTTGGAGTTAAAGTTGCTACTACTTGGTATTGGTATGAAGCTTGGATTCAAGAGGTTAGAAAGCACTGTCAACAATTTAGAGAGAAATATCAATGAATGAATGAATTTATTGTTGAAGAAGCAACCCTAGAATGGTTTGAACAACTAGGCTACACCACCCTCCAAGCCTCAGAAATTGCCCCGACACTCCCAACCCTGAACGCGAAACCTACGCCGATGTCGTTCTGTTTCACCGTCTGCGTTCATCCCTAGAAAAAATTAACCCTAAAATTCCCGCCGACGCCATCGAAGAAGCTATCCGCAAACTTACCCACAGCGAAACACCGAGTTTATTTGAGAATAACCGCCGCTTCCACAAACTCCTCACCGATGGCGTAGATGTGGAGTATCAGACATCAGAAAGAATTGTATATGACCAAGTTAAATTAATTGACTTTACCAACTACACAAACAACGACTGGCTAGTCGTTAATCAGTTTACTCTTATTGAAGATAAAAAAGAACGCCGTCCTGATGTCGTCGTCTTTATCAACGGCTTACCCTTAGCAGTCATTGAACTCAAAAACCCAACCGCCGAAAACGCCACAATCAAAAGCGCATTCAACCAATTACAAACTTACAAAAACGGCATCCCCAGCTTATTTCCCTACAACAAAATTCTTGTAGTTTCCGACGGTACAGAAGCCAAAAGTCGGAACCCTAACCGCCGACTGGGAACGCTTCATGCCTTGGCGTGAAAACCTCTCTCCAAACCTCTCTCCTGCAAGGAGAGAGGCTTTGACTTCCCCCTTCCCTTGCAGGGAAGGGGGTTAGGGGGTTAGGTTCCGAATTAGAAGTTGTCATTAAAGGCGTCTTTGAAAAACAGCATGACTCGGAAAATTTGTGTGGACTTATATAACGAAATTATCAAACTTCGTCCTGACTGGCATCATCCCGACGACGACAAAGGCACGATTAAAGTCGTCATGACAGGTTCAGCAGCGGACGAACAACCATTACAACCCCACATCCGCAGCAAAGCCAGGTAACGCAAAGAACTTGCGAAACGCTTTAAAAACCCAGCCGACGAGATGAAATTGGTAATTGTGCGGGATATGTGGCTAACGGGTTTTGATGCTCCATGTCTGCACACTATATATATAGATAAGCCAATGCGAGGACATGGGTTAATGCAAGCGATCGCCCGCGAATTAGTAGAGACAGTTCGCCGCAACGTTACCATCGACTGGACGCAAAAAGAAAGTGTCAAAGCGAACCTGCGACGGTTAGTCAAGCGCTTGTTGCGGAAATACGGCTATCCACCAGACAAGCAGGAAAAGGCGACGGTGATGGTACTGGAACAAGCAGAGACACTGTATAAAAATTGGGCGGCGTGAGGGGAAGAGAAAGGTTTTTACAGGCTAAAATTGTTCAACCGTTTTATTTATTTACAGATTGCGGTTTTAGCTTCCCAGGCTCACCAAGTTTGTCCATAAGGGGTAATTTCTGCGTATGGACTTTAAATTGTCATAATATTTTGACAATATTTAACAATTTATAAAATTGATTTGAGCTTGCTCTATCACGCATGGTACATGAGTACGTTGCCTTGATCAAAGTCATGTCACAACATCGACACACAATTTTCATACTATCTCCATAACCTTCAAATATATTTACTGAAAGAGTTAACAATTAGTAACAATTATTTCCGTAAATCCTCTGATAGCGATTATCATTGTCGGTCTGATTTGCAAATATCAGGGTTAGTAGACATGAATTCAAGCCTTATCTTATCAAAGATATTAAATCCGGCAGTGTTGTTTTTCTTTTTGGGAATGCTGGCAATTTTTCTGAAATTGGATTTGGAAATTCCCCAGCCTTTGCCAAAACTGTTTTCTCTTTACTTGCTGCTTGCTATCGGGTTTAAGGGAGGATATGAACTTGAGGAGAGTGGAATTAATCCACAAGTAGCGTTGACACTGATAGCAGCTATATTTATGGCTTGTGTCGTCCCTGTGTACTCATTTTTTGTTCTAAAAATAAAACTTGATGCATATAATGCTGCGGCTATTGCTGCAACTTATGGATCTATCAGCGCTGTCACTTTTATTACTGCTCAGTCTTTTCTCAAAATACTTAACGTTACCTCTGATGGATACATGGTAGCAGCTTTGGCGCTGATGGAATCTCCAGCAATAATTGTGGGGATTGTTTTAGTAAGAGTATTCGGTCAAAAGAAAGAGAATGGTGAATTTTCTTGGAATGAAGTTTTACGAGAAGCTTTCCTCAATGGTTCTGTCTTTCTCTTAGTTGGTAGTGTGATTATCGGCATATTAACAGGGCATAAAGGATGGGAAAAGCTACAACCATTCACTCAAGAGATATTCTACGGAGTTTTAGCATTTTTTCTACTAGATATGGGAATGGTAGCCGCTAGAAAAATCAAAGATTTAAGGAAAACAGGTTCTTTTTTAATTGCTTTTTCTGTATTTATGCCTGTTGCCAATGCAATTTTGGGAATAATTATTGCCAAACTCATCGGTATACCACAAGGTAATGCTCTTTTGTTTGCCGTTCTTTGTGCGAGTGCCTCTTACATAGCAGTTCCTGCAGCAATGAGGATGACAGTTCCGGAAGCAAATCCGAGTTTGTATGTTTCTATGGCTCTGGCACTCACATTTCCCTTCAACATTATTATAGGAATTCCATTATATATGAACATTATTAAAATTATGGAGGTTTAGCAGAGTGGAAACAGTCAATAACTTAGAAATCATTTCTAATTTTATAGAACTACAACAAATTTTAGAAATTTTAGAAAAGGTCGGTTTATCTAGCTATACCATAATCAAAGATGTTACAGGTAAAAGTGATAGAGGCAAAGTCATTGATGATTGAGAAAAACCTGCACTATAAATGCTTATTTAATGAGTGTTTGTAACAACAACAAAAACATCAATTAGTGGAAATAATTATACTTACTTTCAAAAAAAAATGGATGCATATCTATTGTTTATGATGCTAAGTGGATTGCTCATTCAATGAGCTAAAAAGAGGGTTATTTGAAAAAGAAAGTCTCTAGTATTTACTAAAAAAATAATTTTTTTACGGAAAAGTCGCTAAATAATATGAAGTTTAAAAAGAAAGATTTATTTTTGAGAGAGGAATCAAATTGTGCCAATCAAACGCCTAATTGCAGGTCTTCATGAGTTTCATGACAACTATTTCATTACACATCGAGAGTTCTTTGAGCATTTATCTCACGGTCAAACTCCTGATGTTTTACTCATCACTTGCTCTGACTCTCGCATTGACCCTAATTTAATAACTCAAACCCAGCCAGGAGAGTTATTTGTTATTCGTAACATTGGTAATATTATCCCACCCTATGGAGCACCCAATGGTGGTGAAGGTGCTGGTATAGAATATGCTGTTCAAGCTTTGGATATTAAGGATGTGGTTGTCTGCGGTCATTCCCACTGCGGAGCCATGAAAGGACTCTTGCAAATAGGTAATCTTGCTCACCAGATGCCCTTAGTATACGATTGGTTAAGGCACTATGGTGAACCTACCCGTCGTCTTGTCCTAGACAACTACAAGGATTATCCTAGTGATAAACTATTAAAGATTGCAATTGAACAGAACGTCCTGACACAGATAGAAAACCTGGAAACTTACCCAGTGATTCGCTCTAGACTTCACAGCGGTCAACTCACTCTTCATGCCTGGATTTACGAAATTGAGAGTGGAGAAGTCTTCACATATGATGCTAGCACCAGACAATTTAAACTTTTACAAAATCGTCCATTGCCTGTACCAAATCCTCTTATAGGTGTACACTCAGAATAAGCTATCTATTTACTAAGTTATTAATTAAGAATGGCTAATGAGTAATAAATAAATATTATTACTTATTAGCCATTATCAATTTTTCAATACCAAAACAACAGCAAAACACATAGTTGATCAATATTTACCATGAAAGCTTCATTCTTCAATAAAAATACAGGGTTTATCCGCCAAAAAATTAAAGAATTCTTACAACGTAGTCAGCAATGGTTATTCAAGACGCCAGAAAGAGCGCTATCAGAAGCTTACCAGGCGGCTCATATAATTAAAAATATTGAAATAGAACAGTTTGGTGGTAAAACAATATCTCCTGAGTCAGCCAATTATAGTGAAAGTGTAATGGCTTATTGGCAGGTATCCCTTCAAAAAAAATTAACGATCATCAAAGTAAAATTGGCAGAATTTCGATTCAGCTATTCTCTTCTAAATATATCAAATCCCGTTTTTTTGGAAAAATTAAAGTTTATCGATGAGGTAAGTTCTAAGTATATTACACAAGATATTACACAACTGGAAAATAGTGACAACGATAGAATACCAGTTTCTCAAGCATTACAAATAAATGATAATGCAGTTAATAACCACTTAGATTCTTCTCAGAGCAACAATATGAAAGTTGACCCTGTTTTTCAAAAAACAGGTGCATTTCCGAGATCCATTGGCAGAACACTTAATAAAATTAAGGGAGATTTTTCTCCACAAGCAGAAGAAAATTTTGTAAGAAATTTTCAAATTTCTAGAAAGAGAACAAGAACTGCTATAAGATTTTTGGCAATGCTAGTTATTGTACCTCTTTTAACTCAGCATTTATCTAAGGATTTTTTAATTAATCCAATAGTAGAGCGGATTAGAGGTGAAAATTTAACTCAACTTTTCCTTAATAATGAAATGGAGGAAGAAGCTCTTAGCGAATTAAAAACTTTTGAAAAAAAACTAAAATTTGAGAGCTTAATTCGCCAAGCCCCGCCAATTTCTGCTGAAGTAATAGAAGAACAAGTGAAAAATAAAGTTCGTGAAATTGCTGAGGAATTTCGAGGGAAAAGTAATGAGGCTATTAGCAATGTTTTTGCTGATGTGATGTCCCTTATAGCTTTTGCATTAGTCATTGTTACAAGCAAAAGAGAAATTGCGATTGTAAAATCTTTTATAGATGATGTTATCCATGGTCTAAGCGACAGTGCCAAGGCTTTCATAATTATTCTATTCACAGATATATTTGTTGGATTCCACTCACCACATGGTTGGGAGGTGATTCTTGAAGGATTCGCAGAACATGTGGGGCTTCCAGCAAATCAAAGTGTGATTTCTCTTTTTATTGCCACTTTCCCTGTGATTTTAGATACGATTTCTAAATACTGGATATTCCGCTATCTCAGTCGGTTGTCTCCTTCAGCATTGGCTACATTGAAAGAAATGAATGACTAAATGGCTTATGCCTGCGATGATTTTGGAGACGCTGCGAAAACCTTTGCGGTTTGCCGATTTGCCAGTGCCAAAACCTAATCCCGAACAAGTATTAATTCACATTCATGCTTGTGCTGTATGTCGGACAGATTTGCACATTGTGGATGGGCAATTAACGTACCCAAAATTACCTCTGATATAGCCGCTGCCATGTTGGTTAGGACAAAGACCGCTAGGGATAGGTGTAACCAGCGGCTCTGTTAAATTTGCCAATGTCCTAAGCTGTCTGACCACGGCTATACCTGGACATCAAATTGTTGGTACAGTGGAGGCAATTGGGGAAGGCGTGGAGAAATTTCAGGTGGGCGATCGCGTTAGTGTTCCCTGGTTAGGTCATACTTGCGATTGCTGTCGCTGTTGGTAATTGACTAAATATTTATATTTTGGATGTTCAATTTCTCAATGCAGGGCTAAATGAGATGAATCAGGTTTTGCACGTATCGACACCCAACTTAGTGACAGCACTCGAAACCAATATGTTCGGATTCTTGATGAAGTTTGGTCGTGCGCCACATCGAGAACTCTATGAAGGATCTAACCTAATCCGGTTTACCAGTGGCATTTCCTTTCCGTTTTTCAACGGAGTTTTGCGTGCCCAACTCAACTCTGAGTCTATCGATACAATCATTACGGAAACTCTCAACTACTATACTGCACACCAGATACCGATGTTTTGGTGGACTGGACCTGCTACCCAACCGCCCGACCTGGGAATTCACTTGGAAGCCCAGGGATTGATTTCTAAGGGTGAATTGCCTGTTATGGCGATTGATTTATCGGCTGTACCACAAGAGGAGTCTTTGCCAGCAAATCTGGAGATCACCTTGGTTAACGATATCGAAAGCCTCAAGCATTGGGTACGGATAGCAATGGTCGGTTTTGAGATTCCCGATGAAATATTCGACGATCTATTTGAGTTGGAACTCAGCCTGGGAATTGATTCCAAGCAGCAGTATATACGTTTTCTTGGCTGGTGGAAAGGTTTGCCAGTGGCAACGTCAGCTTTATATTTAGATGCAGGGGTGGCTGGTATCTACTATGTCGCTACACTACCAGAAGCACGACTACAGGGGTTTGCAACAGCAATGGTGCTAGCCGCCCTACACAAAGCTCGTGCCCTAAAATACTATGTGGGGACACTGCAAGCTTCGCAAATGGGAGTGAACGTGTATAATCGGATGGGATTTCAGGAGTACTGCAAGATGGGTCTTTACCTTTGGACGGGTAAACCAAGTTAGCATAAATGCTTACCTACTCAAAACGCCTGACTTGAAATCCCTGCAATCCTTCGGGTTCCTCATATTCTACGAATACATCTTTAACCATTGCGGCGGGAGGTCCTTGGTAACACCAGCGAATCATCTGTTCTACAACCCCTTGCTTACCTTCAAATACTGCTTCCACTCGATCATCAGGGAGGTTGCGCACCCAACCTGTTAATCCCAGCTGGGTCGCTGTATCCACAGTGGCGTAGCGATAGCCTACCCCTTGAACTCTCCCAGAAATGATGACATGAGCGCGGACTTGCTTGGAGTGCGGTGTGGTATTCTGCATTAACTGGTCAAGTCTTTACTATTTCCAGCCTACCCTGTTTATTATGCACCAGAGAATTCTTAATTCCAACTAATTTGTTTATGTCAAACTTGCCACCACTCAAAACAGAAACTATTTGGGCAATTCTCAATGAGGAAATTGATGATGCTACAGTCAACCAATTGGTATGGCACTGCTTGGGGTATCGCTACAACTCCTCAACTCAACAGTGGGATACTCAGGAAGTCGCACCAGAATGGCGGGATGAGTACTCAGAACCACCGGATTTTATCGACTCTCGCCCTGCAACAGTTAAGTTGACTCGTTCGATTCCTTCAGAGAACAAACAGCTCTTGAAAGAAAAACTGGGTTTCAAAGGTTACAAAATTGGTGAGTTTGGACCTCGGCAAACGCGGAGGGCAACAGCTGCGAACTGGTTGTTAAGTTATATACAACTCAATAGCAGTAAATTTGAGTAAAAGAATTACAACCACAGATGCACACAGATTAACCTTGCCCTCGAGCGAAGCGTAGACGCCCGGAGGGCGGTGAGACAGCGCTGCAGGAGGGTTTCCCGACAGCAGGCGACTGCGTAAGCGCAAAGCGCAGGCTCCGCCAACGCGCAGCGTGACCGAAGGTCTTACCCGAAGGGCTTCCCGGAGGGTAGGGACAGATAATTTATTTGTATGCATCTGTAGTTTCATTTTCATAACTCTTGACTTTTGCAAGAAGCTTAATGACTCATAAAAATGATCAGGGAGCGTTAACGCACCCTAAAGCTTGAGAATTCAGTTTACAAAGTCAAGTTTTTGACTCATGAGTGATGACTAATCATCAAGTACTTTGCTAGACACTTCGACTGCTGTCACATCTATTGTGCCTTCAGGTGCGAAGCGCTGAAAATGTCCCTGTTGCACCAATAACTGCTCCCCACAGTTAGGACATTGCAATTGAGTGTTATTTAAACCTGTAAATTCATATCGACAAACGGGACACTGGTCACTCGCCAAGTTGTATTGCAGCCACCAGCGAAACCCAAAATACACGAGAATGGGTGTCAACAACAATAGCCCAACAATAATCACTAAGGAGTTAACCAACCAGCCCAAGCCTAATGACCCAAGCAACCATGTAATTGCTAGCAAGGTGAGCCAAGGGCGTAAATTAGACAAATTAAACTGAAACGTTTTAAGGCTCATTTTTTAAATGTCGTCCTGCTCTCCCTCTAGGATAGCGATTTTACTAGGAAGTCAATAGTCAATCGTTAATGGTCAATCGAATTTTGACTATGGATTGTTGACTAAGGACAAAAGCTGCTCTTTCAACCGGTTCTGGAAAGCATCGATACCAAATAGGGCGATCGCCTGTTCTCGCAGCCATTGTCCATCACAACGTCGGTCATCTCCTTTGAGTATTTCTATACAAGCCGCCGCCACAGCATTTGGATCACGGTGTGGGACTCGCCATCCCAGTTTACCATCCTGTAACGGATCGGCTGATCCATCTGCATCACCAGACAGCACAGGCACACCACAAGCCATTGCCTCTAGGTACACAATACCAAAGCCTTCTTGGGAAGGCATCACGTAGGCATCAGCAAGACGGTAATGTTCTACCAATTCTTCTGTAGGAACAAAGCCAGCAAAGATTACGCGATCGCCTACGCCCAAATCTTCAGCTAGCTTTGCTAATCGAGGTTGGTCATCTCCACGACCAATGACCAAGTATTTTACCTCAGGGAAAACATCAGCTATTTGTGGTAACGCCTGAATTGTGACATCTACACCTTTATAAATATCACCTGACCACAGTCGCGCTACGGTCATCAGTACCTTTGCTTTTGTCAAACCATACCGCTCTAATAACGCTGTTGATTTTGTTCCTGGAGTAAAGTCATTACCATTTACAGCACAAGGTAATAATTTTACTTGATTAAGGTCTAGCTGATTAACTGCACAGGCAACTTGACGAGTGTAACGGCTAACTGTCCAAATTTGCGCGGCTTTTTGCAGGCTGGATTTTATGGAAGTTGGTAACGGTTGCCAAACCTCTTTACCATGAGTCATGACTGTGTAAGGAATTCCCAAAGGTTGACACAACAGACCAACCAATGGCGCAAGGTTCACATGACCGCAAAAGACGTGCTGTGGTCGCTGGCGCAACAAATGAAAGAGTAACGCCATAGCCATTCTTACTCGTTCCAGTAGGGGAGATTTGGATTTGAAGTAATGAAATTTTAAACTTTCTGACTCAAAAGGATTAAAGCAGCTAGCACTATCCCTGAGTAAAAATACTTGTGCATCGAAAGGTTCGTCCAATGCTAAATAAGCTCGAAAAATATCCTTTACATATGATTGAATTCCGCCTTCTCGTTCAAAAACTTGTATGAACACGAAAACATGATGAACTTTTGTTTTTAAATGTTGACTAAAATCTTTGTCTTTTCCCACTTGAATGATTGGTATTTTCATCGAAAACTCCTGGGTCTGAAACCTCGTCCTTCTAGGACGGCAATACACATTCTTTGTGAACCATTACCGCCTTGGGGTTACTTGAATCGGTGTAATGAGTGTGTTGTACTTTCAAGCTTGACAATTACCCTTACGGGTTCGCCATGTACCTCCAACGAGGGAGACCCTCCTTCAGTACTGGCTCACCATTTCAACTCGTTCACCCCAACGGGAGAGCCAGTTCCCTGGGCGTGGGAAACCCGCCGATGACTGACTGGACTCACCTGTACGCATAACGGTTTTGCTCCCAAGAGCCTCGCTTTCGCGCGTAGCTGCACTGGACAAAGTTATTGGTCGGTACTATAGCGGTTCTCGCTTGGGTGCAGTACATTCTGACCTCTCCCCAACCCCTCTCCTGCAAGGAGAGGGGCTTGTTCCCCCTTCCCTTGTAGGGAAGGGGGCTTGGGGGTTAGGTCTTGTATTTGAATCAACTGAGAATCGCTATATATCAAAGACACTGGCTTAACCCTCTAAACCTGTTTAATCCTTGATTCTCAAGCGCAGGACTGGCTGCGCATCCGTAGGTAGAAACTTAAACACTTGCCAATAACGTAGTACACGGCGGTACTGAGTCGGGTCAACTAATCCGTTTGACTTGAGGCGCTTAAGCCCCTAGCATGGACGGCAGGGGTGTTGACCTATATTCACGTTTACAGAGAAATACCCCTCTTTATATTTATTTAGTCAATAATTTATTTGGTTAATAAATGACTTTACAGGCAAAGTCAGGGAGTATTTTCCTCCAACACTCCCCGCTTTCCCAAAGCCTTAAACACCCTGCATTTGTCCTTGCTTATTTTTGTTTGCCCTGACTGCTACCCCTGTAAACCATACTTGACGATGAGCAGACAATTTCTTCCATCCGCACCACGTTCGTAGACAACATGGTCTGCCAAGCGCCGCAGGAGAAACCATCCATAGCCCCCAACTTGGAGAGTACCTGGTTCTGGCTCTGTGATCGCATCGGGATTAAAGGGTTTTCCATAATCCCAGATTCTAACCTCTAAGCGATCAATCCACAAAGAAACATCAATTTCTATGGTTGTTTCCGGTGGTAAGGCATGATGAGCATGACGCACAGCATTGGTAAAGCCTTCTGCTAATGCTAAATTGAGGCGATAGAGTTGGCTTTCTGACCAACCAAGTTGAGGCAAGTGTTGCAGACAAAATTGTTCAAACCATTGTTGCACCTGGTTTAGAAGCTTTAGTTCGCTCTTCACCGTCAGATGGTCTTGCTGCACTATGCTTAGCATTGACCTTGACTTGAATGTAAGTAAGTGAAAGTTTGTACCTTTTGTATATTACAGACTTAAGATTCTGAAATGACATCTGTATACAAAATTAAAATCCAAGATGCAACCTGGATGATTAAAATTGACGCCTGTTGATTTCTCCAGAAAAGCACATCTGCACTTGCCGAGAAACTCACAGGCGTCAAAGCGCTTTGTGGCGACTAATTTAGAAAAGCCCAAAGGTGAAGGACTTATCTATTGGGAAAGTAGCACCAATTCCCAGCCACAGAGTAATCAAGGTGCCAAGTAAGAACATTGTAGTCGCTACTGGGCGGCGGAAGGGATTTTGGAACTTATTGACGTTCTCAATAAACGGAACAAGAATCAGTCCTAGGGGTACGGAACCCATCAATACCACTCCTAAGAGTTTGTTAGGAACTGAACGCAAAATCTGAAATACCGGATAGAGGTACCACTCCGGTAAAATTTCCAGCGGTGTAGCGAAGGGATTCGCTGGTTCCCCGGTTAAAGCGGGGTCTAACACAGATAGAGCCACGATACAAGCGAAAGACCCCATAATCACAACAGGGAACACGTACAGCAGGTCATTCGGCCAAGCTGGTTCGCCGTAATAGTTGTGACCCATGCCTTTCGCCAGTTTGGCTCTTAAATTTGGATCGCTCAGATCAGGTTTTTTCAGTGTTGCCATTTTTTAATGTGCTCTCCTGCTTAAGTTGATTTAAAGCTTTTGCTAAAGCCATCAGAAGCGCGAGCATTAGCTTTTAGCTTAAGATGCGGGGGTTTGTTTTTTTGTTTCTTATGTTTCTGTTTGATTGTTCATAAGTTTAAAACAAACGACTCCCGGATTGAAACTATCAGCTCATGCCCGGCTCACGACTTGTAATTACAATGGACCAGAAATGCCTTGCTTGCGAATCATCAAGAAGTGCAACAGCATGAAGACGGCAATCAGCCAAGGCAGCACAAAGGTGTGTGCGCTGTAGTAGCGAGTCAGCGTTGCTTGACCGACACTCGAACCGCCGCGCAACAAATCAGCTATCAGCGTACCGACCACGGGAATAGCTTCTGGTACACCGCTGACGATTTTTACAGCCCAGTAGCCAACTTGATCCCAAGGCAGCGAGTAGCCAGTCACGCCAAAGGAAACGGTAATCACCGCTAAGATGACACCAGTGACCCAAGTCAGTTCGCGGGGCTTTTTGAAACCACCCGTCAGGTAAACCCGGAAGGTGTGCAAAATCATCATTAGCACCATCATGCTGGCAGACCAGCGGTGAATGGAGCGAATCAGCCAGCCGAAGTTCACTTCATTCATGATGTGCTGCACCGACGTATACGCTTCGGCGACCGTTGGTCTGTAGTAGAATGTCATGGCAAATCCAGTGGCAAACTGGATGAGAAAGCACGTTAAAGTAATTCCACCCAAACAGTAGAAGATGTTGACGTGGGGGGGACGTACTTGCTGGTGACATCTTCAGCTAGCGCTTGAATCTCCAAGCGCTCCTCAAACCAGTCGTAAACGTTAGCCATACAATCTCAAGTTCCTAGAAATCGATTCGCGGTTGATAAACTTCCCAATCAGCAGTTTTGGGATTTTAGCAAAAAAGAATTTGCTCGCGCAGCTTTTGAGCAATCAGAGTGTTCATAGTTTAAATAAAACTTTACACTCTGAAAAGAGGGTATTTATTGCGCTCTCCTCGCATCCAAACACACGAGATGTGGATACAAAGTAGATTTTATCTCTTTAGAAGTGGAATGCGCTTTGATCTGTTGACTGAACAACTTGATGAGAGCAATGCACCACTTCTATAAAAAAAGTAACATAGTCGAGAGATAGATTTCATCAAAAAGCTAGCTAGCTGGGCAAATGGCAATTTGGGTTGAACGTGGAAGTGAAAATGGGGTTCATGCACAAAAAGGTTTTTCGGGCGGGACTGTCACTGTTATTAGCATTTTGGGTGTTTTTTGGCAGCTTTTGCCAACCTGCCTTGGCTTTGAGCGACGAACAAAAGCTCGTAGCAGAAGTGTGGAGAATTGTTAATCGGACTTATCTGGATGAAACATTTAATCATCAAAACTGGGCATCGGTGCGGCGACAAGCTCTGGAAAAGCCATTCCAAGACCACGAAGCGGCTTATTCTGCCATTCAAAATATGCTCAAGAGCCTTGACGATCCTTTTACCCGCTTTTTAAACCGAGAACAGTACCGCAGTCTACAGGTCAATACTTCTGGGGAACTAACGGGAGTGGGATTACAAATTGCCCTCAATCCCGAAACTGGTAAATTGGAGGTTGTGGCTCCCATAGCGGGTTCACCAGCAGAAAAAGCTGGAATTAGACCGCGCGATCGCATCTTGAAAATTGAGGGCATCTCTACAGAAAAACTTACCCTAGACGAAGCCGCAACCAAGATGCGCGGACCGATTGGTAGTGCTGTCACCCTGTTCATTCAACGAGAGGGAGAAGAGGAATTGGAAATTAAACTGGTGCGCGATCGCATTGCGCTTAACCCAGTTGTTGCTGAATTACGCTCTTCCCCGGAAAAAACATCTATCGGCTACATTCGCCTCACACAATTTAATGCCAACGCTCCAATGGAATTAGCACACGCTATTTCCAGTCTAGAAAAAAAGGGGCTGATGCCTACATTCTCGATTTGCGAAATAATCCAGGCGGATTGTTACAAGCAGGAATTGAAATTGCCCGCTTGTGGTTAGAGTCTGGTACTATTGTTTACACTGTAAATCGCCAAGGCATTCAGGGGAGCTTTGAAGCTTTTGGTTCAGCCATAACTCGTGACCCGTTGGTTGTTTTGGTCAATCAAGGAACCGCTAGCGCTAGCGAGATTCTTGCTGGTGCATTGCAGGATAACGGTCGTGCCGTTTTGGTAGGAGAAACCACCTTTGGTAAGGGCTTGATTCAATCTTTATTTGAATTGTCGGATGGTTCAGGCTTAGCTGTCACCATTGCTAAGTATGAAACCCCCAACCACCGCGATATCAACAAACAAGGTATAAAGCCAGATAAAGTCATTTCCTCTGAACCAATCACGCGTGAACAAATTGGTACCGAAGCAGATGTTCAATATCAAGCAGCCTTGGAACTTTTGGCGAAAAACTCTGTAGTGGCGGGAGCAGCGTGAGAAAAGAATGAAGAATGAAGAAGAAACAAGGAAGAACGAAGCATAAAATTTTTCTTTCTTGACTCTTGTTTCTTCTTTCTTCACTCTTTAAAAGAGGCGAGGCGTTCATAAGCATTATCTATGACTCGCTTGCCCCGGAGAAAGCCTGTATTTCCACCGGGGCAAATGTATTGGAGTGTTTTTGGTGTAAAGCGTTCTAGTAATAACTTGACACTGTTGATTTGTCGCAACCAGTGAAAGGTTTTGGTTGTTCGTAGGGGTACAGGTTCACCTTGTTGGTTGGGGAGAAGATGACGCCCAGAAAACAGTACACCTCCTTGGTCATGGTAGTACAGGCAAGACGAGCCAGGAGAATGACCAGGTGTCCAAATCAATTGTGCTGTTGAATTTAAGGTAAAATCTATACCAAAGGTCGTTAGGGCTAGTCCGGGTAATAAGTAAGCTTCTTGCTCTTGAATCAGAACCTCACAACTTAAGGCTTGCTGAATTTCTGCTGTTTTCCCAATAGCGCCGCGATGAGTGAGAAATAGGTAACGCACGCCTCCATGCGATCGCAAAAAATCTTGATTGATTTGATCCCAAGCAGGACAATCTATCAGGATATTGCCTTTGTTTCCTACAATAAAATAAGCAGTCCCCCCTAATGTGTCCCTATTTGGTGGAAATGCAAAAATTGGATTTCCCCCCCAGTCTGATTGGAGGTTTCCTTCGCTCGGGACTTCGTCACAGAAAACTGCCCGTGGTAGCTTGGCTGTATAACTAGACTCTTGAGGCAAGGGACACATGAGAAAAACCGCGTTCTTATGAGGAGTTGTAAAAATCGGGTCACAGTTTTGCACTTTTACAGTGGCAACTTCAAAGACCAGTACCGTTGACCGTTGTAATAAAAATTAACTTTTGGGGACATATGCTTGTAGGAAGTGCTGCAAAGCTCTGGACTACAAGCAAGATTTAACATCTCAAAACAACTCAAGATAACATGAATTTCTGGTTTCTTCTTCTACTGGGACTCCTAACTTATTTAATGGTGCAGCGCAGTGTTGCTCAAATCACCAAAACACCTGTGTGGCTACTGTGGCTGGTACTCATGATACCAGCACTGCTATGGACGACTTGGACAATGATATACGGGGCAAAACAACCTCCGCCAAGAGCGTTGATGATTTGGCCATTAATCATTTGTCCTTTGTTATACTGGGTGTTGTTTCAGTGGGGTCGCCGCTCACTCAAGCAGACTCATAGTGAACCGCAAAAAGCACTCTTATCACAACTGGATAGACATAATCTGGATATACATAATACTGCAGAACCAGTACCAGTGCGTCCCATAGAACCCCAGGAAGAAACCCAGCTACGAAATTGTTTTCCTTGGTCTGTATACTACCTTCAAAACATTGAGTATCGACCCCAGGCAATAATCTGCCGAGGTCAGTTGAGAAGTACAGCAACAAACGCTTATGAGCGGATTAAGGCAAATATTGAAGCGCAATTTGGCGATCGCTTTTTAATTATCTTTCAAGAAGGTTTGAGTGATAAACCTTTCTTTGTGCTTGTTCCCAATACCCAAGCGGCAAAAACTAATACTCGCGATCAGCAGAAGATAACGCGACCAGGATTAGCGCTCATGCTGCTAGCTGTAACATTGGTAACAAGTACCTTCGTGGGTGTGAAAGTTGCTGGTTTAAATCCTACGATACTCACATCCAACCCTGCGGAACTTCTGAAGGGATTGCCCTATGCTTTGGCGCTGTTAACGATTTTGGGCATCCACGAAATTGGTCACTATTTAACCGCGCGGTACTACAAAATTCGCTCGACGTTGCCTTACTTTATCCCGATGCCTTTCTTTTTGGGAACCTTCGGTGCATTTATTCAAATGCGTAGCCCAATTCCCAACCGCAAAGCTTTATTTGACGTAAGTATCGCCGGACCAATAGCTGGCTTTATAGCGACTTTGCCACTTCTGTTATGGGGTTTGGCTCATTCTGAGGTCGTTCCCCAAACTGAAAAAACAGGAATTCTAAACCCAGATGCACTCAATCCCAAATATTCAATCCTGCTAGCGCTGCTTTCAAAGCTAGCTTTAGGAAGTCAACTAACCGGAACATCAGCTATTGATATGCATCCAGTCGCAGTTGCTGGGTTTTTAGGGCTGATTGTAACGGCACTGAATTTAATGCCGGTAGGACAACTGGATGGAGGTCACATCATCCATGCGATATTCGGGCAAAGAACAGCAGTTGTGATTGGTCAAATTTCTCGCTTGTTGCTGCTCCTACTTTCTTTGATACAACCAGAATTTTTCCCCTGGGCGATTATCTTATTATTCCTGCCATTGGTAGATGAACCTGCTTTGAATGATGTCACCGAACTTGATAATAAACGTGACATCGGGGGATTGCTAGCAATAGCTTTGTTAGTCATGATTGTGCTGCCACTACCGCAAGCACTTGCTGGCTTGTTACGGATTTAACTTCAATGGACAAGGAAAACCTTACGATTTGTAGTCTAATCAAAGCGAAAATTGCTGTAACACAAGATGCACACAGATAATTAATTTGTGTGCATCTGTGGTTCTAAATACAGTTCTGGGACTTTTGCAAGATACTCGGTAGCTACACATTTTTGCCGAATACAGATATTATGATTATCTTGCAGTCTTCAAGCTATCAATTTGCTTTGTAAACAAATCACTGAAAATGCTCATGACAGTGCGATCGCGTACTTTAATATTGACAGTGACTGACATTCCCGATTGCAGAGGTAATTGCTGATTATTCACAACCAGAGATTGTCGATCCAAGCGAATTTTGGCAGGGAAACTGTCGTAAGGACGAATTTGTTCAGGTGGTAGAGCATCAGAACCAATCCAAACTAACTCACCTTTAAGCTCACCAAACTCAGTAAAGGGATAAGAGTCAATTCTCACATTAACTTTCATTCCCTTTTTTACAAAACCGATGTCTTTATTAGTGATAAAAACTTTAGCTGTGAGAGCTTCATCCGGTACAATTTTGACAACTGGTTGACTAGAATTCGCAACAAATCCTGGAGCCTTAGCTTGCAAATCGAAAACAATGCCATCGGCGGGAGAACGCAATTCTTGATATTGTAAAGTTACCTGAGTTTGGCTGATTTGACTGTCAATTTCAGCAATCCGCTTCTCATCTTCTATGATTGCCTTGTTCAACTCGCTATCGAGGTTAGCAATTTGTTTTTCATTGTCAGCAATTTTCGTGGATATTTCCTTTTTTGCACCAGCAATCGTATTTCTGATCTTTTCTTTTGATTGGGCGATCGCAAATTTTAAACGTGCTTGCTCCTGAACTAACTGTTCCACCTCAGCTTGCTGCTGGCTAACTTGCTGTTTTTGATTGAGGTATTGCAGACGAGAAATTCCTCCTTGTTTAGCAAGCGTCTCTATGTTGTTGAGAATTGTCTGACTCACTGCCTTAGTTTCTTGAGCAGAGGATAGCTGAATTTGAGTCTGACTCAGTTGTCTTTGTAATTTTTCTGTTTCCAATGCAGCATCTGCAAGTCGAGAATTTAATTCCGCTTTGCTAAATTCTAGACGTGCTTCTTCTTCTGGCGCTAACTGCGTATTTTGAACTCCACTCAACTGAGCGCGATACAACCGATTTTCTGCTATCAGTGCCATTCGGTTTTTTGTCAGAGAAGCTACCCCTGGTGGTAAATTGTTTTGTGAGATGGATAGCTGTGGGTTTGATAAAGCATTTTTCGCAACAAGTTGAGAGCGGTAGAATTGAATTTCTTGCCTCAATGTATTGCGAACTTTCTGTAGAGACAGTAGTTGAGATTTTGCTGCTGTTGGATCTAGCCTCAACAGTAAATCGCCACGACGTACTTTTTGTCCGTCCTTGACATAAACAGCTTTAACAACCCCGTTTACAGGAGTCTGTAATTCTTTGACGGTATCTTGCGGTTCTAGCTTTCCTTGAGCTGGAATTGCTTCCTCAATTTTGGCTACATTCGCCCAAATTACCACCAAAGTTGTCATTCCTATCAGTCCCCAAAGAATAGTTCGTGACCAAAAAGGCGACTGTCTTAAAACAACAGATGGTGTAGATTCGCTATTCTCACGAGAAGATTTTACGAGTACTTTGATTTCACTCTCTAATATTCTTTGAGAGAGTAAAGGTTTTTGCTCAAATTTGGTTCCGTTTAGTTCACTCATAGCCATAGTCACCAGTTAAGAGTCAAGAGTTGTAAAGGCGCTTTCATCTCTAGCGCGTCTGTACATTAGAAACGCTTTTATTCAAGGCGTCTGTACATTAGTCAAGAATTAAGAGTCAAAAATTATTCTTCTTGTCTGCTACCCTGGTTTCCTGCTACCCTGTTTTCCTGCTTCTGGTCTGTTTAAAGTTGTGATTCCTGTTGTTGATAAAGGCAGTAGTAACGTCCTTGTTGCGCCATTAGTTCATCGTGGGTTCCCTGTTCTACAACTAAGCCTTGATCTAATAGCAGAATGATATCAGCATTCTTCACTGTAGTTAGACGATGGGTAATAAAAAACACTGTTCTACCCCGAAAGGCAACTGCCAAATTCTGACAAGCTTGGCGTTCAGACTGGTAATCTAAAGCACTGGTTGCTTCATCCAGAATCAGCAAGCGGGGGTTTTGCAAAACTGTACGAGCGATCGCTATACGCTGGCGCTGTCCTCCAGATAACGCTGAACCTCTCTCCCCGACTCTAGTGTTGTAGCCATTGGGCAGAGACATAATAAAGTCATGAGCTACAGCAACTTTGGCTGCTGCGATAATTTCTTCAGTGGTAGCATCGGGATTTGTCAGCGCAATATTTTCCTGTATAGTACCGTCAAACAAAAGTGAGTCTTGAAGCACCATACCAATCTGACGGCGCAGCGAATAGAGTTCTATTTTAGCGATGTCGTAGCCATCTACCAGAATTCTCCCAGACTCCAAGTCATATAGTCGCGGTAAAAGCTTGGTCAAAGTACTTTTCCCAGAACCACTTTGTCCTACAATGCCGACAAATTTTCCTGCTGGAAAATCAAGGTTAATATTATTCAACTGAAGTGGACCATTGGGCGTAAAACGAAACGAGACGTTTTCATACTTAACAGCGCCTTTAATCGGGGGTATTGGAATATTTTTGCGGTCTTCTTCGTCAGTTTCTGACGGAGTATCCAAGATGTCAGCGAGGCGTTCCAAAGAGAGAGCCGTTTCTTGAAAGTTTTGCCACAATTGCGTTAATCGTAGTAAAGGAGCCGTGACGTAGCCAGCGATAATGCGGAAGGCAATGAGTTGTCCTAAGGTAAGTTGTCCTTTCAGTACTAGGTAGGCTCCCACCCATAACACAAATAAGGAAGAAACTTGGTTAAGAAAATTGCTAGTGACACTAGCAGCAGTGGAAGTGACAACAGTTTGAAAACCAGCAGTCACATAGTTACTGTAGTATTGTTGCCATTGCCAGCGCGATCGCAACTCAATATTTTGCGCTTTCACTGTTTGAATTCCTGACAGCGCTTCTACTAAATAAGATTGTGTTTGGGAATAACGCTCAGCTTTGGTACGCAGTTGTCGGCGCACTATGGAGGAAAAAAACATCGTCATCACAGCAAACACGGGTACAGTTGCCAAAGCAACAAGAGTCAGTATCCAACTGTAGAACACCATCACCACGATGTAGATTGCACCAAAAACTGCGTCCAACACGACTGTTAAAGCAGTTCCTGTCATAAAAGAGCGGATATTTTCCAACTCATTAGCACGAGTCGCTAGTTCCCCTACAGGACGCCGTTCAAAATAGCGCAAGGGTAAACGGAACAGACGGTCAATAATTTCTGAGCCTAAAGTCAGGTCAATCCGGTTAGTCGTATCGACAAATAAATAAGTGCGGACACTAGTTAAAAGTCCTTCAAAAACAGCCATAATGAATAGCAAAACACCCAACACATTCAGCGTTTCAAAGCCGTTTTGAATAATCACTTTGTCGATAATTATCTGGATGACTAAGGGATTCGCCAGACCAAAGACTTGGACAAAAAAGGAAGCAATTAGAACTTCGAGTAAAACTTTGCGGTATTGCAGCAGCGAAGGGATAAACCAACGTAAGCTAAACCGCTGTTTAGGGGTATGTTTGGCAACCTTGAGCAGCAATACCTGACCTTCTTCGCCCCAATTCTCAACAAAATAGTCAGGCTCTTGCTGGATAATGCCAACTTCTGGTACACCTAGCACCAGCTTCTTTTCGCTAATTTCATAAATAATTGCGAAAGTATCTTGCCAGCGAATCATCGCAGGAGCTTGCAGTTTTGTGATTGCTCTGGCTGACACAGTTATAAATTGAGTATTTAACCCGATGAGTTCAGCAACCGCACCGCAAAGCTGTAGTGAAAGGGTTTGAGTACGCTCAACCTGGTTGGTCAAGACTTGATGAATCACATCCCGGCGAAAGGGCATATTTAAATGCTGGCTCAGCATTTGGAAGCAAGCCAAAGTCGCGTTTAGAGGACCTCTGCCATGAACATGAGGATATTTTGGCTGTGATTGACTGCTCGATGGTTTTTCTGGCTGGCGAGGATGGTCAGGTGCATAAGGTATTTGAGCCAGCAAGGGGTTTATCCTTGAGGAATCTCTGATTGCAGACGCAGACGCAGAAAGGGTTGCCCGAGGCAAACCTACCAAGCGAACATAACCAAAACTCTCGACCTCTAGATAGGTTACGACATTTTCTAGGTCTAAACGACTTCCCACAGGAAAATCTTTTAGCATCCCGCCACTGACAAACCACACCAGTTCAGGGTCTAGCTGCTCCAAAGGTATTCTTTCCTCTAGGAACGTGCAGACAACTGCTTCGTCTAAAACTTCTAAAGTTAATTCTTTGATATCTGTCACACCATATGAAACTAGCACAGCTTCACTATCCGCTCGCGGTCCTAATTCAGCACTCAGTAGCTCAAAAACTTCAAGAGCACTACAGCGATTCTCAAAGTAAATACCTACGGCAGGAGAATTTCTGAGCAACGCTAAAAACTCTGTGGCGCTCAGAGTCAGACAAACGGTTTCTGTAGAAGCTATGACTGTTTCGGATGGAATCCCCCTTAGCAAACTAGTCCAACCCAGAATTTCTCCGGTTTTAACTAATTGTAGTGTTTCAGGCATCTGAGTATTAGGGTCATAACTCAGCAAGCGAGCCTGTCCTTCATAAATGATTGATATTTGAGTAGGCATTTGATCCCGCACCAAAACGTTCTGACCCATGCGGTAACGCAACATCTCAAACTTAGGAATTAATTTTGCCAGCTCTGATGTTGGCAGTTGATTGAAGGGGAATAATTCAGAGATGAACTCTTGTATAGAAGCGGTATAAGTCATGCGGTTTTGGATTAGCTATTTGTCCTTAGTCATGAGTCATTAGCCAAAAGTCTCAGACTTTTGACTTTCATGCCACTACTTTTAATCCCTTTCGCCCTATGCCTGGGGCACGCCAAAGGCGAACGGGTATCTCCTCCGGAGACCCTACGCGTGCCTTGCAAAGCCAGGAGCTTACGCTAACGCGTTCACTGTGCCCATGCTTGATTCGGGAGCAGCTAGCTGTGCTAACGCCGCTCTTGCGTGCCCACGGTGAGGGGTTTATGCCAGTTCCCGGTTGTTGGGACTTACCAAGAGTGCTGCTCGATCGCTGGCTCTTTCATGGGAACTTGAAGTTCCCCATCTGTGCACCTAGATTAACAAGGGGATATGGGCTGATAAGGTCACAACAGAAGTTAATTGTTTATCCCTGCTTTTTGAGCCATATTTCAAACAGTTTCTCTCTTGAGTCGCTAGCACATTGGTTGCTCCAATCGTGCAAAGATAAATTTCTTCAGGCACTGCAATACAAACCACTCTCCCATCTCAGTGGAACGTCAAAGTTAATTTGGTTTAGTTATGGCAGATGTTTGCACCAATATTGAATAGAGTGCTTTCGGTAGTTTTCTGTGTTGTTGTGTTACTGACTCCCCTAGCCCGTCTATGGGAGATTCAAACAACCCTGGTTATTTTTTGGTAAGCACTCCTGCTTGCACTTTATTTTACTTTGTCGGGAATGAAAAATCAGCACAATATTAATTTAAGTGTGATTTTAAGGAAATTGTACCCTAAAAGCACATCTTATTTTGCAAAACTTTACACAAGCTGGGATGCTTTTACTGTAATATTGATATATTTTTTACTCAAAAAGTATAGTGAAAAGTTTTAAGAAAAACTTTACCAATCAAATAGCCCCCGGTAACGGGGGCTATTTGATTTAAAACTTTAACTATCTTGACATTCCCACGGCTAAAAAGCGATGGGATTCTTGGGCTGAGAGCGCGCTTTTAGCTTGCGCCTAGTTGCGTCTTACTTTCTCATGTCACACCGTTGCAGATGCTTCCTCAAGCGTTAATTTCCGTGTGCCCCACGGTATTTAATTAATAGTACCACAGCCGCTCTAGAGCACTTGGACAAATCTAGACAAAGTTAAACAACGTTAAAGAATCCCCCAGCTTTTTGTTAACTTACGCGATCGCGATCGTTTCATAGCTGTGGGGAATATCAATAAGCAAAACTAACTTAATGCTGAGTTCGTTGCCTCAGAAGCTTTTGCTGTAGGCTGACTTCCACCCATACGAATCTCAGAAGTGAACGAAGCCATACTAAAGCCACCAAAACGTTTCAGCACACTCACGCGCATCCGTAAATTGGGACTGGCAAACCACAAGCGTTCCTCAGACCACATAGTTTCATACTCTGTTGTTAGAGTCAACGCCTCATCATTGCCCATCTTGTAGCGTCCGGCGACTGGGGCTTTCTCGGCATAGCCCATTTCCCGCAGCAACTTGCCTTCATTGGGATTATCTTCGTCTGGAACGGCAACCAACACTGTAGAACCTGTGTGCTTTTCTTCATCCCATTCCATCGTGCCATTCCAAGTGACTCTAGCACCACAGGAAGCGCCTTTCGGGTCAATATCGTACTGTTGACATAGTTTGACCACTTCTGGATGTGAAGCCGGCAGCGTCTCTATCATAATGTCTGATTTGCCGTCTTCTGATTGCTTAAAAGCCAGATGGTGACTGGTACGATGGGAAAACCATTTACCAACGCTCAGTTGAAAAAACTCTTCTATATTCATCAATGAAATTACCTTGCTTCAAAATCCTTTTCTCTTACTTATTCCAAGGTAGCAGGAGCGAGGTCCCAGGGATGAGGAATTAGGGAGTGATTTTGACCGTACTCCCCGCGCTTTTTTCTGTACACACCTTTAAGCTTGATTTCCTGCTTCTTCCAACCGTTTAAGGGAAATCCTCGCCGCCTCAGCAACGTGTTTATGGTTATCTTTTTCCAGGTATTTTAAAGCTGAAACACTCTTGGGACTAGGAAGATGACCTAAGGCTTCTGCAAGACGCTGGCGCACTAACCAATCTTCTGATTGGGCAAAGCGCAGAATTTTATCTACTGACTCGATGTCTTTGATTTCTCCTAGTGCGGCGATCGCTGCTTGGTGTAAGACAACTTCCTCGCTATCCAATGCCTTAATGAGGATATCACGGGCGCGGAGGTCTTTAAGATTACCAAGAGCTACGGCTGCACTAAAGCGTACTAGCCAGTCTGTATCCTCATAAAATATCCGCATCAGCGGTTCAACAGCTCGAACATCTTGTAAGTATCCTAAAGCACCTGCAGCGTCAGCACGGATACCATAATCTGGGTCGGTTTCCAGAATTCGCACCAAAATTGGGTAACATTCTTCTGTTTGCTTGATTCCCAAGGCAAAAATTGCCATTGATCTGATTTGCAGTGATTCGTCATCCAATACCTTTTTAATTAAAGGCACTGCATCCTCTGCGGGAATATTCCTCAACGAAGCAAGGGCTACCATGCGATCGCCCGAATTTAAACTTTCTAACCGAGTGGAAATTTCTTGTAAGCTTGGGGCTGCCATTTAGTCTAAAGCCTTTTTTCCATTCATGTTTATATTAAGTATTATTATAAATTCTCAGACAACTTAGCTAATATAGATCGGTGCGCATATCCGTACCAAGTTTGTCCAAAGATACAACTATACAACCTGCCGTCAAGCCTACACCAGCGATGCTAACGAAGCTTTGCAAATTTCAACCCTGTTTGGTAGATAAAAGTTAACTTCTGAGTGTTTGCAAAAGACAACTGCCTGATAACCTCCTAGTTCTAGGCTTACGGAAATTTTGTTAAAATTTTTGCCGATACGGAAACAAATCGTAATAAGAAGAGTCATATATTAACATCGTGTCAAGCTAACACCCATGAAAGCCCAACAATCTCAACACTTATTTAATAAAGCAGTTGGTATTGCGATCGCTGCAGCTAGTCTTTTGGTCAGCGTTCCAACGTTCGCTGGTTCTCACCCAGCTTCATCGACCAAGCCTGCTACATCGGTTTCTCAAGCAACTGCTACAGGTACAATTGTCGATGTTGCCAGCGCCAATCCTTCTTTCAAAACCTTGGTAGCAGCTTTGAAGGCAGCAGATCTTGTAGACACTCTGTCTGGTAGTGGTCCATTTACTGTATTTGCACCCACAGATGCTGCATTTGCAGCTCTACCAAAGGGAACCTTGCAAAAACTGCTCAAGCCAGAAAACAAGGCAACCTTGCAAAAGATTTTGACCTACCATGTTGTGCCTGGCGCAGTTGATTCTAAAACTATCAAGTCTGGTCAAGTCAAGACAGTTGAAGGTACCGCAGTTAACGTTAAGGTTAATAACGGTAGTGTAATGGTGGATAAGGCAAAAGTCACTAAAGCAGATATCAAAGCTACTAATGGCGTGATTCATGTGATTAATAAAGTGCTTCTTCCTGCTGATGTGAAACTGTAGTATCTCCTTACAGCAATTTTCAAATCAATAGATTACACATAAACCTCTCTCCAAATCTCTTTTCTGTAAAGAGAGAGGCTTTTAACCTCCAGCCCCAACTTTTGCAAGGGTTGAGGCTGAGGGTTAAATCTGATGTTGGTAATTCATCTAACTGAAAACTGGTGTAAGGACATTGAGGGCAATACATTTACTTCTGACGTTCCTTAAGCTTTAGTAAAATTTGTGCATGCATCTCACGGGTCAGTGGGTAAAAATACGTTAAAACTAAGCCACAAATCAAAGCGATCGCTGGTATGGGACCAATAGAGAAGCGAATCACTTGTAATACCGAATCTGGTTGGATTGGTAGCGGGATTTCGTTTGTGGGTTTAATATAACCAGCTATACCTAACCTTTGTAAAACAACGTTAACTGCAATCCCCAAGCAGATTTTTTGGACAAACACTATAAAACTATAAAAAATGCCTTCTCGTCGCTGACCGGTGTTTAATTCATCGAGTTCAATCACATCAGGTAACATCGACCAGGGAACTAGATAAGCCGTAGATACTCCAAAACCTGCTAAGACTGCTAAAACGTACATCAACACAACTTGACCTGGCTGTACGAAAAAGAGTCCACTCTGGGCGATCATCCACACACTCATTCCCATAAAGTAGACGGCTTGTTTGCCGTAGCGCCGACTGATGGCACTCCAAACAAAGAGCATAGACATAGCAGTTCCTTGCACCGCCAAAAGCACTAAGCTAATGTGCCATTGCGGAAGACGCATCCAACTGGTGACAAAGTACGGAATAATACCAGCAGTTAGCTGCACAGCTAACCAAGAACACAGATAAATCCCCACGACAAATAAGAAAGGGCGATTGGTAAAAGCAATTTTGAGTTGCTGCAATAATGGAATAGAGATTTGCTCGGTTTGGGGGTGTAACTTTGCTACAGCTTGGGCGCGTTTTTTGGTTCCCCAAACACACCAATACACGGGCAAAACAGAGATAATGGCACAGATGGCTCCTAGTAATAAATACTGTTGGCTGCGGTTACTAGGAATGATTAGAGAGATGACTAAACCGATAACTAGAGCAAGAATGCTACCGCCAATAGAAAAGGTAAAGCGAAAACTGTTGAGACTGGTGCGTTCGTCGTAGTCTTGGGTGAGTTCTGCTGTCAGAGCAGTGTATGGTAAATTGACGACTGTATAAAAGGCATTAAACAAAATCGAAATAGCAGTGTAATACCAAAACAAGCCCCACTGATTCGCCTGATCGTTATTACTGAAGTGGGGCACAATCCACTGCAAAAAAAAGAAAATTCCAAAGGGAATTGCTCCCCAGATCATCCAGGGATAACGCCTTCCCTGCTGACTTTGGGTGCGATCGCTCAACACCCCCACCATCGGATCGTTCACCGCATCCCAAACTTTTCCGACGAGTTGGGTTTGTCCTGCTAATTGCGGATTTAAACCAGCTACATCTGTAAGGAAGGGCGACAAATAAGAAATCCCAATCATAGCAGTGATCGCCGTACCCAAATCCCCAGCACCGAAAGCAAGTTTGGTACTCAAATCCAGTTTTTCACTTTCAGGAGTCTGTTGGGAAGAGCCATCAGAAGCAGAATCGCTCATAATATCTTGCGCTCATATTAAAATCAAAGGAATTTGTCATACATTCTTAGCAATAAATTAAGTTCCCTATGCCAGACCTTTACGTTTCTTGGTCAGATTATCACCAAAAAATTGAACAACTGGCTGCTCAGATTTATGAATCCGGCTGGAAATTCAACCAAATTGTTTGCCTTGCTAGAGGGGGGCTGCGAGTGGGAGATATCCTCTCACGTATTTATAAGCAGCCTTTGGCGATTTTGGCAACATCATCATACAGTGGCTCTGGTAAGCAAGAACGAGGCAATTTAACATTTTCTTGTCACCCGACAATGACCACTGAAAATTTAGGTTCGCACATTCTTTTGGTAGATGACTTAGTAGACTCTGGGGTTACACTCAAGGAAACTCTCCCTTGGCTAAAACAATACAGTGATTCTCCAATTGAGGAAATTCGTACTGCTGTTATCTGGTACAAAGCTTGTTCGGTTATAGCACCTGATTACTACGTTGATTATTTGCTTGACAATCCCTGGATACATCAGCCTTTTGAACCTTACGAATTAATGAGTCCCGAGGATCTTGTGGCAAAGGTGAGTCAGTTGTGCTAAAGGGAAGTGGCAAGATGAGGAGGTAGGGAAACTAAATAGCAATGGGAAAATAAGGCAAATGGTTCCAGTCAAAACTCAACTCACGCTACAAGAATTCCTTGCACTGCCACAAGAGGATGTTACCTATGAATTAGTGGATGGAGAAGCTCAACCAAAGATGTCTCCTAAAAGATTCCATTCTAGACTCACAGGCGCACTTTATATCCTGTTGACTCAGTGGTGCCAAAATCGCGGTGAAGTAGGCATTGAGTGGGCGGTGACTCTTAAGCGCAATGGTCGAGATTGGGTGCCAGTACCAGATTTACTCTATATTTCCTATTCTCGCCTGCCGAGCGATCGCCTCTTCGATGAAGCTTGCCCAATTCCTCCAGAATTAGCCATCGAAATAATTTCTCCAGAGCAAACTTTTGGAGAAATGAGCGAAAAAGCTACAGATTACCTGAATGCAGGTGTAATGAGGGTCTGGGTAATTGATAGTAAAGCCAAAACTATCACTATTTTTTATCCTGATGCTCCACCGCAGACAAAAAGAGGAGAGGCGAGTCTAGCGGATCCGCTTTTTGAAGGGCTTCAACTCACACCTGCGTCAATTTTTCAACAAGCAGGAATTCCCTAAAATTCAAAACAGCCACAACCAAATCGGCAGAGTCACCAGCAACACCATCGATCCCACAGCCAATGCAGTCACTGCAAGGTCGCGATCAAGATTGAATGTTTCCGCAAGAACCAGTGTGGCAAATGCTGGAGGCATCGCCATTTGCAGTACGATCGCCCGTGCTGTTGTCCCAGTTAAACCAAAAAGTGGTAGAATGCTGCCTAGAATCACGGGGACGAGTAGCATTTTGATGCCTATGCTAACGCTTGCCCTTGGTAAGCTATGCCATGAAGTAAGTTTACTTAGTCGCATCCCAATCAACACCAGAGATAAGGCTACGCCACTCCAAGCAATTTGCTCTAGCCAAAATTCAACGGGTGCAGGGATTTTTACCTGTCGAAATAGTAACCCAAACCCGAAACTCCATAGAGTAGGATTGATGATAATTGCCTTAACAACCTGTAATTGAGTATGAATCCCACCGCCATAACGAGCCGCTAGAGCAGCACCTAGTCCGTACGCCCCGAGTGTTGTCCCGAGTAAATCATAAAACAGCGCCCAGGCAAAGTATTGTGTACCAACTATTGACAAGGTAACGGGATAACCAATATAACCTGTGTTGCCCACCATTGCCGCTAAGATAAAACTCCCTTGAGTCGATTTGTGGGGTACAGTGTTTGTCAGATGAGCCTGTGCTTTTATTCCTACCCAAGCGAAAACTGCGCCTAGTAAAATGGCTAAGTGGGCGATCGCTGCTGCCATCCAAATTTGTCCTGACAAGTCGGCTTTCCGTAAAAAAGCTACAATGCTTATCGGTACTCCTACCCAGAATAAGAACTGCCCTAAACGCGTAGGAACACTAGCAGGTAGTTTGCGTCCCAAAGTGTATCCTACTAGGACTAGGAAGACTAACTTGACGTAGAGTTCTAGGAGGTTTGTCAAAATGAAACCTAAGTATGTAGATGCAAAATTTTACCCCGCAGCGTTTCTTTTTCTCCACTTTACCGAAAATTTGAGTTTAAAGCCCCGTCCTAAAGGAGCGGCTCTTGTATGCTAAAATATTTACGTAGGGTTTTTCCACGCAAATGATTGTCCTGGAGTTCAAGGCTAAGGGAAAAACAACTCAATACACTGCCATTGATTCGGCAATTAGGACGACTCAATTTGTCCGCAACAAAGCCGTTTGCCTTGGATGGATAACCAAGGTGTAGGACAGAAAGATCTATATCGTCAGAGTAAAGTGTTGAGAGAAGAATTTCCCTTTGTCAAAGCCCTAAACTCTAGCGCTTGCCAAGCAGCAGTCGAAAGAGCTTATAGTTCGATTGCTCGGTTCTACAACAATTGTAAAAAATCCATTCCGGGAAAGAAGGGCTATCCAACCTTTCAAAAAAATTGTCGCTCAGTAGAATACAAAACATCTGGATGGTCTCTTTCTGAAACTAGCAAACAAATCACATTCACTGACAAAAAAGGTATTGGCAAGCTCAAACTCAAAGGAACGTGGGACTTAAACTTCTACCAACTAGACCAGATAAAACGAGTTAGGTTAGTCAACAAAGCTGATGGGTACTATGTTCAATTTCTAATTAGAACTGACAACAAGATAGAACATCAACCAACTGGTAAAACATTGGATTGGATGTAGGACTTCATATGATTTTACACCGATAGTAATGGACATACCGAACCTAACCCGAAGTTTTATCGCACAGGTGAGAAGCGGTTGAAATTTCATCAACGACGGGTTTCTCGCAAAAACAAAGGTTCTGCCAACCGCAAAAAAGCCATTAACAATTTAGCGCGAGTACACCTCAAAATAAGTAGGCAACGTCAAGAACATGCCAAGACACTGGCGCGTTGCGTAATCCAATCTAACGATTTGGTTGCTTACGAAGACTTGAGGATTAAGAACTTAGTTAAAAATCATTGTCTTGCCAAATCTATTAATGATGCTGGTTGGTATCAATTTAGAAAATGGTTAGAGTATTTTGGCATTAAGTTTGGCAAGATAACGGTTGCAGTAAACCCTGCCTATACCTCCCAAGAATGCTCTAAGTGCGGCACTCATGTGAAAAAGTCTCTGTCTATGAGAACTCATGCTTGTCAGTGTGGGTTTGTGCTGGATAGAGACTGGAATGCTGCCATTATTATTCTGAAGTTAGCCTTGAGTACCACAGGGCATGTGGGAACTTGGGTCTATGATCCGAACGCTTCGGGAGATTCGACCTCTACTTTGGCTGGAGCAATCTTGTCAGAGCAAGTTGGATCTATGAACGAAGAATCCCCACGCCTTTAGGCTGGGGAGTGTCAAAATCTGTTATGGATATTGAACAAACGCAGGAGCTGACTCTTGGATAATGCTGGGTTTTCTGAAAAACCGCAAGATACACCATCTACTTCTGGTGAAGATATTCCAGAAGCTTTACGCGATACTCCTGATACAGCCCCCAAAGTAAGCATTCGCCCGTTGCTTTTGATGATTGGGGGAGTGGTGGGAGTTGTCTTGATAGCCGTCGTCAGTGGTTTTTTGTTTTTCGTAGTCGCACCCAAAAAAGCAAAAGATTCTCAGCCTTCGCCTCTTAGTTCAACTCCTGTAACTCCATCAAAAGCGGGTAATTCAGCCACATCAAAGGAAAATATAGTTTTGGGGCATTTTTCCTACACAGAAGCCTCTGAGTCAGAACTACAGCCAATTTCTAATGATAAGCGCATCAAAATGCGAAAAGCCGCAGCGCAGAAGTTTCTAGAAATGGCAGCAGCAGCGCGGAGTGCCGGAGTCGTTTTGGTGCCTATTTCCGGTTTTCGCTCTATAAAAGACCAAGAACAGTTATTTTTTACCGTTGGTGCCCAGCGGAATCAGACACCAGCGCAACGGGCTGCTGTTAGCGCTCCCCCCGGTCACAGTGAACATCATACAGGTTATGCTGTGGATATTGGGGATGCAGCAGCACGAGCAACCGATCTGAATCCAAACTTTGAGAAAACTAAGGCTTATCAATGGTTAGAGGCAAACGCAGCCCGTTTCGGGTTTGAGATGTCGTTTCCCAAAGACAATGTTCAAGGGGTGAGTTATGAACCTTGGCACTGGCGTTTTGTGGGCGATCGCGATAGCTTAGAAACTTTCTACAAAGCTAAAAATTTGAAACCCGCTCAAGTATCTCAATAAAGAACAAGGAGGGACAAGAGATTTTTATGATCACGAATTAAACCGACTTAATGTCATCAACTCTTGCCCATTGGTAACAAGTTAAGCTTGTATGGCAGTTGCAAAATCTATTTGCTTGGCATGAATCATAAAATTAGCTTATGAATTAACTGCCTAAAATCAATCCAAACCAAACTTAGATAACGTCAGTAGACCGAAAACTTTTGTCCGCGAACGCAAGAATAAGAGTTTGAACCGATTTTTTTGGAAATAATGAGTGCGATTGCACAGGTGCCAGTGCCCTTGGGCGATCGCAAGCGATGACACTCCCTGCCCACCTTAGGGATTTCCAACAAATAAATTATCCTCAATTGTGGGGTGGGCAGGAAAGCCCGCCCTGAATACAAAGGACGGGTGGGGACAGCCATCCCACAAGAAAATTTGGGATATTTTTTTATTTGGAAGTGCCTTAGGCGATGCTCCAAAGGGAGCTGCCCAAAGGGCGCTCGCACGATAGCCCATTTACAACCCCCACTTCACTTGACGACTATCTAACTTTTTTTTCGCGTTGCTCCGATAACTTTCACGTTGCGCATCAAAGGCTCAATGCCACCTTTATCGCTAAATTCGAGAAGAATGTGAAAAGCTATCTTCACGCAGTAATCGCTTGAGTACTTTTCCTGTTTGACTTTTCGGAATTGAATCGACAAAGTTAAAAGCTTGTGGAACCTTGAAATTTGCTAAATTTTGATGACAAAAGAGACTGATTTCTTCTTGTGTTATTGTTTGATTAGCCTTTAGTATAATGCTTGCTTGAACTATTTCTCCTTTAATTGGATCGGGTATACCATAAACAGCTACCTCAGCAACTGCTTGATGCTGATATATGGTGTTTTCTACCTCTGTTGGATATACCTTAAATCCAGATACATTAATCATGTCTTTCAAACGATCAACAATGTAAAAAAAGCCATCTTCTTCTATCCGGCCAATATCGCCAGTATGGAACCATCCATTTTTAATGACTTGAGCAGTTTCGGCAGGGCGATTCCAATAACCAAGCATGATGTTTGGTCCCCGAATAACTATTTCTCCTAATTCACCCGGTTGTACCTGATGACCGTTATCATCAATAACCTTCATTTCCACATTCTCAATTGGAGAACCAATTGAACCCATTTTGTATTTTAACTTGTGGTTATAACTTGCAAATGGGGATGTTTCTGTTAAACCATACCCTTCATAAATTAGCGATCCATATTTATCTAGCCAATTCTGCACTACTTTAACTGGCATAGGTGCCGCAGCAGAAAAAAAGTAACGTATACTTTTAAAGTTACAGACAGGAAGATCCAAGTTCAGCAGTTTAATGAATACTGTCGGTACCCCAAAGAACATTGTTACCTTATGAACACTAATTAATTTTAGTGTTTGCTCTATGTCAAATCGGCGTTGCAAAATAATAGTAGCACACGCATTTAGAGCACTGTTGAGAATTGCGTTCTGGCCAAAGCAATGAAATAATGGCAGATAAAGAAGTAAGCGATCGGTTGATTGAATGGAATAACAATTATTGGCAGAGTAACTATTAGAGATTACATTACCATGAGAAAGCGTAGCCCCTTTGGGAAAGCCTGTTGTGCCTGATGTGTAAAGGATGCTACTGGGATCATTGCAATCCATCTCCAAAATATGTGCTGTTTGAGAAGCTTGTGCCATCATTTCTGTTAAGCTACTTCCCTTCGTTGCAGCACCTTCTGCAATCAAAATGTGTTGTAAATCAGGTAAGTCATCCTCCACATATTCGCTGTGAAGCTCTGTTGTAATGACTACCTTAACAGCACAATCTTTAAGAATGTAGCTGACTTCATTACTTTTGAACATTATGTTCACTGAGACAGCAATTGCGCCAATTTTGAGAATACTGAGATAAGAAATGATGTATTCTGGAATGTTAGGTAAAAATAAGGCTACGCGATCGCCTTTCTTAATTCCTAACCCCCGTAAAACATTTGCTACACGGTTGACTAACTGATTAAGCTGTTTGTAGGTATAAGTTTTCTCTTCAAATATCAAAGCGATTTTGTCAGGAAATAGAAGATGACCTCGTTCTATATGATGTGCAATATTCATAGCTCATACACCCTTATTTAAGCTAGACAAAACATGGTTGACTGCGGCGACAATTTGCCCTCCAGATGCAATATCTTGTGTAATTTGGGCAATGTGTAAGTCTAGTGATTGTTCATGATCATTCCAAATGTAAGAACGCTTAGCAGAACATGGCACTCCAACTACATCGTGTACAGCCATATATAATTCTTTAGTTCCTGGTGAAAGGGTGGCACGAGCATCATAATGCCCAGCAACTAAGTAAGTGCGTAAATCAACAGCTTGGACTCCAAACATTAAAGTCATAGCCATATATTGTTGAAAAATTTCAACTGAATGCCGCGCTAAATTGGCAGAAGCAAAACCTTGGCTATTAATATTTTGGTTAAACTGTTCCGCGTGGGTAGGAAATCTGTCGGCTATGGAATTTCCATAAAAGGTCAATAGCGGCATGATGGAGTTTCCAGCTATTTGTAAACCCTTCAACCCCATGTTGACAGTACGCTCTCGGTTTCCAACTAAAGAGGGTGACAATCCGTTGTTAAATTCTGGCGCTACCAGAGAGGCTATTTGTACATCCAAGTGTTTAGCCAACAACCCAATGTAATAGCGCAGCCGATCCATTGCCACACCGACATACTGTCCCAAGAAATTGCCGCCATGATAACTCGCTTGATTTTCTACATCAATTAGTGGGTTGTCTGTGGCAGAGTTAATTTCCACCTCAATTTGTCTTTTAATTTCTTCAATGCCATCGACAATGGGACCCATGTATTGTGGCAGACAACGCAAGGAATAACGGTCTTGAATCAAATTGTCGCGATAGTCGTGAGAACCATCTAACTCATCGCGTACTAAGTGTGAGCCTGCGAGCAGGTTAAGCATTTGCGCTGCTGCCCATTTTTGCCCTCTATGAGGTTTAAGCTGATGGATAAATGGGTGGAATGATTGATTGGTACCATTCAAACCTTGGATAGCTAAAGCGTGCGCACCCACCGAAAGTGCTAATAAAATTTTGGTGTTGTACACGCAGTTAGCAGCAATCCCTGTCATGACTGAAGTGCCATTCATCATCGCTAACCCTTCTTTGGGAAGGAGTTGCAATGGCTCTAAACCCAGCTTACTGAGCGCTGTTGGCGCGTCCATTTCTGTGCCGTTGAAGTCAACCTTATAACAAGACTCAAGACCAGTTAGAGCTCCAGTAATGTAGGATAACGGCACCAAATCCCCACTCGCACCAATCGAGCCAAATTCATAAACATACGGTGTCACACCAGCATTCAAAAAGGTTTCTATGCGCTGGATAAGTTCGAGGCGGATGCCAGAGGCTCCATACAAGTGTGAGTTGATACGCAACAGCATGGCGGCGCGCACATCAGCGAGCGGTAATCTCTGCCCTGAGCCAGACTTGAGAAACCACATCATGTTGTTTTGCAGTTCTGCTGCATCTTCCGAGGAAATCACGACATTTGCCATGCCGCCAAAGCCACTTGTAACACCATAAATTGGCTCACCTGATTCAACACAATGATGGATGTAGTCACATGATGCTTGGATAGTTGATAAAACATGAGGATCTTTAGTTATGCATACCTTTGATTTATGGAGTGCTACATTAACTACTTCGTCTACTGTCAGCTTGTAGCCACCTACAACTACAATTTCGTCAGTATTCTTAGACAAGTTTGATGAGATTGTAGTTGTAGTATTTGAATGGCTATTTCTAGGATTCATATTGATTTTTTGCTCCTAAAACACGGTTAATTACAAAGTGTGTTTACCTACAAACTTCTTACAAAAGATAGAGGTTAGCTTTCATTCCTCTGGGACATGACAATTTAGTGGAAAGATGGAGAGGTTCAGGGACAGGGTTTCACCAGTTCATTAGCATAAATACTAAATAGCTAAAACCCTTGTCGTATGAACACTTCAAAAATTGAGTCACCTATAGGTTGCTCTGCTAAAATCTCTACTTTTGCAATTTCTTAAGATGCTCTGTAAGAGTATCTGCGATGATTGGCAAAAGCAGTTCCTGATCACTGTGTAAAAATAGATGATTTCCAGGAAAAACATACTGTTTAAAATCGCTGCTAGTATGTTTCTTCCAATCCTCTAAAACGCTAGGAGGAACAATTCTATCCTGCGTTCCTCCAAATATGGAAATGGGGCAATCAAATGGCTTTTCGTCAGAGTAAGTATATCTGTCTAAGGTCAAAAATCCTGCTTTGAAGGTTGGTAACAAAGACTGCATCAGAGCAGTATTTTCCTGAGTGGTTTTGGGGATATCAAGAAAAGATAATGCTTGATTAATCTCAGCTTCAGAGCCTTGACCAACATTAGGAAATAAATGCCCGAGATGAGGAGGTAGAAAAGCGGCAACCAACAAGTGAATCGGATGAAAACCATGTTCTCGGCGCAATTGACGGGTAAGTTCAAAGCTAATGAGTGACCCTATGCTGTGGCCATAAAATACAAATGGTTTATCCAGATAAGGAAGTATAATGCCTGCCATCTTTTCTACTAACGAACTTAATTCGTCAAAGGGCTGTTCGTCTAAAAGGTCTATACTTCCAGGAAGCATAACAGCATAAACTTCAATATCTGATGGTAAGTGATTTGACCAGGAACGGAATAAGGATACACTTCCCCCCATATATGGGAAACAGAACAGACGTAAGCGGGCTTGTGGTTTGGGGTTAAAACAAACGATCCAATCATTTGCTGGTGCGATAACTTTAGCATCAGACGGTATTGGGGAAGTTATCACTTTCTCTGTAGAAGGCTGGACTTGAGGAATTAAATCTATTGCTAGCTGGTCAATGTTTAGACCTTGCATCAACTTCATCGTAGGCACGTCCACACCTAAATGCTTATTAAGTAAGTTCCTCAGTTCAAGAGCCATTAAAGAATCAATTCCCATATTGACTAATGCTTGCTTACTATCTAGCTTGGAGGCAGAAGTTCCCAATACTTTAGCGACTTGTTCACATAAGTAAGAAACGAACCAATCTTTTAGTTCAGCAGGTTCAAGCTCTAAAGGTATCTTGTAATGGGAGTCTTCACTATTGAGGTCAGCAGCATTTTCTGGAAGTGGTGTTTTATTTCCTAAGTGAGCTAATCGTAGTGATGCACTTGATGGGTTAAATAAAAACCACTTCTGCCAATTGATGGGTGTCACCATCGTCTGAATTGCTTCTTGTTGTATGAGTTCTCCTAATGCCTTGAGAGCTAATTGTAATGGCAATGGTTTAGCCCCCAAACGCTCTAATTGTTGAGCTGAATCTTTATTCTGAGATACATAACCAACATCAGATATACTACCCCAGTTTACAGTCAGTGCTGGTAAATTCTGGGCACGGCGATAGTGAGCGAGTGTGTCGAGGAAGATATTTGCAGCTACGTAATTTCCTTGACCTGTTTGACCAACAACGGAAGAAGCAGATGAGAAGAGGACAAATAAATCCAACGGTATATCTAAAGTTAGAGTATGTAAGTTCCAAGCTCCAACTATTTTAGGTGCAGTTACCTTATACCATTGTTCCTGATTCAGTTGCAGTAGAATAGCATCTTCTAGAACCATTGCAGAATGGAAAATCCCTCGCAAGGGTGGCATGGACTGACAAATGTCATCCAAAACTTTCTTCACTTGCTCTTTTACTGTTACGTCTGCTTTAACAACAACAACTTCTGCACCTTTGTGTCTCATCGCTTCTATAGCAGAGTTGGCAATCAAAGAAGTTGCACCACTACGTCCCATTAGTACCAAGTGTCGCGCACCATGTTCAACTAACCATTGAGCAACTGCTAAACCAAATCCGCTGAGTCCTCCTGTTATCATATAGGTTCCATCGGCACGGAATTTAATTTGCTCTACCAAGCGAGGTACTACTACATCTGGTTCTTTCCAAGACACCAAAAACTTACCGATATGCTTTGCCTGAGCTATGTACTTAAAGGCACTGGCAAGCCTCGACAACGGGAAAACTCTATGAGGAAGTGGATGGAGGGTTTGTGCGTCAAAGTATTGTATAACTTCACAAAATAGAGTTTTGGCAAAATCAAGACGTTCTCGCAAAATCTGCTCTAAATCGAAAGCAAAGAACGACAGTGATTTTTGAAAAGCTTGTATCGGCAACTTACTATTGTTGTTGACATTAGCAATGTCTATGAAACGTCCGAACATTCTTAAGGTGGACAAACTCTTAGCAATGGTCTCTTCTGGCAAAGTGTTAAGGACAATATCTATACCTTCACCATGAGTTAGTGCTGCTATTTCATCAGCAAAGTCTAAGGAGCGAGAATCCATCACATAGTTCACCCCCAAACTCCTTAAAAACTCTCGTTTTTCTGGAGTACTTGCCGTAGCAAACACCTCTGCACCAGCAAGCTGAGCAATTTGGATAGCAGCTAGACCGACACCTCCAGATGCTGCATGAATGAGTACCCGCTCACCTTTAGATATCTTGCCTAAATAGTGCAAGGCATAATAAGCCGTGACAAAAGCAAGGGGAACTGTAGCAGCTTGTTCTAAACTAAGATGTTTGGGTTTATGCACTACCAACTTGGCATTTGTAGTTGTATAAGCACTCAAACTAGCAAAACTGAAGGCAATAACTTCATCTCCAATCTCAAATCCTTCTACATCAGAGCCAACACTCACAATTGTTCCGGCACACTCCAAACCCAAAGATTGTCCATAAACACCATCTAAATTATCTTTTGTGAATAAACTTGTTGCCCTGAGCACATCTTTGAAGTTAAGACCTGTGGTATGGACTTGAATTTCAACTTCTCCAGAATTAGGTTGGCGGCGTGTTGCGGGTTGCAGAGTTAGATCATCTAATACTCCAGATTTTGGTTTTTCCAAATGGAAGGACTGATTGGCGATCGCCACTTCTTTTTGAACTGCTGTTGTCACCTCTGTTGGTCGTATCCGTCTTAGCCTATTTACATAACGAACTTGTCCCCGTAAGGCAATTTCATCTTCAGGTTCGTCTAACCATAACTCTTCAAAGAGAGACTGAATTTCCTCTGGGGAGGTAGTAGGACTAATATCGATCCTTTTACAGTTCAAATGAGCCTGTTCATTGCTGATGGTTCGACCTAAGCCCCACAAAAGCGATTGAGTCATAGATGGGGATGTTACAGATCCTACTGTTTGGCTTCCACCAGTTACTAGAAATAGGTGAGGATAATCTTTTAGGTTCGCCTTAGCTAATGCTTGAACAAGATTTAGTACACTGATACAAGCTATCTGTTGAATTGATTCTAAAGAAGCAATGGTCGTCTGCTCTGAGGGGGGTGCATTTAGACTCCAAAGATGGACTATACCACGATGAGGCTGCTCCCCACTTACTGCTTCTAATAGTTGCTGCATATCATCCAGATCACCTACACGGATCTGATAGTGCTTGGGATCCAGTTTCTGGAAGCTTGTCCCTGGGGAAATCAGAATAGCAGTTTCAGAACGTTCTTGGAGTTTCCCTGCCAATTGCAAGCCAACGCCGCTACTGTCAGCAAAAATCAACCAGCTTCCCTGTGTTTCAAGTTGTGCAGGAATTGTTTCAGATAGAGCATTCTGTTGAAGCTCAATACCTTTAGCCAAGATTACAGTTTGCGAAGATTTATTTGTATCAATATCTGCAATCCCAGTTACTTCTGCAAACCCAACTTCTGCCAACAAATCCCGCCACTTTGACCAAACTAGAAGTGGGTGTTTTGGTCGCAAGTCCAGATCAGAATATAACCACCACCCTTTGAGCAATCCAAATATCAGATCATTAATAGGTTGGACTTTAGTCAACTCTATGAAAATAAACAATCCCTCTGATGCCAAAAGCTGTTTGACATTCTCCAAAGACTGGCGGAGGTTACTGGTTGCGTGTATGACATTTGAAGCGAGAATCACATCAAAAGAGTGAGGAATAAACCCTTGTGCTCTGGGGTCTGCCTCGATATCCAAAACTTGGTATTCAATGAAGGGATAATCAACAAACTTTTGTGCGGCTTCAGTCAGAAATACTTGGGAAATATCAGTAAACACATACTCAGTGCAATTAACTGGCAGCTTTGGTAACACATAAGAAGTGAGTGAACCTGTACCTGCACCAATTTCCAAAATGCGTATTGTTCTTTCTTTTGGTATGTGTTCCAGCAATGTCATAATTGCCTTTTGTACGAGGAAGTTATAGATCCCAGTATTAGGTGCATCATGATAAAAATGCTCAGATGTTGCCAAAGTACCTTCAGAAAAAATTAGTTCTAAAGGATTAACCTCACCTCGCAGGACATCTGCCAAATTATCTCCACATCTCCCCACAAGAGTCAATTCTGCTTGGTAACTGGGGTATTGGGTTATCAACTCTTTCCATATTTGTTTTGCCTCTTTCAATTCTGGAATCTGGCTAACTTGCCACCAACCGTTTTCAGCTGTTTCAAGCACACCATTGTCCTGCAAAATTTCTAGCATCCGAACCAAAAGACGTTGATGTTGGGATTCTATATTTAACAGATTTTCCAAAAAGGCTACTGAAACACGTTCATGCGATCGCGGCTGCCAACCAAGTTTATCTAAAGCTTGCAGGATATAAGCCAAACACAAAAGATCGAACTGCGGCTCTACTACCTCATAGTAATGCTTTCTTCTGAACTGTTCGCTCAACCGAATAGCTTCGGGTTGCAAGAGTGAACAAATTTTTTGCATAGAAGGCAGATTAGCACTAGAGTGAACTAACTCTTGATCTGGACGTGCTTTTAAGCGCCATTGGTATTGATAAAAATCATCCTCCAAAGTCTCAGAATCTCTTTCCCGTGATTCTTCTACAGCGCGGCAGTATAATCCCTGAATTTTTACTAATACATTGCCTGTCTCATCAAGTATGTGAATATCTCCTTTAATGCTGGTTGCACTGTGTTCTACCAGACGCGCATAGCTCCAAAGTTGAAGTCCAGGACGATTGTAGAACTGAATTCGGTCTATCTGAGTAGGCAAGTAGGTAGTTGCTACTTTGTTTGCAGATACAGTTCCTAAGAGAACTTGAAAACAAGCATCAAGGATAGCTGGATGCAGTTGATAATCCTCAATATCTTTCTCTAAAACAGGATTGACTTGCAGTTGACCTAGCGCTTCTTCTTGACCACAGAAAAGTTGTTCAATTCCCTGAAAACATGGTCCATATTCTAGTCCTATTGCCTGGAATAGCTGATAGCAATCTTTCTGAGAAATCGTCTTTGTGGAACGCTGTTGAATTTCATCCAAAGCCAATGGTTGAGGAATCTGGCTATTTTGATTACGAATTAGCTTGCCAATAGCATGGCATACCCATGATTTTTCAGTATCTTTGGCTTTGCTATAAATTTCAAAAGAAGCTTGAGTGGGATTAATAACCAACTGCACTGTTGGTGATTGGTCATCCAGTAGAAATAGTGCCTTTTGAAACTGAACTTCTCCTACACCATAAGATTCCCCAGAGAAAGTTTCTTTAGCTGCTGCCAGCCCCATTTCTATATAGCCTGAAGCAGGAAATAGCACAGTTCCTTGAACGCGATGGTCGTTGAGATAACTGAGCTGTTGCTTGTCAATTGATCCATCCCACACTGGTTGGGCTGATTCTAGCTGGCATCCCAAAAGAGGATGGATTTGTTGTCCCAGAAGAGAACGTGAGGAAGTTTGTCCCAGCCTTGATTGCTGTGATTCTAATGACTCATGCCAATAACGCTCTTTCTCCCAAGGATAAAACGGCAATTTTACAAATTTGCCGCCTTCCGGATAAATTCGGTTCCAATCAACTAAATACCCCAAGGTGTGAAGCTGACCAAAAGACCCCAGCATGACGACTTGTTCGAGTTCTTGACGCCGCAAGGAAGGAAGTATTGTTGCTTGTTTGCCATGTATAGCAAAACACTCGGAGATTGAAGGGGCTAGAACTGGATGGGCACTGATTTCAAGGAAAAGATGATAACCAGCGTTAGAAATTTCATTGATTGCATCTGCAAACAAAACTGTTTGTCTGACATTTTGAAACCAATATGTTGGATCTAATTCTGTTCCTTGGACTCTTTGACCTGTTACTGTTGAATATAAAGGAACAGTAGCTACTTGAGGGTTAATTCCTTGTAAGGAATCAATCAAATCTGATTTTAAAAATTCCAACAACTTACTATGACCAGGTGCATCCACACGTACAAAGCGGTGGAAAATCTCTTTTTGCTCCAGAAGTTTGGCAATTTCTTCTAAGGCTGTAGTTACACCTGATAAAGTGACAGATTTGGGGCTGTTGATTGCGGCAATCCCTACAAGGTGTTCATTTCCCACTAAAAATTCTTGTACTTGTTCTGCGGATAGCCCAACTGCTAACATCTTCCCTTTACCAGTAGCACGATCAAGTAATCGACTACGATAAAAGATTAACTGAATAGCATCAGGAAGACTCAAAACTCCTGCTACATAGGCAGCGGCTACTTCACCAAGGCTGTGACCAACAATCGCATCAGGTAAAACGCCCCAAGAACGCCACAAAGCAGCGAGAGCAACTTGCACAGCAAAAATTAACGGTTGACCAACTTCAATAGTATTAACCCGCGAATTTTCTGCCGATGCCGTCAATTCAGCCATTAATGACCAATCTGCATACTGTTGCAGTAACTCATCACACTGTTCGATGACCTGGCGAAATACGGCTTCCTTTTCTAATAACTGTCGCCCCATTGCCCACCATTGTGGTCCAATGCCAGCAAAGACAAAAACTAGTTTGGAGTTATTTATGTCTTGACGCCCATAAGACATCCCCAAACGTTTTTCTCCCGCTAAAAAGGCTTGAAGGTTCTCTGCCATTTCTGCTTGAGAGTGACCTACCAATGTCAACCGATGGTCATGATGAGAGCGACGCAGACTGGCACTATAGCAAATGTCTGATAGTGAGGCATTTGAGTGAGAACTTTCTGTAGTCAAGAAATCATAAGTAACTTTTGCTACTGATTTAAGTGCTTCTGATGTTCGTGCCGATAGGGGCAATAACATTGCCCGACTATTCGATGGCGCTTGGTTTTGTGGTTGCTCATCCACAACATAAGTTTCTGCACCTTCCAAAATGACATGGGCATTAGTACCACCAATACCAAAAGAATTTACAGCAGCAAAACGTCCTCCTTGACTGCTCTTAGACCAAGGCTCTAGGTTTTGTGGTACTCGCAACTGCAATTCTTCAAACGGAATATTAGGATTTGGTGTTTCAAAGTGCAGGTTTGGAGGAATTTGCTGATGCTTCAAAGCCAAAGCCACTTTAATCAAACTTACAATTCCTGCTGCTGATTCCAAATGCCCCATATTGGTTTTGACTGACCCAACAAAGCAGTAGTTGCCAGCAGGACGACCTTTACCTAATACATTTCCTAAAGCTTTGGCTTCAATCGGATCCCCCACAGGTGTACCTGTCCCATGAGCTTCCACATACTGTATCTGTTCTGGAGATACTCCCCCAACTCTACAAGCATCTAAAATCACTGCTTCTTGAGCTAACCCGTTAGGAACTGTAATACCATTAGTGCGGCCATCTTGATTGACTGCACTACCTCGAATCACAGCATAAATTGAATCTTTATCAGCTATTGCCTGAGATAAGGGTTTCAAAACGACTATACCGGCTCCCTCTGCTCTAGCAAAACCGTCAGCTCGTGCATCGAAACTCTTACAATAACCATCGGGCGAGAGCATAGATGCCTTACACATAGTTATAGTTACTTCTGGCACAAGTATGATATTGACACCTGCTGCCAAAGCTAACGTACTTTCTCCATTCCAAATACTACGACAAGCAAGGTGAACTGCAACTAGTGCCGAAGAACATGCAGTATCAAGAGCCAAACTTGGTCCAGTGAAGTTGAAAAAGTACGATATTCGGTTCGCTGAGATGCTCATAGCGGAACCTATACCAGTACCACTTTCTATTGAATTACGACTGTAAGAATCAGGGTTTAATTGAATCTTTTGATAATCATGAAAATATTGACCAACAAACACACCAACATTTTTACCAGCAAGATGTTCTGGTAACTGTCCTGCATCCTCTAATGCCTCCCAAGCTGTCTCTAGCAACAGTCGTTGTTGAGGGTCCATAAAAGCCGCTTCTCTAGGAGAGATGCCAAAAAATAGAGGATCAAACTGATCTATGTTCTTAATAAATCCACCCTTACGGGTATAGACTTTACCTGGCTTTTCACGATTTGGGTCATAAAACTTGTTTAAATTCCAACGGTCGGCTGGCACTTCGGTAATGGCATCTACCCCGTCTTGCAAAAGTTTCCAAAAAGTCTCTGGACTATTAGCTTCGCCTGGAAAACGGCAGCCAATTCCAATAATTGCAATCGGTTCAACTGTTTCTGTCTGGAGATTTTCTTTGTTGTTTTGAGACATTATTGTATACCTTGGTAAGTACTTCAAAGTTGAGTAGTCTTGAACACCATAAAGCAGATTCAAGACATGATGAATTTGGTTTGAAAATGAAGATATAGAGTTATGATGTTGTATCTATATCTTGGATTCCAACTTATTGAAAATAGAGAATACTTATGCCAAGCAAAAAAATGCAACTCAGCTTACAGTTTGTACTTTGTCGTCACGAAAATATTGCTATTTATTATCCAGTCAAAGCTTAATAAAAATATAAGGCTCTTGTCAAGATACTTCAAGAAAAATTCTATATATCAAAAAAGAAATAACTATCAATTGTTTGGGACAGTTAAGACAGTTAAGACAGTTAAGACACTTAAGGGACTTAAGGGACTTTTAAAGGACAGTTAAGACAGTTAAGGGACTTAAGGGAGTTTTAAAGGACAGTTAAGACAGTTAAGACAGTTAAGACAGTTAAGGGATTTTTAAAGAATAAAATAATCAAAAAATGGAGGTATTGCAGAGGTGTTGATGTGCTAATCTCTGTAAATAGGAACGATATTGTCAAGCTCAAGCAATAGAAAAAGGAGATATTGTCGGTCAACAAAAAGGGGGTGTAGGGGTAATTAGTGGAGGCTTGAACCTCCGAGGCAGAGCAGATCTGTTTCATTACCTTAAAGGCTGATTATGACTTCAAACATTTTTTCCAACAGAACCGTAAGCAACGTCTCTACAATTTTTGGGAACAAAAAAGGAAAGAGAATGGCAGATAATGAATTTATAGGAAGTTGGCGATTGGTATCTTCGGAAATCCGGGTTTCAGATGGTTACGTAAGCTACCCATACGGTCAAGATGCAGTTGGCTATATTATGTACGCCGCTGACGGATATATGTCCGTACAGATTATGAAGGCGAATCGCTCCAATTTTGCTAATGGAGGTATTCTTACAGGAAGCAAAGAGGAGCACGCAATGGCATCCGAAAGTTATCTAGCATACTGCGGTAAGTATGAAATTCAAGTCAACAAAGTTATTCATTATATTGAAGCGAGCCTATTTCCTAACTGGGTGGGTACGGTCCAAGAACGCTTCTTTGAATTTAAGGGCGATCGCCTAGTATTAAGTACGCCTCCCATGGTTTCAGGCGACAAGCAGGGGACTGCCCATCTGATTTGGGAGCGTGTTAAAACAGACCTGATGCCTACTGATTAACAGATCGGATGAGCGCTTCTTTAACTCCCACTATTAGATTTAATTGAATGGCACTCGCGTTAAGCGCGATTGTGTTGGGTTACATTCAGTAGACCGAAAAATTTTCCAAAAGACTTAAGCGCCATTTATTTGAGCGAGTGTATACAATCAGCCAGAATTCCGGTAAAATCTGTTTTTCGAGTCATAGAGTTGTACATTGGCTCTGCTGCGATCGCCCTTTGGACGGCTCCTAAAAAACCATCGCCTACGGCGGGCACAGACTGCTGCGATCGCTTCTGATCCTGATCACCAGCCCCAAAAACATCGGTCCAAACCCTTTTTCTTTCGTCAAATTTCAAAAGTTTTCGGTCTACTGAACTTATGAAAAACTATCCGCGTCTTCTCCCCACTTCCCCCACTCCTACTACGTACCTCTCGCTCCTGCTGAATTAGTTCCGTCGCCTAATTCTTGGAGTTGGCGTCGTTGGCTTTGAAGCCTCAGTACTTGCTTTCTTATACTTGTTGGGATATTTCTTTTGAAAATATTCCTCCATCACTTGTAACACCATCGGGGCAGCAACACTACCGCCACCGCCGCCAGAATGTTCAGCAAACGCTAAAACCACAATTTCCGGCTTATCGCTTGGAGCATAAGCTCCAAACCATGCGTGGTTTGCTTTAACACGACCCTTCCATGCTTCAGCCGTGCCACTTTTACCAGATACTGGAGGAAGTGTTGGTACATTGAGAACCTTACCTGTACCTTCAGACACCACCTTCCGCAGTCCGTCACGAAGAACTTTGACCGTGCTTGGCTTCATGTTTAGGGATTCCCGCCAGCTTTTTGCTTCTTCATTGTCTTTAAGCAAATGTGGCTTCACTTTATAGCCGCCGTTTGCAGGTACAGAGAACATAACAGCAACTTGCAGTGGTGTCGTTTGCAAAGCGCCTTGACCAATGGACATATTGATAGAGTCGCCCACAGTCCAAGGCATTTTCCACACTCTGCGCTTCCATGCTTCATCTGGAACATTACCCTTAGTTTCTTCATTAGCAAACTCAATACCAGTTTTTTTGCCAAATCCGTATTTGCGAGTCCATTCAATTAAGGTAGGACCACCGACGCCCCTTCCAATTTGATAAAAGAAGGTATCACTACTCCAAGCCATCGCTCCTGCAAATCCCAGTGGACCAAATCCAGCGTGATTCCATTCACCGAAAGTCACCCCGCCGACGGTGAGGGAACCGTAGGTTTGCAATACTGTGTTGGGAGAAAATTTACCCGACTCTAGCCCCGCCGCCGTAGTCACAATTTTGAAAGTACTGGCGGGTGGATAGGCGCTGCTGACAGCACGATTGAGTAAAGGATGGTTTTCGCCTTGTACGCTTTGCCAATCTTTTGTGGACAATCTTCGCTTGGAGAAGATATTCGGGTCAAAGGTGGGGTGAGACACCATTCCTAAGACACCACCATTATTTGGGTCGAGTGCAACGATAACCCCGTTGCGTCCATTCAAAGCTTTTTCAGCTGCCTTTTGCACATTCAAATCTATTGTCAGGCGAATATCATTACCTGCTGTTGCCTGTTTTTCTCCTAACACTCGTATCGGACGACCTTTGCCATCCACTTCTACCTGCTGACCGCCCCATTCCCCGCGCAACAGCTTTTCATACCCTTTTTCGACCCCCATCTGACCTATCACATCTCCGAGTCGATAACCTTCTTGTTTCTTTTGTTTCAACTGTTTTGGGGTCAGTTCTCGAGTATAACCGAGTACATGAGCTAACTCCTTGCCGTGCGGGTAGTAGCGTACAGCTTCTGTATGAATTTCTACGTCTTTAAGTTCGTTAGCGTACTCTTTCAATCCTGTAATTTCCGCTTCATTGAGGTCACGAGCAATCCGCACCAGAGAAGAGTTGTAACCCGCCTCCTCTAATTTCTTTTCCATCTCCTCTACAGGGATGTTGAGAATTTGCGACAGGCGCGGACCGACAACTTGCTCCCATGATGGCTTCGTGTGTGCCATTGGCCACAAATATACAGAACGCGGATAGCGAGTTGTGGCTAACAATTTGCCATTGCGGTCAAAAATGTTACCTCTTTCTGGTTGTTTGGGAATTGTCCGAATCCGGTTTGCCTGTGCTCGTTCCCTGAGTTTAGGTCCTTCAACAATTTGCAAATACACCAGACGAGCGCCAATACCAGTTGTCATCAATAAGGTAAATATGATTAAGAATAAAGGCTGGAAACCCCGCCCTACAATGCGTGTATTTTTTTTGTTAGATAGTTGAGGTGGTTGCAGTAAGGTCATATCACAAATAGCGATTCAGAAAATAGCATTATATGTATACAATTACGCTAAGTTTTGACCCGGATTTCAAGGAAAACAATTCGGGTAGCCTAGCCTTTTTTGATGGTTTTTACTATATAGCATAAACTAAATTGTTTTCCTTAGTTAGCTTCAAAAATCCCATTAATATTTAGCATTATTCAAAGGAAATTACTAATTTTATTGAGAATATGTCAATTTATCAAATCGTATCTAAGGGTATGGGTACTTATGAGTAAAATAATACTATTTTTAGAATCAGTACCACTAATATGAGTTGCTAGTTCCACCTATTTTTTTCTGAGTTTTTCCTGAGCAGTCCTAGATAAATTTATTACCTTTTTTAATAAGAACTTTAAGGGGACACAAAGGCTGCCTACGCAGTCTCATCTCGATATAAAGTTACGAATATAACTTTTTATACTGAGGAAAACGCAGGAAAGCATAGATGCTACCGACACTTTCTAAATGCGGGACGGCACTTGCAGCAACTCGGAGAAAACCCCGTATGAAAGTATCTCCCCCAGGGCGGTGAGACAAGGCAAAGCGTGCGGCTGCACCTCCGCTTAGGGTATCCGCAAGGTTTACGACATACCGTTCCTGTGCTGTGCCGTAGGCATAGGGCTTTAAGGGAGAGTAGAAAAACGTAGGATCCATGAAAGTTCTACACTCCGTGCTCCGACAATGACAAATTTGAACCGAACTTGGTATTTACAGAGTCTATGCAGGTGGACTTTGTTCCTGTGGTTGCACGACTTTTTGTATCAATCCCCAGTCCCAGATTCTGAGTTCTTTGTTTTAGCTTGTAATTCCTCACGTTCAGGTTTTTTATACTTGCCCGGATACTGCTTGTGAAAATACTCTTCTAGGACTTGTAACACCATCGTATATTTTCTGCTGTAAATTGTTGAATTGTTTTTCTGGATAGAATAAACAAAAGTGTAACTCGTCGTTCGCGTAATCGACTACATTAAATAACACAAACACTGAAAATAACAGGATGTAATAAAGGATTATGCCTCAAATTTTGACGCAGAATCAGGGGGAGAGGGTGGCTTTTGAGTCGCTCGATGTTGAACTGCATAATGTTTTCAAGTTTTTTAACCAATATCCTGCTGTACATGGAGTAGACTTAAACGTCAAACAGGGGGAATTTTTTAGTATCCTAGGTCCCTCGGGCTGTGGCAAGACAACCATGCTACGTTTAATTGCAGGGTTTGAAACAGCTGATGCTGGTAAGGTGCTGATTCAAGGTCAGTCTATGACGAATGTTCCTCCTTATCGCCGACCTGTCAATACAGTATTTCAAAGCTATGCTTTGTTTAATCACTTGAATGTTTGGGATAACGTTGCGTTTGGACTGCAACTAAAAAAATTACGTAAAGCCGAAATTCAAACCAGAGTTAAAGAAGCGCTCGAACTTGTGAAAATGGAAGGGTTGCGATCGCGCGTTCCTAGTCAACTTTCTGGCGGTCAACAACAAAGGGTAGCATTGGCACGGGCATTAGTCAACCGCCCCGCAGTCTTACTACTTGATGAACCGCTTGGAGCGCTAGATTTAAAACTGCGTAAAGAAATGCAGGTTGAACTCTCAAATTTACATAAAGAATTGAGCTTAACCTTTATCATGGTGACTCACGACCAAGAAGAAGCATTGTCCTTGTCAGATCGCATTGCTGTAATGAATCAAGGCAAAATTGAGCAAATAGGCAGCCCAAGCGAAATTTATGAACAACCCCGGACACCTTTTGTAGCCGATTTTATTGGTGATACCAATTTATTTGAAGGTGAAATAGCAGGTATCGATGGTTCAAACGTCATAATTTCGACAAAAACACGACTGTCAATTGTTGTAACGCGCCAGCAAGACACACCAACGGAAATATCGCAACCAGTAGTCGTTAGTGTGCGTCCAGAAAAAATTCAGCTTTCGCTGTATAAACCTAGTTTGCAAACTAACTGCTTTGAAGGACGGCTAATCAACATCATGTATCTAGGGACTCACGTCAATTATATTGTGCAATTGACAAACGGCTTACGCATCACTGTTTTACAGCCGAATACTTTTGGTAATTTACCAAGCCGTGAAACGCCCATATATGCATGGTGGGCGGAAACTGATTGTCTAGCTTTAGTTAAAATTTAATGATTCAGAGACGGCAATTTTTAAAAAGTGTAGCTGCAGTTTCTAGCTTGTCTTTAGCAAGTTGTGGCTGGAGACTTGGCAATGTGCGAGCTTATTCTGCTACCAAAGGTCCTCGTGACCAACTTTATATTTATACTTGGGAACAATATACAGATCAAGAATTATTCAAAACTTATAACGCCCAAACAGGAATCAAAGTACTTGCAGACGTGTATGACTCTAATGAAACCATGTTAAGTAAGGTGCAAGCTGGGGGTGGAGGTGCTTATAGTATTATTTACCCAAGCGACTATATTGTGCGGAAGATGGTGAACTTGGGATTGTTAACTCAATTAAATCATGAGCGTTTAATTGGTTTAGATAATTTTTTCCCACGTTTTCAAAATCCTACCTATGACCCTAATAATAGCTACAGTTTACCTTTTAATTGGGGAACAACTGGTTTTATTTATAATTCCGAAAAGCTAAAAACTCCACCAGAAGACTGGGACTATCTTTGGCAGAATCAAGAACAGTTGTCAAAACAGATGACGTTGATGAATGATGTCCGAGAGGTCATCGGTGCTGTGTTGCGGATGCTAGGTTACTCTTACAATTCAAAAGACGAAAACGAAATCAAACAAGCTTATGAAAAATTGAAGGTTTTGAAACCTGCATTAGCAGCTTTTACGACAGATGCTTGGCGGAATCAAATTTTGGCAGGAGATTTATTGTTAGCAATGTGTTACTCATCAGATGCTGTGAAAATCTCTAAAGAAAACCCTAAATTAAAATATGTGATTCCCAAGAGCGGTTCCTCATTATGGACTGATACAATAGTTATTCCGAAAACAGCCGCAAATGTCGATGGAGCTTATGCTTGGATTAACTTGCTTTTACGACCAGAAGTAGCAGCACAAACAAGTGAACGCCTCAGTCTTTCTACAGCCAACCGTGCTGCGTTTGAGCAACTGCCAAAGAAAGTACAAAATAATTTCAGCTTGTTTCCTCCAGAGTCAATTCTCAGCAAGTGTGAACGTCTCGCTCCTTTAGGGCAAATTGAAGAAGTTTACGAACGTTACTGGACTCAATTAACAAGTGGCTAGAATTTTGCATTTTTGTACAGTCGATTCCCCATTTTCCTTGATACATATCATCTGTTAAATGCTAAAGCGAAAATTCACAATCTAAGATCCAGCGCTTCCATCTTTTTGAACGCCGTTTTTATCTCGTTTCAAACTTTCTTCAAGAGCTTGAATTTGTTCTCTACGTGCTTCCAATTCTAATGAACGACGTGCTAAGTCTTGGTTTTGCAATGTTAGGTTTTGTCGCCACTGTTCTGCTCGATCTGCTTCTTCTTGTAAGAATTCCGGAGTAATACCAGTGGTTAGGTAAGCTTTAACCAAATTCAACACCCAATTGGTGGCGTCTTCTAGTCTTTCTATATCGCCTGTTGGAGAAAGTTCTACTAAAACGAGCTTCTCAGTCAAAGTGTTGCTTTTTCCCAGAAGAATAAAAGCTTCTTCTGGGATTATTACCCACATATTTTCAGCTTCCTCACGTGCTAATAATCGCAACTGTAGCTGATCTAAAAAATCGTTTTTATGGATTTGAGCTAGATACAACATGGAAATTTTAAGGATTATAAATATACAATTAAATTTCTAAAAACAGTGGGAATCAATGAGTCGTTAGTCGTGAGTTATCAGTGATTATTTTTTTATAACTAAATGTACAGACGCTGCATAGCGCGTCTGTACAACCAACAACGAACATCCCTTAAAGCTATGCTAACCTAAGCAGGCGATCGCGCAAAATCTCTGCTTGTTTCTCAGCCTCAGCTAAGGCATTCCGCGCTCCCTCTACCACATCTGGTCGTGCTTGCTGCACAAAATTAGGATTACTTAACCTAGCGCTTAGAGCTTTGATTTCGCCTTCTACCTTGCTCAGGCGTTTTTCGATTTTGGCACGCAGCGCATCAATGTCCACCACCCCAGCAAGGGGAAGTACCACTTGCACCGTACCAACAACGTCAGCGATCGCTTTTTCTGGTTCTTGTGGTTGTTGTGTTTCTGCTTGGAGTTGATGAGAATCAGCCGTTGGTGGGAACAACTGCTCCCAGAACTTTTGTCTCGCCTCAGCAAACACTAATTTTTGGACAATGAACCAACTTGAATAACCAAAACCAACTATTTTAAAGAAAGTCCCGATTAAGGGAATATCATCAACAGAATCGGCTACCGCTAGACCCACTTTAAACAAATAAATGGTGCCAATGATTAATACTATCTTTGTCCAAGTGAATCCGGATTTTTGACCAACAAAAGTTTCTTTCTTTTGCTCAGCAGCGATAGTTAAATTCTCAACCTTTGCCAAATCTTTAATATAAGGCTGTCCTGCAGTGAGAATTTGCTGTTCTTTATCGCTTCCAGTTTGCAAATTCACCGTCACTTTTACCCCAGGTTTAACATCCGCTTCTGCTCGCAAATTGCGAATTGTGCGAATTGTTCCAAACAGCAGTTCAAATTGTTCCTCCAAAGTAGAGTCAATTAAGTTTTGCTGAGTTTCAGGGTAAGGTTGTAAAGATAAACTTTGCTTAGAATTCTCCCCTTGTTGCGTGAGAGTTTGCCAAATTTCCTCGGTAATATGGGGCATGAAAGGATGAAGTAATTTCAATATTCCTTCCAGCACATAAGCGAGGGTTTGTTGGGCTACGCGACGGGATGCGGGTTCAGAATCTTTTTGCAGCCGAGATTTGACAAGTTCAATGTACCAGTCGCAGAAATCACCCCAGATAAAATCATAGAGTCCCTTCGCCGCTTCCCCTAAACCGTAATTGCCGACGTAATTGTTGGTTTGTTTAATTACTTGATGGTAACGGGAGAGAATCCAGCGATCGCTTAACTCTGTAGCGGATGGTTCTCCCAGTTGTTGCGGCGTTTGACCATCCAAATTCATCATCACAAACCGCGCCGCATTCCACAACTTATTAGCAAAGTTGCGAGATGCTTCCACCGATGGTGATTCATCCTTCTTGCGATCGTAATCCAACCGGATGTCTTGACCTGCGCCAGCCACTTCCTTTATTAGCGTGTAGCGCAGCGCATCAGTACCGTATTTGTCAATCAGTAACAACGGGTCAACGCCATTCCCAGCAGACTTGGACATCTTCTTACCATTCTCATCCAGCACCAAGCCGTGAATGTAAACATCTTTGAAAGGTATCTGTCCTGTAAAATGCCCCGCCATCATTGCCATTCTGGCTACCCAGAAAAAGATGATATCAAAGCCTGTTACCAGAGTGCTGGTAGGATAGTAGGTTGTCAAATCTTGAGTTTGCTCAGGCCAACCCAAAGTAGAAAAGGGCCACAGCCCGGAAGAAAACCAGGTATCCAGCACATCTGCGTCTTGTTCTATCTTGACATTGTCTCCAAATTGTGCCTTTAATTTCTCCCGTGCTTCTGCTTCCGACTTCGCCACCACAAACGGCGTATTGTCGGCGATTTCTCCCCCTGTTTCACTCACAGCGTACCAAGCAGGGATTTGGTGTCCCCACCAGAGTTGACGAGAGATACACCAATCTTTCAGCTTTACCAACCAGTCACGATAGACCTTTGTCCAGCGTTGGGGGACAAACTGTGGAGAATTTTTCTGGTCGAGAAACTCTAGCGCCCTATCTGCTAACGGACGAATTTTGACAAACCACTGAGTCGAGAGGAGAGGTTCAACGGGGACTTTACCGCGTTCACTGTATGGAACAGTATGCTTATAATCCTCCACCTTCACCAGAAACCCATCAGTCTCTAGACGAGAAACCACATTTTTTCTAGCGTCAAAACGGTCTTGTCCTTGGAAGGAACCAGCATTTTCGTTCAAGGTGCCGTCCTTATTCATAATATTGATAAACGGCAGATTGTGCCGCTGACCCATTTCAAAATCATTCAGGTCATGCGCCGGAGTCACCTTCACGCAACCCGTTCCAAAAGTGGGGTCAACCAACTCATCAGCAATGATGGGAATTTCCCGATTCATAATTGGCAGAGTCAGTGTTTTTCCAATGAGATGCTTGTAGCGCTCATCACTAGGGTTCACCGCCACCGCAGTATCGCCCAGCATTGTTTCCGGTCGGGTTGTCGCCACCTCCACAAAACCAGAACCATCCGTGAGGGGATAGCGGAAGTGCCAAAGATGACCATCTACCTCTTTCGAGTCCACTTCCAAATCGGAAACCGCTGATTGTGACTCTGGACACCAGTTCACCAGATACTTACCGCGATAAATCAGCCCTTCTTCGTAGAGGCGGAAGAAAGCTTCCAAAACAGCTTTGGTTAAACCCTCATCTAAGGTAAAGCGTTCCCGTGTCCAGTCTACCGATACACCTAAGCGCCGCAATTGACCAACAATCGTTCCCTTAGATTTTGCCTTCCATTCCCAAGCGCGTTCTAAGAATTTCTCGCGTCCCAAATCATAGCGAGTTTTCCCCTCTGCCTTGAGTTGCTTTTCCAGAACCGTTTGTACGGCAATGCTGGCGTGGTCAGTTCCGGGTAAATAGAGGGCGTTATATCCCTTCATCCGGTGGTAGCGCACGAGAGTGTCAATCAGCGTATTGTCGAAGGCATGTCCCATGTGCAGACTGCCGGTAACGTTGGGCGGCGGAATAACAATGCAGTAAGATTCGCCGCCTTTGTTGGCATCAGCTTTGTAAATTTGGTTTTCTTCCCAAAATGTTTGCCACTTGGCTTCAGTGGAAAATGGTTCGTAAAGACTGGGGAGGTTGGTGTTTATTGCGGTCATGCTGGGAAAACTAAGTGTGGAAGGACTTTTATAAATTTTGCCACAGGGTTGAGGAGTGTTTTATGGAAATGAACCGCCAAGACGCCAAGAACGCCAAGAAAAGAGAGCCAAGTGAGGAGGTGGATAGATTAGCGTATGCTGTGATTGGTGCGGCGATTGAGGTGCATCGGGTGTTGGGACCAGGGTTTTTGGAGTCGGTTTATCACCAGGCTTTAAAGCTGGAATTTCAGATGCGGGGAATACCTCACACGTCTAAGCATGCAGTAGCAGTAACTTACAAAGGTTATCAGGTCGGCGAGGGCGAATTAGATTTTCTCGTTGGTAATGTTTTAATCGTTGAATTGAAAGCTGTGGAAAAGTTAGCTCCTATCCACGAAGCTCAAGTCATCTCCTACCTGAAAATGACCAACCACCCCCTCGCCCTCCTCATCAACTTTAACGTTCCCGTACTTAAAGAAGGTATTAAACGTATCATCCTCTCTTAATCTTCTCTTGGCGCTCTTGGCGTCTTGGCGGTTCATTAATTAAAAAAATCTCGAAATTTATTTTTTTACTCGTGTAGTTACTATTTATCAATTCCAGAGGTAGCACCCACAAAACAAGTACGAATACTTATGAAATTAAAACCTAGTTTACTTCAACTTAGCGTCATCATAATGACGGTATCCCTACTTGCTTCTTGTACTAGATTTCCAGAAACAAGTCAGTCAAATTGTGATCATCCACAAACGGCACAACAACCCTATAACTGTGATAACTCTGGTAGTCATGGTAGTAGTCGAGTTCACCATGGAGGTTCTGGATATAGATTCGGTAGTTCCAGCCACAATGATGGTAGCTCAAGCCGTTCCCCATCTAGGGTAGGTCGCGGTGGTTTTGGCAGTTTCGGTCGCGGTGGTCATGCGGGTGGTTAGGAAAGTCAAGCAATGAATATGGATATTTTCAATAGTACTCAACGCGATCGCCTATTTCGATCCATGAGAATGGGGTGGGACAATGTTTGTCCCATTGAGGAAGGAACAGGCATCCCTCTGACTGACCAAGAAGTTCCATATGCACTTTATCACTGCCGTAAAGTTTCGCCACAGATGATAAAGGAAATCAAGCAAGCATCTGAATTAGTCGGTAGTGTCTTAATGCAAGCTTGGTCAGTTATCCGCACTCTTGATGAGGAAACACTACTTTACTACGGCTTTCCTAAAGATTCCATCAAAATAGTAAAGTATGACCCTCTCCCACCATTTTGTATGCGTCTTGATTGGTGCTGGAACGAAGAAACTGGAGTCAAAAAGGTTATAGAAACAAATCCACAAACTCCTAGTTTTTGGTTTGAGTGTACTGAAGGAAATGGCAAAGTTGCTCAACACTTCGGTTTCAAACAACCAGATTATAACGCTCAAACTATCTTAAGTTTAACACTTAATCAGCATATACAACGAGCAGCAGAGTGCCTAAAGAAACCAATTAACAATTGTAGAGTTGCTTTTACTGCTTTGAATAATGCTGAAGATTTAGGCACTATGCGATGGTTAAGCAGCCATTTTCATCATAAAAGTGCTGTTTTCCCTTTGGAGTTTCTTCGTGTCAAAGATGGTAAATATTTATTTGATTATAGAACGGGACAGCCAATAGATATATTATTTATGTGGTATCCAGTTGAATGGGCAATCCATGATACTGATGAAAATGGTAAAAAGTTATGGTCTGCACTAGAGCAACTTATTTTAGAGAAGAAAGTTGTCATTGTTAACTTTGGTTCTGCTTTTGCACTGCAACCAAAGAGCGTATTTGCCCTCATCACAGATTTAGGGCTGGACTTTTTTAGTCCTAAAGACGCTGATATTATTTTTAATTATTTCCCAAAAACGTCATTGACTGCATCTGACTTAGGAAATTCATACTTTGCTAAACCTATTTTAGGAAGAGAAGGTGAAGGAGGATTTGCTGTCAAGTCAGGAGAAATAATTCTTCGTAGTCATAGTAATGACCCGTGGTATACAGAACAAGATTATGTGTATCAAGAGTTATTAGAGTTTCCCCAAGTAGAAATTGCGGGAAAGTCTATGACTGCGGTTTGGGGAGCATGGCTTTATAACAATGGAAATGACCAGTTTGTCTCTGGAGGTGTAGGAACGCGTGTTTCTGAGGGGCAAATTACAGATAACATTTCATATTGGTGTCCAATTGGGTGTTAGAAAAGGAAACAAACCAAATTCATGAAAAATCAAACAGTGTCTCGTTCCCCTTGGACTTTCATCCCCACCCTGTATTTTGCTTCTGGCGTTCCTTACGTCATCATCAATAATGTATCTACAGTTTTTTACAAAAAGCTAGGGATAAATAATACTCAAATCGCCTTGTGGACAAGTCTTCTCTATCTTCCCTGGATAATCAAGATGTTTTGGGGACCAATTGTCGATATTTATTCAACTAAAAGAAGATGGATAGTTGCTACTCAATTTGCTATATTCTGTTGTTTCGGTTTAGTAGCCTTTTCTTTACAAGTCCCAAATTTCTTTTTCATTTCCCTAGCTGCATTAACCATCGGGGCATTTATTTCCGCTACTTATGATATTGCTACTGACGGCTTTTATCTGTTGGCTTTAAATCCAGCGCAGCAAGCTTTCTTTGTTGGTATTCGTTCGCTTTTTTATAGACTTGCTGTTATCTTTGGTTCAGGAATTTTAGTAGTTGTAGCGGGCTTCCTTGAAGTATATTTTAACAACATTGCTTTAAGCTGGACTTTCGCTATTGGCTTTTCTGCTTTAATTTTAGCGATACTTTTTATTTTCCACGCTTTTATTTTACCTCTTCCTGAATCAGACATTCAACGTCAACCACAAGGAGCAACAGAGAAGATTCCTTATTGGAATGTCATTAGCTCATATTTTCAACAAGAAAAGATAGGAGCAGTTTTAGCATTTATATTGCTGTACAGATTTGGCGAAGCAATGCTTGTGAAATTAACCTCGTTATTCTTATTAGATAAACCAGAAACAGGAGGGTTGGGGCTATCAACATCAGAGGTTGGTTTAGTCTACGGTACATTTGGAGTCATTTCCCTAATTGTAGGAGGAATTTTAGGAGGCTTTGTGATTTCCAAATATGGGTTGAAAAAGTGCCTTTTTCCTATGGCTTTGGCATTAAATTTACCTGATATTTTTTATGTCTACATGGCTTCTGCTAAACCTTCTCTTACATTAGTTTATCCTCTGGTTTCCTTAGAGCAATTTGGATATGGTTTTGGGTTCACCGCTTTTAGTGTTTATTTAATGTACGTTTCCCAAGGAGAATACAAAACTTCTCATTTTGCTATTTCCACTGGCATTATGGCATTAGGCATGATGCTGCCTGGATTAATTAGCGGTTATATTCAAGAAAAACTAGGATATCCAGTATTCTTCATCTTAGTATGTTTACTAACTATCCCTGGTATGATAACTTTATTTTTTATTCCTTTCAAAGAAGAGAATAAGCGTCAAACAAGTTAAGCTATAAATTGCAACCGCAGATAAACACAAATGTACACTGATAGAAAAGAAAATTATCTGCGTCCATCTACTTCGGCGTCCATCTGCGGTTCAAAATCCAAAATCCAAAATAGTATGAGCTACGTTTTAGGAATTGATGGCGGTGGAAGCAAGACAGTTTGTATCTTGATGAATGATACAGGTAAAGTGCTAGGTCGTGCTGAAGCAGGGGCATCTAATTATCAGAGTATAGGCACACAAGCAGCGCTAAAGTCAATTGAATCTGCAATTTATGCTGCTGCAGTTGAGGCGCTAAAGTTTACAAATAATATTAAGATTGAAGCCATTTGCTTAGGGTTAGCAGGTGTAGGTCGTCCAGAGGATATCGAAGTTGTAAAAGGTATAGTGCAAAATTTACAAAATAGCAGTTTGCTTCCTATAACTTGGCAATTACCAGCATCTAATATCGTCATTTGTAATGATGCTTTGATTGCTTTGGTAGGGGGAGTTGGTTATCCTGTTGGAATTGTGGTTGCAGCAGGTACTGGTTCTATAGTTTTTGGGCGAAATCAGAATGGAGATACCAAGCGAGTTGGCGGTTGGGGCTATATTTTAGGAGATGAAGGAAGCGCCTATAAAATTGCTGTAGCTGGTATGCAAGCAGCATTAAAAGCTTATGATGGACGCGAGATGTCAACGAGTCTTGTTGAGGAATTCAAACAGCATCTTGGTCTTGCAACTATAGAAGGTTTAATAGAAATCATATATCGGCGAGGATGGGGTGTTAAAGAGATAGCTGCTTTGGCTCCTATTGTTGATAACGCCGCAGCTTGTGGAGATAAAGTAGCTCATATAATTATTGATGATGCTGTAAAAGAGTTGATCAAAGCCACTGCTACAGTTATTGAGGCAATTTTTAGCAATAGCGAACGTTTTCAAGTCGTCACCACTGGAAGTGTGTGGCAAGGAAAATCGAGAATTCGTGAGAAATTTTCCACATCTATTTTCACATTGTTTCCTTCAGCAAAAGTGATTTTTCCTCGACATGAACCTGCTTATGGTGCTGGGTTGTTTGCGTTGCACATTTTAGCAAACTTTTCACAATGATTTTATCTTTTATTGTTCTCTATAAAGGTAGTTATAAATTTGATTGTTTTTATAAAAAATGAAAATTTTTGTTAATCCTAAATGTCCTTTCAGAACAATATCCTTTGCAATCATTGAGCAATTGGCTAATTCTTCTGTGAATTATTTTTACCCTGAAGATACAGAGCTACAAGAATATCTGGAAATGCCATTTCAGCAGCTTTCTCAGCAGGTATATACTCAACTACCAGAGCAAATAATCGCATTTTTAGAAAAAGGTGTATTAAATGGAATTAATTATTTAAATGTTGACGACGACGATGATGATGAATGTTTGGTTTATTTTGATCACTTTTTTTATTTTAAAGGCTCAGGGAGTTTACCTAGCCCTCAATTATTTATACAACTACATCAAGAGCAGCTAAGGTTTGGTTTTTATATTGATGATAACAGTATTGATAACCGCATTTTATTTTTTAGAAATTGTCAAGATTATCAAAATGAACTGGAATATTTACTTGGTAAAATAATATCTGAAAAAAACATAGTTTACGGCTGCTGGTTTCAAGACCATGAATCGTTTTCTGAAGAGTTTAACTCAGAATATACATTGCAAAAATGGCTAACACACCCAGACATGGGTCATATGTATGCAGCTGTACATATATCAAAACATGAAGTTTTGCAAAATTCGACAGAAGAATTGAGTTATAAAATTGCGGAAACATTTAAACAATTATTTCCATTAGTTTTGTTAGCTACCTCCAATGAGCCAATGGCGATTATTTATAAATACTTGAATATTCAACCTATATACACCCTATACAAATGTGCTGATGAAACTAGCTTTAACGTAACAGAACTAGAAAGCTGGATACACTCAATTAATCGCAAAGGACAAGCAATATTATACGGCTCCCCTGGTACTGGAAAAACATTCATTGCAGAAAAACTTGCCCAACACTTAATCGGCGGCGGTAATGGCTTTTCTGAACTAGTGCAATTTCACCCAGCATACTCTTATGAAGACTTCATTCAAGGCATACGTCCCCAAAATGAAGATGGAAATTTGTCATACTCACTGGTTCCAGGTCGCTTTGTACAATTCTGTAAAGAGGCAGAAAATCGTCAAGGTATTTGCGTTTTAATAATTGACGAAATCAACCGTGCAAATTTAGCTCAAGTTTTTGGTGAACTAATGTATCTGTTCGAGTACCGCGACAAAGAAATTCCTCTAGCGGGCGGTAACAAATTTCGCATTCCCGCCAACGTTCGTATCATTGGCACGATGAACACAGCAGATAGGTCAATTGCTTTAGTAGATTATGCACTACGCCGCCGCTTCGCATTTATTGAACTCCGCCCAAACTATGATTTGCTGCGACGCTATCACCAGAAAACTGGTTTGGTGGTAGACGGATTGATTCAAACTTTACAGCGCTTGAATCAGACAATCAATGACAAAAACTATGAAATCGGTATTTCATTTTTCTTAACAGATAATTTAAGTAAAGATATTGAAGATATTTGGTGTATGGAAATTGAGCCTTATTTAGAAGAATTCTTCTTTAACCAGCTAGAAAAAGTTAATGAGTTTCGCTGGGAGAAAGTCAAGCAACAGTTATCACTATGAAGTCAGGACAACCAAGAATTTTTGAACTGACTGAATATGCAACACAGTCATTTCATTCTGATGAGATACCAGAAGGAGTAGGAATAGAGTTATTTAAAAAATATAAAAACCAAGTAAATATAGATTTCCCTACCTATAAAACAGGTAATAAATGGCAACTCAAATCTAATGGATGGGTAGGTTACATTCCTTTAAGCACTGGAATTGGTTTAAAACTCAACCCCAAAGTGCCTATCAAAAACCTCTTTGGAATGCTGGAATATGCATACACTCTAAAGAGTTTCCGCTTTCTGGAAGGGCTGATGGATTGCGAATCTCTAGAGGAATTTTACAGCCATCTGGCTTATGTCTTAGCCCAGCGAATTCTAGAACGTTGTCGAAAAGGTTTATATCGTACATACTTACCTAAAACAGAGCAACTAAGCTATGTACGGGGAAGGTTAGATGTGCGACAGGCTATTCAAAACCCGTGGAATATTAAACTTAAATGCCATTACGAAGAACATACGGCTGATATTAAAGAAAATCAAATTTTAGCCTGGACACTTTTTATTATTGGTCGCAGTGGTTTGTGTTCAGAACGAGTATCTCCAACGGTACGAAAAGCTTATCACGCTTTACAAGGATTAGTAACCCTGCAACCGTGTAGATCACAAGATTGTATCGGGCGACAGTACAACCGCTTGAATGAAGATTATCGATTATTACATAATCTCTGCCGATTTTTCTTAGACAACACTGCACCAAGTTATGAAAGGGGCGATCGCACAATGCTACCCTTTCTCCTCGATATGGCAAAGCTGTATGAAAGTTTCGTTGCAGAATGGCTGAAGCAAAACGCGCCAAAAGGCTATTTTTTCAAGCAGCAACATCAGGTAGAAATAGGTCAGAATCGACGGTTTTCTATCGACCTACTACTGTGCGATGCTGCTACTAGCAAAACATTAGCAGTGTTGGATACCAAGTATAAAGCTCCTGATAAAGCGGCAGATGCTGACATTCATCAAATGGTAAGCTACGCCACAACTACAAAATGTAACCAAGCCATTTTGATATACCCAAAATACCTTACACAGCCTTTGGATGTTAAAAGTGACGACATCCGAATCCGCAGCCTCATCTTTTCCCTAGATGATAACCTTGATAGCGCAGGTGAGACTTTCTTAAAAAACCTCCTCCCCCTCTGTTAAACTTCTCTTTCCTCTGTGTTCTCTGCGAAGGCGTGCGGTTTATTAAACACCCATAATCACCCAATCAGGTGAATCAACAAGGTGAAGTGCATACTCAATAACAAATCGTACCCTCCATACTCGCGGTGATATTTTTTAGGCAAAGACACCAAGTTTATCTTTGCGCCTAGAGCGTAGAGCGCGAAATTATCCGAAATTGTAGTCAGGGAACTGTAGTTAACCCTAACGAGATTGCGCTATCATCTCCATGTACTACAATAGTAATATAAAATTACCACAAACAAAGAGAGGCAAAAAATGAACCATCGGGACTTCTAAAACCGGACTTGACGAACCCGGCTAATGGCATTCACGCCATAAATCTTATCGTCTACAAAATAGCCGAGGATCTTCAAGCTTCCGGATATCCAGAACCAACAATTTGGCGTTCTTCCCCTATCACCACAGTCGCAAACAACTTCGACAAACTGTATTTCCCTTCAGATAGTTTGTCGCGATCGCCAAAATACACCCGCTACCTCAGCGACGGTAAACTACTCAGAACTCACACCACCGCTATCATGCCAGATTTACTCCCTAAGTTGCAGGGAGAACAACTGATCGTCCACCCCGGTATTTGCTATCGCCGGGATGTGGTGGATAAACGCCATGTAGGTGAACCCCACCAAATGGACATATGGCTGATGAGCGAACATCAGCATCTCCGTAGAGAAGCTTTGGTTAAATTCATCAAAACCATCATCCATGCAATTCTTCCTGGTGTATCCTATCGCCTGAATGAAACCTCACACCCTTATACCTGCAACGGTTTAGAAATTGAGGTTTTAGTGGATGGCAAATGGATTGAAGTGGGAGAATGTGGCGAAGCTCATCCTGGTTTATTAAAACCAGGTTACACGGGTTTGGCATCTGGTTGGGGATTAGACCGTTTGGTGATGCTAGTTAAGAGAATTGATGATATTCGCTTGCTGCGAAGCACCAATCCCAAAATTGCGGCGCAGATGACTCATCTAGAACCGTACATTCCAGTCTCAAATCAACCCAGCATTAACCGGGATATGTCGATTGTCACTGGAATAAATACCGAGTTAGAGGATATCTGTGAACAAATAGTAGAAGTGTTAGGAGATGACGCTGAACTACTAGAGTCAGTAGATATCCTAAGCGAAAGCCAATATCATCAACTTCCACAACAGGCGATTCAACGCTTGGGTATCCAACCCCATCAAAAGAATCTGCTGGTGCGGATGACTCTGCAAAGTCTACACTCATCCATTACAAATCAAAAAGCCAATATCCTGCGGGATTTGGTTTATCAAAAGATTCATCAGGGAGATTAGGTAATACAGTTCAGTTAAGGATTGATCCTCCCTAGCCCTCCTTAAAAAGGAGGGAACTAAGCCCCCTTTTTAAGGGGGTTGGGGGATCTTAACAAAACTAAACACCACTAACTGAACCGTATTGGGAGATTAGGGACAAACAGACAAGGGGAAAAGTAGAGTCATTCTTCTTTCTCTCCTCTCTAATCCTACTCCTCTGCGTCCTTGGCGACGCCAGTCGCCTGCGGAGGGAAAGCCGTCATTCGCGCTGGCTCGTCTTGGCGGTTCAATTCTCCTACCCCTCTCATCGCCAACAACGCCGTCCCATACGCCGCCTCTGTATTCAGAGGCTGCACCACAGGAACCTGCAAAAGACGTTCTCTTATCGCCGTCCAAGTAGGATTCGCCGCACCACCACCAGCAGTATAGACGCGGGTTAATCGATCGGCTCCGAATTCCTGTAACAATTCATATCCTCGTGCTTCTATCCGAGCAATGCTTTCGAGCAACCCATGCAAAAATTCCGCGTTACTAGCTGGACGCGGTTCCAATCGCGGCGGTAGATTTGCGTCATTAATCGGAAAGCGTTCCCCAGGCTTTAACAACGGATAATAATCCAACTTGCTAACTTTTGACCCATCAATGTCACGACTCAAGCTTTCTAACTCAGCATGAGTGAAAAATTGCCCTAGCACAGCACCTCCAGTATTGGAAGCACCCCCAGTCAGCCATAACCCCCCTCTGTCCCCCCCTTGTTAAGGGGGGGAAGGCGGTGGCTGTAAATCCCGTATTTCGCATCTTCTACACGGGTGCGACTCAACAGTTTCAGCACCAGCGTTGAACCAAGGGAAGTTACTGCTTCACCAGGGAATTGGGCACCACTGGCGAGAAAAGCTGCAATACTATCAGTTGTTCCAGCACATACATAGCAATCTCGATGCAAACCGAACTGAGACGCAATCTCAGGGCGTAATCCAGCAATAGGAATTCCAGGAGTTACTACTTTAGGTAGATGAATTCTTACTTGCATCTTTTCTAACCACTCTGGGTATGTGAATTTTTCTACGTCATAACCCAGTTTTAAAGCATTGTGGTAATCACTAATACCTAATTGTCCATGTAGGAGAAATGCCAGCCAGTCAGCTTGATGCAGAAAATATCGGGCTTCAGCAAAAGATGGTAATTGCGACATCCACAGAAGTTTAGCGAGACTAGAGGTTGCGCTTAATACTGTATGATTTGGAGGCGCTATGCTTCTCAACTGCTCTATCACTGCCGCTCCTCGTGCATCGTTGTACAGCAGTGGTACATCCACAGGTTTACCAGCATCATCGCATAGTAAGACAGTGGAAGACGTGCCGTTGATTGCGATCGCCCTCATTTTGCCCCGCAATTGTTGAGGAATTTGCTCAAGCAAGCTAAACAATGCTGTTTTCCAACAACTTGCTAAGTCCGAAACTTCTGACATTTCAAAGGAATAACGCGCTTGGGCTTGAATACAAGCTTGCTCGTCAATCACCACACCCCTTGCACCTGATGTGCCAAAGTCTATGCCCAAATAACAATCCATATTTTTATAAATTTTTCTAATAACTCATAACTTATGATCAGCAATTGTTGCATCTTGTAACAACCTATTCCCCAATCTTGGCAAAACAAGGAAAAGTAGTAAACGAGCTATTCAAAATCTGTTGATATTGGGAGGTTTCAAATCATGCCAATGCTAGATACTCTGTACCTCGCTCAGGTGACAACTTCGATCTCAGATACTCAAGTGTACATCGCTCTTGTTGTGGCGCTGATTCCAGGCATTCTTGCTTGGCGTTTGGCAACAGAACTTTACAATTCGTAACACCTCGAAGAGCTAATAAACCTGGTAGTACGGGGTGCAGTTCAAAAGACGCTTGCGGCTTGCTGTCGTAATTTGTTGGAAACCGCACACGTACTCATGCCAGGTTTATTTTTTTAACAAAGAATCTCAGTGTGCCAAGTGGGAAAAAATGAAGTAATATGACAGCTAAATAAAACCACAATTAGTGCAGCTACGCTTTTTGTGGTGCGTCCGCTCATAAGTGCGAGGTTCTTTTTATCACTATGAACGCCTTTCAACCCTCTAGACCCCCGCTACAACCTATACAACAGCGCCGAGTCACCCCTCGACCAAAGCGGCGTCTTCGCCAACGCTCTTATCAAGTAATGGCAGTGGAAACTACGGCAAAAATAGCGGTTAATCTTGTTATTTCAACAGCAGCAATATCCGCTCTGATACAACTTTTGCCTGAGCATTGGTCACAGCAAGATAAGTTACGAGCGATCAGCATTGATGTCAAGCAAATGGAAGAACGTGTGTATAAGTTGCACGCAGAATTTAGCCGTAGCTTTGATCCGCGCCAAGCTAAGATGATTATGCAAGAACAGGGCTATCGATTTGACCCTAACCAGCGTCAGATCGTGTTCCCAAAGGATGCCACAGAAGTTGAACAAGCACAATAAAACTAATTCCTTATTGCCTAGTTATTACCCCATAAATAAATTGGGGAGATGGCAACAAAGATAATAGCTAATAGTGAATAGCTAGTAGCTCAGTTTTTAGGAGCTATGTAGTTATCATCTATTAGCCATTGATGGTTATCAGGATGTTTCTGACTTTGCATTTCATGGATAGGCCATGCATATGGCAATGAGTGCAAAATCTACCAATTAAGATGCTGGGGACGCAGCAATTCATCTAACCAATTCTCAACTTGTAAACGCAAGCGCAAGCCTGGATCCTCGCTGTTAAAGGCAACAGAAGGCAGTTGAGTTAAGGCGCGACGATAATCAGCGATCGCGCAATTCCAATCCCCCCAAATATGATAAGTTCTACCTCGTTCTGCTATGATATGCCCCTCTAATTGACCAAAAAGCAGAGCCACCTCGAAATTCTCAATTGCCTCCTCGTATTGCCCCAAGTCGCGTAAGGTAATGCCTCGGTTAATCCATGCCCTAACGTGGCTAGGATTGAAATCTAACGCCCGATCATAATCAGCGATCGCTGCTACCAATTCTCCACACGCTGCATAGTAGTTCGCTCGATTGTTATAGGCACTGGCTAATTTCGGATTTAGTTCCAACGCTGTGTTATAGTCGCAAAATGCTTTTTGCGTTTCGCCACTTTGAAAATAAATTAGCCCTCGATTGTTGTAATCAATAGCATTGTGGGGATGACGATGAATTAATTGGCTCAATAATGCGATCGCCTCAATGTAGTTTCCTTGCTGAGCCTTTGTTAGAGCACGAGAGCGCAAGTAGCTGTCTCCCAAAGCAGGTTTGCTGCTACCGTTAGCCTCTTGCTGTTGTAGTACACTTGTATTTTTCAAGGCAAATGGGTTGCGGTGATTCTGCTTGTCACCAAAGGGTAAAAATGAGTGACTGTTCATATATTCCTACCTGAGCTGCTTGCTCTGTGAGATCAACTTATAGGGTTCCCCGTTCTTGTGGTTTTCTAACTGTGTCACTTGTTAAGGTGGCTATGAGTAGTTAGGCATAAGCATTGCAGCTAAATGCAACCAAAGGTAATTTGTGATTTATGTCTACAAAAGTCATATAGCACTTTCAGTTCCACCAGATGAAGGCACACTATACCCAATAGATGCTTCAATCTAATAATTGATACGTCTTCCCCAAGTCGAATTCCAGAAATAGCAAATATCAATCTCATAGAGTATTCAAGTAGTGTGAGCTACAAGTTGATAGAATGCCAAAAAGCCCTTGTTGTCAAAGAAGTCAGAATTCAGGTGTCAGAACAGAGAAAAATAAAGATATTGTGAAGACTTTCGGAATTCTGAATTCTATTTTTTTGAAGTTTTGAGAAATTTTTCTTATGGCAAGTGTCACTTCTTATCCCAATGCTCCTGATTTAGCAGCCGACGACTACATCGTCATCGGCTTAGCGACTTGCTTTGTCAAAGACGACGGAGAAGTTCATCAAGTCGAAGTTATAGAACCTATTCCCTCTGCGTCTTTGGAAACGCTGGTTAAAGGTATTCCTACCTCCTTTCAGTTCGCTTGTGCCACAACTTTGGGTTCTGTACTGGAGGAAGAGAAACTTCAAATTCCGGCTGGTTTTCCGCAAACGGCTCAGTTTTGTGATGATTTTGTGGAACGGGCGATCGCCGCTGCTCGCACTTACAAACGTCGTGAAGCTGCTAAATCTCTGATTCCTCTGGGCGCAACTTATACTGAGTTTAAATATTCTACGGAACGGAAGCGAGTGCTAAATATTTCACGAGTTGTCACAAAGGAAGACAACGTTAAACAGCATTCCCATACTCATAAAGTTCTTTAATCTATCATCAGTTATCAGTTCTGATTTATATGTCTAAAAAAAATACCATATAATTACTGGTAACTGTTAACTGTTTTTTATCACCAATTGACTCAGTATGTTGAAACTTTACGGCGGTGTACGTAGTCGCGCATCAATAGTCCAGTGGTATCTAGAGGAACTGGGAATTGCTTACGAATTTGTCAAACTGGATATGCAGGCGGGTGAACACCGTCAGCCTGAGTACTTGGCAATTAACCCAATAGGAAAAGTTCCGGCGATCGTTGATGGTGATTTCCAGCTTTGGGAATCGGGGGCAATTTTGCTGTATCTTGCCGAGAAGTATGGCAAAGTTACGTCCTCCCCAGAGAAACGGGCTGAATTAGGTCAATGGGTGTTGTTTGCCAATGCAACCCTCGGACCAGGAATTTTTGCAGAAGCAAGCCGGGAGCGAGAATTGCCCCTCTTGATGACTGCTTTAAATGAAATTTTTGGGCGTCAACCTTTCTTATTAGGCGAAGAATTCACAGTTGCTGACGTGGCTGTAGGTTCCGTTCTATCTTACATTCCTATCATGCTCAAGTTAGACCTCAGCCCCTACCCAGCTGTATTGAACTACATTAAGCAGGTGTCTGAGCGTCCAGCTTTCCAAAAGACTATCGGAGCACGCGGTTAATTGATTAGAAAGCATAACCCATTATTTGGCTAATGCTGTATTTGTTTTGTTATGAAGTAGGGCTAGCAAGATGCCAGCCCTACAAATTAATTTCACTCATTTCAAACGAATAGCCATTAGTCATTTATCCTAGAGGATGACTAATGACTAACGATAATTTGTAAATTGCAAAGCAACAGGCAAATCTTCTTGCTTCAGCCGTTGAATAACAGCTTGCAAGTCATCTTTATTTTTAGCGCTCACACGCACTGCATCCCCTTGGATCGAAGCTTGCGCCTTCTTGAATTCGTCGCGAATCAACTTGGAAATTTGCTTGGCAATTTCTTGACTTATGCCTTTTTGAAGTTTGATTTCTTGACGAACCCGGTTACCACTAGAAGATTCTACTTTGCCAAAATCAAAGATTTTTTGCGAGAGATTCCGCTTTGCAGCTTTCTCGCGCAGTATATTGTGTACGGATTCTAAAGTGAACTCGCTGTCAGTGTTCACGGTAATACTTTGTTCACCTAACTCAACAGTTGTTTGAGTATCTTTGAGGTCGTAGCGACTTTTAATATCTCGCACAGTTTGGTCAACGGCGTTGACCAATTCTTGTCTATCAAAGTCGCTTACAATGTCAAAGGAATAGGTAGAAGCCATAAACCATTTCGGATTTTAAATTTTGGATTTTGGATTGGTAATTAGTAATGACTAGTAGTTAGTGGTTATGGAATTTTTTATTAACCAATAAACTACTAACCACTAACTACTAACTACTAACTACTAACTAGTCCTCACTTTCCAATTAGCTAGTTGCTTGAATAATACTGAGGACTATAAGCACGGCATAGCCAAGGGAGCCTACGGCAAACATGAGCGAGCGTAAAACGGGTATATTCAATATATAAAAAATCGAGTATAGCAACCTAGCCACGAGAAAAGCGATGACCGCCCCAATAGCTAGGGGAGAATTAACACCCGTCACATATGCCATCAATGCTGCTGCGGCAAAAATCATAAACGCTTCAAACGAGTTTTGGTGTGCCCAAGTCGCTCGTTGAGCGTATGCTGGTAGTTTATCAAACATGGCACGGGGAGCAGACATATCGTACCCAACACGGGCACGAGCATAACCTACTACCAGAAACGGCAGGTAAATCAGTACGACAGCAGCAGCAATAGAGTACAAAAAAATAATCATTAGTCACTAGTCAAACACAATACACAAAAAACAAAGGACAAATGACAAATGATTAATCAAAGTAGAATAATGTCACCACCTTTCTTTGTTCTTCTGCATCTTTACAAGTTCGCAGCAGAATGCCACTTTCGTGAAACGCAAAGCATATCAGTTGCTGACAGCGCGAGACAATCTCTTTATTGCACAAGTAACTAGCTTCAGCAAGGGACAGATGGTCATTATTAGGATTTTCCACCAGATGCATTACCTGTTCTAGTTGCTGGCGCGATTCATGAGGCTGGCGTTCTAAGCTTTGAGGTAGAATCACCGTCAACAAATTGGGATCAGCCCGCATTGCTCCCTTAATGGCAGCTGAATTTGTACCCGCAGCACCAGAGGTGATAAGCCGATTGCCTGATAAAACCAGGGCATAGGTCATCATCTCGATGAGATTCTGATGGGTAATCGGGACATGACGTGAACCCAGCAACGCGATTCGCTTGGAACCCGTTTGCTGGATTGTCGCCAGTTCTTGCGCTAATGAATCGACGTTGATAAGGTCTGTTGACTGGCTCAAAGACGGACAAAATCAGATTAAACAACCTAGCTATTGTAACAGACAAAGGGGGAGTTCCCTGTAAGCTATTTATCCTTGAGTAGAGATGCATGGGACTGGGTACTCGGTACTGGCGACTGGGAAGATGTTCTTACAGGATTTGGGCGGGGTTTGAATCGCCGTCCCAAATCCCCAGTCCCCAGTTCAACTCAATAGCTGGATTGCTTGCTCACACCAAGCAATCCAATGTGTTTCATAACTTATACCATTCAGCAGAGTCAGGTACTGAAACTTGGCTTGTTCTGCTAGTTGTTGAGGATTTTGGAAGTATCGTCGCTCTAAAGCTTTGTATGTAGACAATTTTTCTTGGTGCGCCTGACGATGACGCTCTAGCTCTTCCAGGATTATCTGGTTTTGAGCAACGTAACCGCCAAAAATTTTAACCAGTAAATCGTCTTTTATCGGCATGGGTTCAGAGGGTTGTGCGATCCACTCTAAAAGCTGCTGGTTTCCTTGTTCTGTAACCTGGTAAAGCTTCTTATCTGGGCGTCCTTCTTGAGGAATTGTCTCGGAAGCAATCCAGCCTTGTGCTTCGAGTTTAGATAACTCGCGGTAAATCTGCTGGTGACTGGCTGACCAGAAAAAGCCGACTGAACCGTCAAATTGCTTGGCTAAATCATATCCACTATAGGGACGCTCAACAAGAGATACCAATATCGCGTGAGCTAAAGCCATAAAAATCCTTGTTGTCTTATGCAACTTTTTGAATAAACTAAGTTTATAAGCAATTATTTGCATAGCAATAAGTTGCATATCAAAGACTCCCCGTCCCCTCTCCCAAGTTGGCACAGGGGTGCTGACAGGCGAGCTAAATGCTTAGTAGAAATTATTCACGACTCAGCACTTGAGACTTAAAACTCTAAACAACAAGGAGAACGATCAAATGGTATTAGTTTCAGTGACACGCTTGCATCTCAAGTCGCCTCGTTATTTTCCAGCCTTTTTGTGGCACACAGCTCTCTCGTCATGGCAAATCATGAATACTGTTGGGTTTTTGAGTGGTAAACTCACATCAGATCAGCAGGGAGGCGCTTGGACTGTTAGTCTTTGGGAGGATGAGTCAGCAATGCGACAGTACCGCAGTTCTGGCGCACACCGCCAAGCCATGCAGTACCTTCCACGTTGGTGTGATGAAGCCACAGTCGTTCACTGGAAGCAAGAACACACAACCTTACCTGATGCCATAGAAGTTCAGCGCCGCATGGAGAGTGAGGGTCACTTCACCAAAGTGCTTCATCCTTCACCTGCTCACCAAAATCGGCAAATTCCAGAACCACTATTACCTAACGGAATACCACTACATCCGAGGAAAAAAAATTCTGCAGATCATAACCAATTCAAAATTCAAAATGGTTAAGCTGTATCTTACGCAAATGAAATGTGTGACAGATGATTTGTAAGGGCACTACACGGTAGCGCTGTGCCCCTACTCTCCATCTTCATCAGTGGGTCAAACTGGGTATTAAGGGTTTTTAAGAGAGTGCGGCTGCTGGACGTAAATCCAGTAAAGCAAGCAAGCGGTCAACATCAAAATGTTCAGCCATGAGATGGCGGATGCACTCGACTTTAATGGGTTCGTTGACACGAACTGTCCCAAAAGTGCGGTCAATAATTTCCACAGTTGTTAGGGTATCCAAGTCAACTGATAAAATTGGGATTTCTAGTTCTTCAGCACGATTGAGAATGAAAGGCGGGGGAGGCAATTGTCCGGTGAGAATTAGACATTGGGTAGAAGTTTCCAAAGCAGCTTGTTGAATTTCTACGCGATCGCCCCCTGTCACCACTGCCATATTTCGGCGCATCCCAAAATACTTCACTGCGGCGTTGACATTCATCGCGCCAATTGCCAAGCTTTCCACCATCAAATCCAAGCGCTCATTGCAGCAAAGAACTTCTGCATTGAGCTGTTTTGCCAGTTCCCCAACGCTGACACTACACAGCAAAAGACTTTTTGGTAACATTCCCAGTACGGGAACACCATGCTGTTCCAGAAACGGACGGATAGTGGTGTTGACAGCTTGTAACTGTTGTGCAGGAATGTCGTTGATCACAACACCAACCAAGCGATCGCCGATACGCTGTTTCGCAGACAATAAAGCTTCAACTGAAAGCAGCGAATTGTACCGGGCTACCAAAAGCATAGCAGCATCCAGCACTTGGGCTACTTCTAGCACAGACAAATTAAACAAGCTGCCTTCTTCCAAATTACCAGGACCCTCAAGCAACACTAAGTCGCCGAAAACCATTTGCGAATATTGCTGCGCTAGGGACTTTTGATAATCTATCTTATTCTCCCCGCGCAAACGTTTTTCCACAGTGACTTCATTCAAAGCCAGCATTGTCGGTGCAATACGGTTTTTTGACAGCTTGAGGCTATCAGTAATGAACTGAACATCCTCCTCAACCACGGTTCCCTCTGATTGGCTCAAACATGTGCCTAGCGGTTTGCCATAACTAATATCCAGCCCTTTGCGCTGTAGTTGATAAGACAAACCTAGGACTGTTGCAGATTTCCCGCAGTAAGCCTGCGTAGATCCAATTAATAAGTATTTAGCAGATTTTGGCACACATGCACTCCTAATTTCAAAAGTCAAGTAGCTTTCAGCACTTTTGTTGATTTTAGCTGTAGACGCCGGTAAGGCACCAGCAACCAAAGCAAGCTGATAGCTTTTTACAATTCAGCTAGGTTCTACTCATTTTAGGTCGAACTATGTAATTGAAGTTGTAAACCAACTTGACGATAAGGACGATAAGAATGATTGCTCAACTTGCAAGGAGTGTTGATGGTTCAAAAAAAGTTATTTTCTAGTGGTATAGCACAGCCATAACCAAGAATTTATGTAGTTATGTTGCGAAAACGTACAATTCAATCCTCGATACGCAGTAGCTTGCGGTAAAACGCTTGGGAAAAATCGCTTACGCGGTAACGTTTATAATTTTCTATCAGTTCGATTAAAAAATTAATAAACTCAAAGCTTGCCATCATCACTTCATAGCTTAACTCCGCGTTGCCATCAAACTGCATTCGGCAACGAGTTAAGTCTGAGGGTAGAGTTGCAACATTCCAAGTCGCGACAAAAGGAATATTATCACTGCCTTCTATCTTGCGGTGTCCCTCCAAAGCGCCCTTTTGATTGAGACTAATTGCATAAGGCAAGAAATTACGTTTGCTAGCCTGAATATAAGGCAAGTAGACGCTTGCTTGTTGTTGACTAGCGGGTTGGAGCTGCTCTAAAGTCATCTTTAAACATTCCTTAGGTAAGTTAACAACTAGGTACCTTAGAGGATGTCAATAGTATTCCCAAAAAAATTTCTGTTTACACATCTGTTGCGGTAGATAGGGAGACAAGGGGACACAGCGATAGGGAGTTTGTCTCAAGACATCATAATCATAGACAAAACTAGTCATTTACCGACAACCATCCCCCGTATTTTCAATCAATTCATCAATAAGATTTCTTAGTCGTTCCTGCCAGTTAGGGACGGCTTTTAGTTTCTCTTTAACACCTTCGCGTACTTTCAGGCATAGGGGCGATTTGTCGAAAGGCTCCTCATTAAAAGGAAGTGCACCTAACTTATGTTTCTTTTGAAAAGTCATTGACGGTATCCTGTTTATTGGTATACTGATAGGTATAACACAAGTATTGAGGTCGATGTGCTTTTATCCATCAAGACTAAGTTAAAACTAACGGTTGAACAGAAAACCGTAATGAACAAGCACGCAGGTATAGCACGCTTTACTTATAACTGGGGATTAGCAACCTGGAAAAACTTATATCAAGATGGATACAAGCCTAATAAATACCTGCTCAAGAAGTTCTTCAACAACTCAGTCAAGACTCAGTTGGGATGGATTAGAGAAAAAGGTATTTGTCAGAAAATAACTCAATACGCTTTCGACCAGTTGAGTGCAGCTTTTGACCGATTCTTTAAAGGACTAGGCGAATATCCGAAGCTTAAAAAGAAAGGTCGAAACGATTCTTTTACTATAGACGCTAGCGGAAAACCCATACCTGTGGGTGGCTTACGGATTAAACTACCCACTATTGGCTGGGTCAAAACTTATGAAGGATTGCCACATACAACGACCACCAAGTTAACAATATCTCGGATAGCGAATGATTGGTATATCGCGTTTGCACACCGTGTTGTAACCGAAACTACACCAAAATCTGTTGAAGTTGTAGGCGTTGATTTAGGGATAAAAGAACTGGCTACGCTTAGTACTGGTGTTGTATTTTCCAATCCCAAGGCATACAAGAAAAGTATCCAAAAATTAAAGCGATTGTCTAAATCTTTAGCACGAAAAGTCAAAGGTAGCAGCAATCGCCACAAGTCAAAAATTAAGCAAGCATTGCATCATAACCGCGTTTCAAATATTCGTAAGGATTCGCTCCATAAAGTCACCAATTACTTATGCAAAAACCACGCTGTGATAGTAATTGAGGACTTGAATGTTTCGGGCATGATGCAGAACCATAAGCTTGCTCAATCCATAGCTGATTGCGGATTCTATGAATTTAAGCGGCAGCTTGAATATAAGTGCAAAAAGTTTGGAAGCAAGCTAGTTTTAGCAGATAGATGGTATCCGTCTTCTAAAACCTGTAGTAATTGTGGTTGTAAGAAAAAATCTCTGTTGTTAAGTGAACGTGTCTACTCATGTGAACATTGTGGACACGTAATGGATAGGGATTTAAACGCCGCAATCAATTTATCGCGCAGGGCTTTGGCGTGAATGCTTACTGAGGGATAACCGCTCCCATGCTCCCCGTGACGTAAGAAGTAAATGTCTAGATTTGTCTAGGTTTTATATAGCAGAACAACTCATGACTACTCCTTTCCCGCACGTTCGCCGCTCTTGCTTTCCCGCAGGGTAGAATACTTAATTTAACGTAGACGCAATGGTGAGGCAGTAATTGGTTGACTCTTTGTGAACTCCGTTTCAAGATGTCTTAAGGAAACTTAGGTGGTTTTACGCTATGGCTCCACTGGTCGCAAACTACTACTTGACTTACCGCTGTAATGCCAGATGCCATTTTTGTAACATTTGGTCATTAGAGCCGGGAAAAGAAGCTGATTATCAGACAATTAAGCATAATTTAGAGGATCTACGCCGCTTGGGAGTCAAGTATGTGGACTTTACAGGTGGTGAACCGCTGCTGCGGCATGATGTAGGGGAAATTTATACGGAGGCGAAACGTCAGGGTTTTATCACCAGCATGACGACGAACACAATTCTGTATCCCAAGAAAGCCAAAGAAATTCAGGGATTAGTAGACTATTTGAATTTCTCTTTGGATGGTGGAGATGCAGAAATTCATGATCAGTCGCGAGGAGTAAAAATTTTTGACACATTGGTAGAGTCGGTGGCGATCGCCAAGTCTCTGGGACAATACCCAGTTCTTAATCACACTGTCACCGCCCAGAATTACGAGCGCATTGACGAAGTGGGAGAATTAGGCAAAAAACTCGGTGTTCGGGTTTGGCTCAACCCAGCCTTTACAGCACACGAACACTACAACTCGAATAAGAATCCCACGGCGGAAATGGTAGCAGCAATTGAAACAGCTGCAAAGAAATATAACAATCTCGGGTACAATAGGGCTGCACTCGCTTTTATTGAAGCTGGGGGAAATAATACTAAGAATCCCCGTTGTAAGGCGGTAGATGCCGTTATTGCTATTTCTCCCAACGACGAGCTGCTGCTACCTTGCTACCACTTCGCCCAAACGGGAATTCCCATTAATGGGCGACTGTACGAGCTTTATCGTGAGTCTGAGGAGGTAGACAAATACCGCCAATCTCAAGGTAAACTCAAGGTATGTGAAGGTTGCACTGTTTGGTGTTACTTAATACCCAGCTTCTTTATGGGTGTAGACAAATACTGGTGGTTGAATCAGGTAACCTATGCCAGCGAATTCCTGGCCCGACAACGATTCTTACAACGAGCTTGATCCGCTCAACTCGTTATTTTCTGAACTCTCTGTGTCAGAAGAGGACTCAGAAGAGGAGTTAGAGGAGGAGACATTCACAAGTGTGTCTCTTCCATCCCGCTTTCAAGGTCGTAGACGCAAAGCCGCTCTAGTTTTGACAATAGTCTGGAGTGGCACAATCGCACTGCATTTAGTTTCTTGGGGAGCTCTGTTCATACTAGGGCTAACGACCATCATAGGAATTCACGTCCTAGTGGTCGTATTTGCCCGACCAAAAGGTATGAGCGAGCAAATCCAAGGAGATTTGCCATCTGTATCAGTGTTGGTGGCAGCTAAAAATGAAGAGGCAGTCATTGGTAGATTAGTCAAGAACCTTTGTAATCTGGAATACCCAGAAGGACAATATGAAGTATGGGTGATTGATGATAACAGCACCGACAGGACGCCCCAATTGTTGGCAGAACTAGCGCAGGAATACGACAAACTGAAAATACTGCGGCGAAAGCCAGAAGCAGGCGGAGGAAAATCAGGAGCGTTGAATCAGGTGCTAGGGCTGACAAAAGGGGAGATTTTGGCGGTATTTGATGCCGATGCCCAGGTGTCATCGGACTTGCTAATGCGTGTCATACCGTTGTTTCAACGGGAAAATGTGGGCGCAGTACAAGTGCGAAAGGCGATCGCCAACGCCAACGAAAATTTCTGGACAAAAGGTCAAGCCGCAGAAATGGCAGTCGATACTTTTCTGCAGCATCAAAGGACAGCAGCAGGCGGTATTGGCGAACTGCGGGGTAACGGTCAATTTGTCAGGCGAGAAGCGCTGTTGCGTTGCGGCGGCTGGAATGAGGAAACAATTACCGATGATTTAGACCTGACATTGCGCTTGCATCTAGATAAGTGGGATATTGAGTGCGTGTTCAACCCAGTGGTAGAGGAAGAAGGCGTGACAAATGCGATCGCCCTCTGGCATCAGCGCAGCCGTTGGGCAGAAGGCGGATATCAGCGGTATTTAGATTACTGGGATCTGATTCTCAAAAACCGCATGGGGACGCGCAAAACCTGGAATTTATTCGTATTTTTTATCCTGCTCCAGTACATTTTACCCACAGCGGCAGTGCCAGATTTATTGATGGCGATCGCGCGACATCGTCCACCAATTTTAAGCCCATTAACTGGCTTGACGGTGACGGTATCAATGGCGGGGATGTTTGCAGGTCTGCGGCGCATAGGTCAACAAAAGGAATTCAAACTGTCCACTTATCTTGTGCTGCTGCTTCAGACTTTGCGTGGCGCTTTATATATGTTCCACTGGATTGTGGTCATCAGTAGCACCACAGCCCGAATGTCACTGCGACCAAAGCGCCTGAAATGGGTCAAAACTGTCCATCAAGGTAAAGAATAAAAAATGAAGAGAGAAGAATGAAGAGAGCAGATTTTTTTATCTTCTCTCTTTTATTTTGTTCAAAATTCATCTTCAGCCCCTGAATCATCTTCCCACTCAGAGATGTTTGTTAAGTTTGGTCGTTCTGTGTCATCTGTAAATCGGATGATTTCTCCATCGAAGAATTGTGCCAAACGTTGAGCTGCGGCTGCGACTTCATCAACTTCCCAATGTTCTGTGGAAGTTTGAGGTTGAGGTGGGGAAGGTGTAGCACTGCGATTGCTGGCGTCTGAAGTAGGTACCGTACCATTATTCGTCGGATTTGAAGTTGTTGTCGGAGGTGTTTCCCTTGATTTAGGAACTTCAGGAGAAGGCGGACGAGGAGGTTCGTAACTTGCAGGAGTGACAGGCTTGTTTTGAGCAGGAGAAGTCTTCGCAGGGATAGAAGTTGATGCGGTTGCGAATTCCAGGTTTATTTTGACGTCACATTTGAAAGTTTCCTTAAACGCTGCGGCAATTTTAGGTTGGTCTGATTGGACTTTTTTATACCATGCTTGTTTAATGGCAACACGGGCTACAGCACCATCAAATTCTATAAGATGGCACATTTGGCGCAGTAATTCTCGCCTGGAAATCGGCTGGAGATTGGCAAGCACTTGCTGCCAAACTTGGGTTAAGTCAAATTGTGTTACCTCACTAACTTCGTGTGTTTGCGATACAGACGATACGGCTTCTACTTTAGGGGGAGATGAGGGAGATGAGGGAGTTTGTGATGAGTTATGTGTTTGGTGGTTTTTTACTTCTTCTACTTCTACAGTTTTTGAAACGAATTCAGTTGTTCTCAGGTTGTTTTCTGGTGCTGATACGGAAGGTGTCTCGCGGCTTACAACTGGTGTTTGTTCACCTTGGACTACAGCTGGTGCAATTGGAGGCGGTGAAACTCTGGGTGTGAAAACTGCGCCTCTACCGTTTTGCTGAACAGGGATATTTGCTGAGGGTAACAATCCCAGCAATGTAACCTCTAACCACAAACGAGGTTGTGTGGTGTTTTTCAGTTGCACTTCAGCGGTTCGCAGGTGTTGCTGTCCTGCCAAAATTGTACTTATGTCAAACTCTTGGGCAAAATCTATCAGCGCTTGCCAAGTTTGAGGAGTACAAGCAACCAAATCGTTGCGACGAGACGCAGTTTTAGCGATGAGTAAATCTCGGTAAAATCCAGCGAAATTCTGGAGAATAATCAGAGGTTCGCGACCGGAATCCAGAATTTTCCGAGTGCAGTCTAGAACAGCTTCGGGGTTGTCAGAGGCGATCGCATTTAACAAAAAAAGCAAATCGCGTTCGCTTACCGAACCGACCAAATCCCAAACTTTATCTGGTGTGACTTCACCTGACAATAAACTTAACTGGTCAAGGAGACTTTCTGCATCGCGTAATCCGCCTTGAGCAATTTGCGCTATCAGCGTGATCGATTCTGGAGTAATACTAATATTTTCTTTGTAAGCGATATAACTTAAATGCTTCGCCATCGCTTCTAAATCTATTCGGCGAAAGTCGAAGCGTTGACAGCGGGAAATAATAGTAGGTAAGACTCGTTGCGGGTCAGTCGTCGCCAGTACAAAGACAACGTGTTTCGGTGGTTCTTCGAGTGTCTTCAGTAGCGCGTTGAATGCTGCGGTACTGAGCATATGGCATTCATCAATAACATAAACCTTATACCGACACTGAATCGGGGCATATTGCGCTCTTTCTATAATCTCGCGAATATTATCGACACCAGTGTTACTTGCGGCGTCAATTTCAATAACATCTAAAGAATAGCCTTTGGTAATTCCCTGACATACATCACATATGCCGCAGGGTTGAGGCGTAGGTTTCTCATGATTAACACAATTAAGCGATTTTGCCAAAATACGGGCGCTGGAGGTTTTGCCCGTACCTCTAGGACCAGTGAACAGGTATGCAGGGGCTATTTTGGCAGCACGGATAGCATTGGTCAGGGTGGTAGCGATCGCCTCTTGCCCCACTAGTTCAGCAAAATTCTTTGGGCGATACTTGTGGTGCAGGGGTTCGTAAGACATGGATTTGAAATGTCAATCCCTCTGAGGGTTAATAACTAGCACCCAACCGAATTTGGGATGAAACCATTTTAAACACACACAGTCACTTTAGACATTGATTATTGTCTTTTTATAGTACAAATTTACCATAAAGAAATAGTGTATGGTTTAAAGATATCTTTCTCTTTATGCAAAGATTTATGTCCTACTATTGACAGAAAAGTTCCCATGTGTACATCTTATTTAGTACATCTTATTTAATTCAGTAGCGCAATGGTGCAGTGCCCAGACGCGTAAGACACCGCTACAATCTTATGGTAAACACCAACACTTACGGGTGCGGGAGATGCTCAAGCGGTTAATTCAATGGCTCAAAAAGTTTTTTCAACGCTTGTTTGGCAAAAACCAAACTCTAGCCAAATCAGGGGCAAATGTTCAAAAAGAACCGCCTCCACCCCTTACCGATACGGATCTGGAATTTCTGTTTACAGAACTATTAGAAGGCGTGCATCAGGCACGAGGGCAAGTATGGGCGCAGAAATGGCTGGATAATATTGAACATCGTGTTTCAACTCAACGTTGGGTGGAGTGGTTGCAGCGTTTTGGCGAAAGATTGCTAGCAGCACCTACACCCAATAATGAATTAGCCTCCCGAATGGTACAACTAGGTGAGTTGGAGGTTGGAGAAGTTGGAGACGTTGCCTATGATATTGGGATGCAATTGTTAAGGCGCACAGGCGGCGAGTCAATATGGGAATATGAGGGACCAGATGCAGGAAAGCAAATCCCTGCAACCACACAAACTCTCAATGAGGAAGCCGAAGTGATGCAAGTAGAAAACCTTCCAGAAGGAGAAAACCTTCCAGAAGGAGAATACCAAACGATCACGTTAGATCAGTTGCTTGTGCTACTGCAGGAAGATGAGAACTTACGCAACCAGATTTCTGAGCAAATGGGAATTGAGACTGAAGATCCACAAGTCATTATCCAGGCTTTGCTGAATCAATTCCATGCTGCTAATGAATCGAGTACAAATCAACCAGAACCATAATTCAATACCTTATTTTCCTGCCATAGTGTATATTAATATACATTAAAAGATAGGTCTTGGTTGCTTTTCTCATGTAAAACTGTTGTGAATGACAAACAACCTTGTTTCATAAGGCTGTTAGTATGCTGTTGGTTTTCCAAACATACGATCAATCGCCCATCTGCTTGTGTGAGGTTTTTGGGTAAGTCATAACTTTTTTAACACTGTGATCGCTAAAATCTTATGATGAACAACCTCCAATAGTGTCCGAAATGCTCAAGCGGCTAGTAAAGTGGCTTAACAAGTTTTTCAGATTCCTCTTTAGGAAAAAGCAGACTCGTTCTATGTATCCTACAGGGGAACAGAAGGTGGAATCTCCACCTGAACTGACGAATGCGGATTTGGAATATTTGTTTACTCAGCTGCTAGAAGGTGTGCATCAGGCAAGAGGGCAACAGTGGGCGCTCAAATACATCCAAAGAATGGAACACCGGATATCTGTTGAGCGCTGGATAGATTGGTTGCTGGATTTTGGCGAGAGATTGTTAATATCTCCTGCACCAAATATTCATTTAGCAGAACGCATGGTACAGCTAGGCGAACTGGGTATCGGGACAATTGGAGATTTATCCTACGACATTGGATTACGGTTGTTGACGCGAAACTTGGGCGAAGCGTATTGGGAAAATGACGACGCACAAGACACAGAAACTATCACTCCTGCAACCCCGCTGATTGCAATACAAGAAGGGTTGACACCAAAAGCCGACAAACAGGATTTAGACAATAAACGCAGGCATGAAACAGAAACGACAATGCCTGCACCCGTTTCAAACTCTCCACAGCAAGAGTATATCAATCATGGAGAGGAATTGATATGGGAATACGATGGACCAGATGCCCAAACGACAGCATCACCTGTGGAAACTCCGGTTGAGCAAGGGGAAGAAGAATCTGGGGTAGCAAAAGAAATGCAACCAGTCACATCTGAAGCTCGTATATTGCCTGAGTCTTCGGATTTATCGCCACCGGTAGCTGTAACGTTGGATGAATTGTTAGTCAGGTTAGACCAGAGTACCAGTTTAGTTCAGCAGCTGGCTTCTGGGCTAGGAATTCAAAGCGAAGCACCAGTTAAGACGGATTCGCTGAGCAATCAACGACAGCAGACTCCTTTTGAACAAGCACAAGCATGGTTTTATACTGGTCTTAAGCAAGCAAAAACAGGTGATTTATCTGGAGCAATTGCATCTTATGACAAAGCGATAGAAATTAACCCCAACTCGCACGAATATTGGTTTAACCGGGGGTTAACATTATTTTATTTAGGGCATTTTTCAGAGGCGATCGCATCTTACGACTCTGCAATTGCGCTCAAACCAGACTTCTATAAATGTTGGTACAATCGAGGCGCGGCACTTGGTGAAATAGGACGCTTTGAAGATGCCATCTTCTGCTTTGATACAGCTATAGAGATTAAGTTCAATTATCCCGATGCTTGGTCTAGTCGGGGTATGGCGTTGCAAAAGTTAGGACATCCATTGGAAGCAGTTGCCAGTTATGATCAAGCACTGATGCTGGAACCCCAAGATCAAGAAAATTGGTATCAGCGAGGTGTGGCGTTAGTAAAGGCTGGGCGAACAAATGATGCGATCGCATCGTTTGAGAAAGCGTTAGAAATCCAACCTGACTTCGATTTAGCTTGGTACAGCCGAGGTGTAGAACTTTCTGATTTAGGACGATTTGAAGATGCGATCGCAAGCTTAGAGCAAGCAATAGAAATTCAACGCGACTTCTACGAAGCTTGGTACGCCTTGGCAAGTGCATTGGGTAAAATAGGACGACATGAAGATGCGATCGCATCTTACGAACAAGCAGCTCAAATCAATCCAGCCTCACACGAAGTTTGGATTGATCGCGGTGTCGTAGAGGCGAATTTGGGACGCTGGTATGATGCTATTTCATCGTGGGACAAAGCTTTAGAAATTAAACCGGACTACTACTTAGCCTGGTTTAATTGCGCGATCGCATTGGAAAATTTAGGACACCATCAAGAGGCAATTGCTTCCTATGATAAAGCTATAGAAATTAACCCCCAGTTTGACTTAGCTTGGTACAACCGAGCTGTAGTGCTATTTTCTTTGCAGAGATTTGAAGAAGCGATCGCCTCATATGACAACGCTTTGCAAATCAAACCTGACACCTGGGAAGCTTGGATTGGGCGAGGCTACGCAGCCGCAAATGCAGTTTCTAGCGACTCGCCCCTGACTTTTTTCAGTACCATAGCTGCAGCCAATCCAGATTTATGTGAACGCGGTTATCAAGGAAAATTGGCAAGCTACGAGCAAGGGCTGAAATATGTTCGCCAAGATACACAGCCAGAAGGTTGGGGTAGGTTGCATGTCGCCCTTGGCAATGCACATTATGAAGAAGGAAAGAGACACACCACACCTTGGTATTATTGGCACAAAGCCGTAGATGAGTACAATCAAGCCCTCAATACTCTTACACCAGAAGCTTTTCCTCAATTACATCTCGAGGTTTTGCAAAACCTGATCAAAACGCTTGTATGTTTGGGAGAAACTTCACAAGCCCAAGAATTACATCAATACGCTACAGATTTCTTGCAATACTTACTCAGCAAAACTACCGACTCTAATGAAGGTAAAAAACAGTTGGCGCTCAAGTATGCAGGTTTTGAACAGTTAGCAGTTGATATAGCCATGCAGCTCGGTGAAATAGCGCAAGCTTTAGAAATCGCGGAACATGGGAAAAATGCTTGTTTAACCTGGCTTGTTTCTGGTTGGACAGATGAGATTAATTCCCCTAACTATCGATCAATTCACCAGCTTCTCAACCCCACAACCGCAATTATTTACTGGCATATCAGCCCTTGTACGTTACGCACCTTCATTATTAAATACAACTCTCCAGAACCGATTCCCATTTTTACACCTGTCCTCAATGTCGCGGTTATTGATGAAATGCCTCTACCCGAAGCCGTGCAACGCTTAGTTGAATTTGAAGATTGGCTAGAAGATTGGAATCAACAATACACGCAATATCGGCAACTCCAGGCAAATGACGCATCGAACAAAAGTAGTCATTCTTGGCAAGCAGATATGCAACAGAGGCTATTAAATCTAAAAAATATCCTCAATGTTTCTACAATTGTCAATGAACTCGAAGACATCACTCATCTGATTTTAATTCCCCACCGTGACTTACACAGATTTCCGCTCCACGCCCTTTTCAATCTTTCCTCTCCTTGGGATGAAGAGTTATTCCAACCGCATAATTTCACATTTACATATCTGCCTAGCGCCCAAATTGGCTTATCTTTGGAATCTCACCCTCCCCATCAAGTGCAAATACCATTACTATTTGTGGAACATCCCGAAAGTACAAATGATCCTGCACGACAATTTGCTCAACTCGAGTCTGAAGCTATTAGACTTATGTTCAGTGGTTGTCAACGTATCCAAGGCTCACTAGTTTCTAAAAGGCAGTTAGAAATTGCTTTATCTGGTCATTACAATATATTTCATTTTCAAGGCTATGTAACTGACAATTTTAGTCAGCCGCAAAAATCAGAATTTGTGTTAGCTGGTGAAGACAAATTAACCCTAGAAGAAATCTGCAATAAGCCAATTGCGAATTACAACTTGATCACTCTCTCAAGTTGCGAAACAGCGATGGATAGCAACCAAAATATCACTACCGAATACGTCGGTTTAGTCAGCGTTTTTCTCACTCAAGGAGTCAGCCATGTATTAAGTACATTGTGGGCTACAGAATCGGCAGCTAGTGCTTTAGTGATGATAGAGTTTTATCGACGGCTTCAGCAAAACAAATCAGCACCCAATGCTTTAGCAGAAGCAACTCAATGGCTTAAGGAATTGACTGCTGGCGAATTCAAACAATGGTATGAACAATTACGAAACCAACTAGATCAAAGGGGAGTCATCATTAAGGAAAATTTAGCCACACAATTGAATAGAAGTCATGACATCCCAGCAGATACAAAGCTTTACAATCATCCTTACTACTGGGCAGCATTTAAAATTACAGCTAAGTTTTATTTTTAAAGCAGCACATATAATCGCCACGCAAGCGATAGAGTAACCTAAATGAACGTTGCTGTTGCTTCTTCTGCAAGCAGCCAAGCTTTCTGAGTCCATGCTTCATTGAATAACCCAACCGTTGGTACTTTCAATTCAAATGGATGGGGTGGTGGCGCAAGCAATGAAGGTGAATTTTTGTCATAAGCCTGAACTAAGCTCACTGTCCAAGGGAGAAAGTCTAAGATTTCCCCTGGCAATAAGGTTAACTCGAAGTCCCACACGCGATTAAGACCTCGACATTCTTGCCCCTTTTTTACTATCGTGACTCTACCAGCACTTTTGTTTATGGCTAACCGAAGAATAAAGGGGCGGAATGGGATAAATTCATCAGGTGCTGTGTAAGCGTAGACATTCACGTAGTTCAGGCGTTGCCTATCATCCACCCAAGACGCAATAGGGGAATTACTACTATAGGATGCACCAGTTATTCTCACCGGCACATTCATCGCAGCAGCGAACAGACAGTAGAACTCATGCCTAAGTTCGCTAACTATGTGTTTGGTTTCTGGGGTCACGGTTACTGTACCTGTTAACAAAACATTCGTTAAATGGGTCTTTTTTAAATTTATAGTCCACTCTCACTTAAAATATCCTGTGATCTTTAAAGCGTAGTTACTGTTCGTTACTTAGTCGTGCTGTGTTCCATCAGCAATGTTTGCCAGACGCAGTCTAGCATGACTGAGGCTGGCTTAGTCATAATGACCTGAGTTGGATCAGCATGGCTTCATTTGCTGACAGTTGTCCTCAATAGCGGAAACGGCTCTTACGTTGCTTGTGCTTAGCAACTGCTTTACGCTTGCGTTTTTGAAGGGGTGTTTCAAAGTGACGATGCTTCTTCAAATCTGGAAAAATTCCTGCCTTGGAAACTTCTCGTTTAAATCTCCGGAGGGCTGACTCAATTCCTTCATTTTCGCCAAGAATCACTTGGGTCATCCTATCTCCTTTTAAATTAGCTAAATTAGTGGTTGGACATGAGCAATTCTGTAAGCTGGATAGCAAAAAAGGGCAGACAAGGAATCTGCCCTTGAAATCTTAGACTTAAATTCTTTGTCTCAAAGCTTTGTCTTAAAGCTAATTAGTAGCGTCCACGGGAGTATCCTCCACCACCGCCACCGCTGTTCCCCCATCTACCACCACCACCAGAACCTGAATCTGATTTGGGCTTAGCTTTATTAACCTTCAGGTTACGACCCATCCACTCAGCACTGTCCAGGGCTTCAATCGCTGCGGCTTCTTCTGCATCTGATCCCATTTCTACAAAAGCGAAGCCACGCACACGACCCGTTTCCCGGTCTAGAGGCAATTGAACGCTCTTAACAGTTCCATATTCTGCAAAGACGCGTTTGAGGTCATCTTGCTCGACCTGGTAAGATAAATTACCGACGTAAATTGACATGAAACATCTCCAGAATCACACTATGCAGAGAGTTAGATTCGGAGAGACGCTTGTAAATAGATAAAACACAAACTGCACAACCGAATATAAATCCTAGAACCCAAGATAACATAAATCTACAAAAGATGTTGCTCAGGTTAGAGGAAATTCTATAAATTATTCAAATATATCAACTACAGAGCGATTGTGGGGAAAAATATGCAAAAAAAGTAGGATACTTAAAGTGACACGACTAGCGGTACCTCAAGTGTAAGCGAGCTAAGCACTTACAATTTTATCCTGGCGATACCCAAAAATACGGTTGACCGCAAAAAGCTACGAATAAAAGTCAAGTCTGAGGACTTGGTAAAGCGTCAGGCTCTAGTGAATTATTATACACTTATAGAAATTATATAAAATATAGAAATTATACAAAATATAGAAATTATATAAAACGTAGTGCATCTGAATCTCCAACGAAAGTGCATTATGATCTCTAAATTCTGTCCAAGCTGAGTTTTTCTTCAAATGATCACTGAACCCTCTTAAGGTACACAAGCGACTTGCTCAATTCGATCAAACAGTTCTGTGTTCAATCCATACACCACAGGATAGTAAAATTTTATTCTCTCAAGGGATGAAAAAATTGTGCTTGTTGGAGAAGCTAAAATTTCAGTCAGTATGTCATTTAGAAAAGTTTTTCTCTCGGGCTGGGAATCGTAAAAATCAAAATAATCAGCTAAACAAAATGCCGCTAGTCTTTGAAATCCTTGGATTATTAGGTAATCTTGGCTAAGGCTTTCATACTGGTTAATAGCTGATACTATTTCCTCAATTTTTACACAAATTTCTTTAATACCTAAATTACTGGAATCTAAATTTTTCGCTGCCTTGAGAAATTCAAAAGCCGCTCTCCACATATTAAAGTTAACTGATTTTGCAGCAATCTTTGCGATTTCAACTCCCATATTCGCAAATCGGCTAGCAGCATATTGTCGTATTTCTAATATGTTTTCAGGAAGTAAAGATATTATTCTCTTGGCAATGACTTCAATTTTGTGTGACTGATTATTACAAAAGTGAACGCGGCAGATAAAGAAAAGAGCTTCAAAGTCATTATAATCAGCTTTCCCATCAGCACCAAGAGCCAATTCTGCCCAAGCCAATGCTTCTGAGTAATTGGTTTCACTAAGGTAAGTTTCTGCTATCTCTAAATAAGGTACAGAATTAAATGGTTCCAAGTTAACTGCTTGCTGATAGCATTCACGAGCATTGTGATAAAGTTGAAGATTACTAAATTCTTGCTCATTGAAACATTCAGCTTGCAGTTTGTAAGCACAACCCAAATTACTCCAATAAACGGCTACATCAGGATTAGTTTTAGTTAATGTTTTGTAGACTTTAACAGCAAAATCCCAATTTTTAGTATGAATGTAACAAAGACCTAGTAGATTGCGAGCAGCATCCATAGTTGGTGCTAGGACAAGAACTTGCTTAAGTAAGGGAATGGCGCTTGACCATTTTTCTAGTTGAATGTTCTTTTCTGCTTGGTCAATCAACTCTTTAATTTCGTCGCCGTGCTTCTGCATGGCGTCATAATTTTCTCGCGCTCTTGGGTCAGAAAGCGTGTTATAAGCGACGCGAATTTGCTGAAACCGTTCTGGATATTTTTCAGGAGAATATTTGCGAACTAACCGGAAGTAAGCTTGTTTGATTTCATCAGCAGATGCCTGAGAGGAAACCTCCAGGATATGATAAAATTCATATACCATTTGTTAGTCTTCCATGTCGTTTTCTAAGTCAAACAAGAAGTCTACAAGGCGATCGCCCACGTTTTGAATTTCTTCAATACTGTCATTCATCAAAGCTTTTTTCAGTTCCATAACAATATCAGACAGCGGCGACCTTTCCTGAGGTGGAATTCCAGCCATATACCGTTCTGCCTTATTGATTAACCCTTCGTATTGCTTCGCTTTGGCATTTTGCTTCCATAGTTCTTTCAGGCGAGAAGCAGCATCAGCTATATCTTTACTACCCATGCGCTTGGCTGAGTAACCGTAGGATAACTCTACACTTTTGTTAATGTTGGGAATCGTGGCTTTAAGTTTAGCTATGCCATTGATATCATAAGAAAATTCTACTTCCACAGGATAAGGATGACCGTCAGCAGCCGGAGGAATATCTATAATTTCTGTGGCTATTCCTGTGTCAATCGCTTCATTGGGTAGCTTTGCGCTTCCTATATTGTCTTGATAAAGACGAACTTCTAGCCGCTTTTGATCTGCTCTCAAAAGTGTGTAAGTTTTTTGAGTAGAATAAGGAATTGTTGTATTAGGCTGAATCAAAGGTTCATAGGTCAGCATATATTGTCCGCCAACGTTACTCACCACTTCAATCCCCAACCCAAAGGGAGCAACATCGGTGAGAATAAGACCAGAATCCTCAGGAATGAAATTTTGAGCAAGCGCAGCATGAACAGATGCGCCAACACCTACAGCCAAGTCTGCACCAATATCGGGTGCTTTACCTTCTTTGCCAAACATTTCTGCGACTAATTGGCGAACAGCAGGAATGTAAGTTGTACCACCTACAAGTAACACCCGGTTGATAGCACTAGGGCGCAACTTTTTGGCATTTAGTGCTTGACGTATGCACTCCCGCGCCTTTTCTAACAGAGGTGCGATCGCCTCCTCAAATTCTTGCTGCGTCAGTTCCACCTCTAAGTCAATAAATTCACCATCTTGTGCTGCAAAATAGGGAATTCGTACCTCATGCGATCGCTGTGTAGAAAGCACTTTTTTAGCTTTTTCTGCTGCTTCTTTGAGTGCGCCATGAGCTTTTTCAGAAATTTCTGCTCCAGGATTTTCAGCTTGAAATTTAGCCTTCAGCAATGCCATCATTGCCTCATCGAAATCTTTACCTCCCAACTGGGGATTACCAAAACTACACTTGACATCAAGAACACCAGCAACCATCTCCAACACGGTAATATCTAATGTTCCACCACCAAAATCAAAGACAACAAGCTGTTCTTCAATATCAATATTATTGATGCCAAAACTTAAAGCTGCTGCTGTTGGTTCATTTATCAGGCGAATAATTTTTAATCCTGCCAATTCACCTGCATTCAGTGTTGCTTGCCGAGCAGCATCTGGAAAGTTAGCTGGAACAGAAAGTACAACTTCTCGAATCGTAATTCCTAGTGCTTCTTCAGCATTTTCCTTAAGTTTGCGAAGAATCAGCGCCGAAATTTCTTCAGGTCGGTACTCTGTATCTAGGAGTTTCACTGTTTCTCCAGTTCCCATTTTCCGCTTGACTTCGCGAACTCCACGACCTGATACATCAACCCAACTGCGGGCATTTTCTCCTACTAAAAGTTCCCCTTTTTTATTAATAGCAACAATTGATGGAATAATAGCCAATTTTGTAGCAGGGTCAGGAATTGGAAATGATTCATTATTTCGGTAAACACAAATTTCAGATGTAGAAGTTCCTAAATCAATTCCAATAGCATAATTTTTGGTCATTGCTTAAATTACTCCTTTCCCAGGGTTAAATTTTCACTATATTGGGCATTAACTACCTTACGAATGAGATCCATTTTCAGGTTTTTGTAATGGTGATGCCACAATTACCTTCGCTTTTTCAATCATTTTGTCCCCAATTTTATAACCCCAATTAACACATCTAACAATATTTCCTGGTGTGATATTTGATTCTTCCTCATCAATAGCTTCATGAAATTTTTCGTTGAGTGATTCATCTGCTTGTGGAATTATACGCTCCATTCCTAAATTCATGACAATACGAGCAAATCCATCTAATATTCTATTTATTAACCGTGTATTTTCATCTGTTTCATAATCAGCAGCCCTCTCTAGTAAACAAAAAAACTCGGTAGCAGCCTGTTCCCAATGATTAATTTTTCGTTGCAGTTCCCCATTTATCTGACGTTGCTCTATAAGCATTTTTTCCACAGAATTTCTAAAATCGTCAAGTTCTCCCAACGTTTGTTCAAGTTTATCGTATAATTCTTTAACAGCAGTACTGTTGTCGAGGATGGCGTTAGTATTTGTGTAATAAGTCCGTTGTAATTTTTTTTGCTCCTCTATATATTTATTAAAAGTTTCTAGTATACAATTTTCTATATGCTTATTTAAGCTTTCATCTATAATTTTCTGTAAATTTTCCTGGATAGTTTCCCGTAAAATTTCATCAAAATTTTGCAAACTTTTATTGTTCAATTTTTTTGAATTCATTTATCTATCCTCATAAAAATTTTAATCTCTGTTATAGTGGTTCTCTGTTGCCTGCAATACACGGCTGTAGAAACGTAGCTACGTCTCTACATTATTCGTGGTGGTGTATATGATTCAAATGAGAACCGCTATAAATACATAACATAATAGTTAATGAGATGAGCATCACTGCTAATAATAACTAATCGTTAAGAAGGATAAAAAAACAATGAACGATTAGCCGATAGCCCTTTGTAAACATCACCGATAGGATATATTTATACACAACTGCTTTATTTAGCCGAATAGTTCCTGCAAAAAAGAAGTTTATCAAGATTAAGCTTTTCTACTGATTTTGCTGATAAGTCGTGAAACACTGGTGAACGAAAAACTGTTCCTGAACTCAAGCCCTTATAATAGCTTTTTTATAGTTGCAGTGGGATTGGTAAAGGGTTTAGGCAAAAAGAAAACAGTATGGTACAAATTCGCGGAATCGTCAAAGCAGCTCAAGTAGCACGAAATCGCTTGCAGGCTGGGATAGCACCTAGCGATGTTGCAGATTTTAAAAAATTCATCACAAACTCTATCGAGACTATTGAGCAGTTGTGTGCTCACGGGAGAATGACACCAAGTCAGTTACCAACGCGATCGCGTCAGGCTTACTATTTTCTCAAAGCCATTGACTTGGACAACTTGCCTTTAGCTGAAACTCAGCCTACCCAAGATAAAGTGCAGACAATTCGCCTCAAGAACATCAAAACGCAACAAGGTGCAATTTTGCACAAGATTGCCAATTTAGCCTCAACTCCGACACCAAACACTGCTCAGATAGAAGAACTCGTTAAAACTTTGATCCAAGCTGTTGCAGCAATTGAAAAAATTTGCGCTGCATCGCAAGCAACACCAGCCAATCTCACGCGTTCCTCACGTCAAATTTATGCATGGATGAAGTTTTTGACTTATGAAGGCAACCTCCAACTTCATCTTCAAACAATTTATCGAGTCAAGCAAATTGCTGAAAAAGTTTGTAATATAGCCGTGGTCAGACAGCTTAGGACATTGGCAAATTTAACAGAGCCGCTGGTTACACCTATCCCTAGCGGTCTTTGTCCTAACCAACATGGCAGCGGCTATATATATGCTCAGCCGCTCAATATCGTTGTTGAGTTAACTCATTTAACGGGGATATATAAATGCAAACGCTCTTTGGTAGAAGCGACTTTCACACTTAGCGAAGGTTTCATCAATGCTAATGATGACACTTTGGAAGCACTCGTGAAAGCAGCTTTGTTTGGCAAGTGTCAACAAACGACGCGGCTTATTAGAGATTACGCAGCAAGCGAAGAATATAGCTCTGTATTGATAGAGCTTGATTTAATAACTGAAGTGATTGTAGAGAATGCAAGAGGAAAGTGCTATAACCTGGATGAGTTATTTGACAAAGTCAATCGTGAATATTTCGCTTCTTCTTTAGTTAAACCACGTCTCATTTGGAGCCAGATTAACACTTATCGTAAGTTGGGTCATTATGAGCCAGCAAGAGATAGAGTCATGATTGCTTTGACTCTTGACGATGCAAGAATTCCCGAGTTTGTGGTTGAGTTTGTCTTGTATCACGAATTGCTGCACAAATCCCACGGCGCTACATGGGTGAATGGCAGAAGAATGGTTCATACGCCAGAGTTTCGCCGGGATGAGCGTAAGTTTAAGTTGTACAAAGAAGCCGAGGAATCGCTGAAAAAATTGACATCATATTTAATTTAAAACCACAGATGCACACAGATTAGGGATTTAGGGATTTCCAACAAATAAATTATCCAATCTTGTGGGGTGGGCATCTTGCCCGCCCAATTTATAGGACGGGCTAGAAGCCCATCCCACAAAAAAGTTGGATATTTTTAATTTGGAAGTCCCTGAACACTACTCCCTTCCCGGTACAAGATTACTTATCTTTTCCTTGGCGTTCTTGGCGTCTTGGCGGTTCGTTAATAGGTAATCTTCGAGCGTGACAGGAGTAGTTATTTATCTGTGTGCATCTGTACGGCAGTTGCTACAACGGGGGGAACCCCCGCAACGCACTGCCTCGTCCATCTGTGGTTTCATTTTCCTTAGTCTTGGCTAACCAGCAAAGCCACAGGGAAATGTTTCAGCGCTTCGCCAATCAGTAGAGTGCCATTAGCTTGAACTGGTTGCTCAGTAATCGCATCTTTCCACGCTGAAGCCCCTGCTGCTGGTAACTTCAGGCTTGTGTCATCCCAAACTTGTTGTCCCAGGGGATACTCTCCAGGCTGAATTAAACTGGTGAAGAAGCGCGGAGCAATAGTAACGATCGTTTTATTACCATCGCTTCTTGCAAAAGCAACAATATGTTCTTGAAAGTTGCCGCTCACCTCTAGAGGTAAGTAGCTGCCTTTCTCAAAAACTTCTAGAGACTCTCTTCTCGCTTTTAAAGCTTGGTTAGTTAGGAACAGCTTGATTCTGGCATCTTCTTTATTCGCCAGTAATTCATCTATCAACTTGAGAATATCTGTCTTAGCTTGCTCCTTAATTGCTTTGAGATAGGACTGCCGAATTTCATAGTCAACCGGACGGCGATTATCAGGATCAACCAAACTGAAATCCCACAGTTCAGTTCCTTGATAAAAGTCTGGGATTCCAGGAGAAGCAATTTTCAGCAAAGCTTGAGACAAAGAGTTGAAAATGCCATAGTAAGCAACCCGTTTCTGAAAAGGCACAAATTCTTTTAAGAAAGGATTGTCTTGCGAAGGTTCCAGAACCGCTGAGACAAAATCAATGAAGGCATTTTCATAAGTGCTATTTTGCCGCAGCCAAGCAGTGTAAACTTTCGCTTCTCTAATCGCTTTGAGCAAATAATCTTTTACGCGCTCAACACAGCTTGCATACTCATGTTCAAAAAATGGATAAGCCCCAACGAGCGTCTGGTAGAAAAGATATTCATCGTTCCTGTCTGGCATAGTTAAACGCTTGACAGTCTTTTTGTAAGAACGATTGATTTCACTCCAGGTGCGGACTTGTTTTTGCCATTCCTCAGGAATCTCCGAGAGGACATTGAGCCTTGCCCTGATATCTTCACCCCGTTTGGTATCATGAGTTGAGCTAGCACTCATTGCCAGAGGCCAACTGTCTTGGCGTTTTTGATTGAACTCATGGAACTCTGAAGCGCTAATGCCAAAGCGCCCAGGTTCGCTCCCAACTTCGTTTAAGGCAATGAAGCGGTTATAGACATATAAAGCGGTGTCTTCAACCCCCTTCGCCATCAATGGTCCGGTGTACTGTTGCAATCTCATGACAAAGTACAGCCACTGGTCTTTCTCTGCTTGAGTCAGAGAATCATCGTATTCCAGCAACAGCAATTTCTCGATAAAGTTCAATTCATTTTGCAACAGTGGTGTATTGGCTTTCGCTGCTTCAATCACTTCCTGGGTATAGAGGCGATCGCTTTCGGATATACCCTCTTGAGTGATATAAGTTCGGTAAATGGGAAAGCGAGTGAGAACTTCTGCCAGCGCTCGCTTCAAACCATTGATTGTAAAGTCATTGCCATAGCGATACTTACCCGATATCTTCTTTAAGAGAAAAGCGAGGTTATCAATATCACCTGCTAAATTTCTCTCTATGATCAGGTGTTTTTTCTCTGGGACAATTTGCTCAAATGTTGTTCTAGTTCCTGTAAAATCCCAGTAGATTTGAGTAAACTTATCTTCATTGTCAGTTTTACAGAAAACTCCATTGAGATAATTTAAGTAATCATAGCCAGAAGTACCTTGAACTGGCCAGTTACTTGGTAAGTCTTCTCCAGGCTGCAAAATCTTTTCAACAGTAATGTAGGTATCACCTGTTTTTTCTTTCAGCCTCTCTAAATATTGTGTTGGGTCATACAGACCATCAATATGGTCTATTCGCAAGCCAGTAAACTTACCTTCATCCACTAGCTTACCAATCAAATCATGGGTATTATTAAATACCTTTAATTCTTCTATCTTGACTGATATCAACTCATTGACTGTAAAAAATCTTCTATAATTCATCTCTTCAGCCCCTACTTTCCAATAAGAGAGGCGAAAGAACTGTTCAGTAAGCAGACTATCTAAAAGATTAAAACTTTCTGGCTTTCCTTGTTCCCCGTTAAAAAGTTGTAAATTCTCATCAATAAATGTTCTTACATCATCATTATCCGTATAAAGCTCCCAAAGAAGCCCTTTAACAAAAGCTGCTTGGTCTTGTCTTTGCTGAGCTGTAGCCTCTGAAGGAATATTTTTTACCATGTAGAGGATACCAAGCAATCTCACAAAGATTGGATGCTTCCTACCTAAATTTTTGGCTAATTTGCCTAAATTTTGAGTCAAAAACTTGGCATAAGATTCTAGTTTGAGAGGCAGCTTTAAATTATAATAATTAACATTCAGTCCACTCTCATCATACTTCAATTGAATTTCACCATTCTCCAAAGAATCTCCGTAAAAGTTGCCTAGCAACGGAGCCAAAATTGGTTCATGACTACTAGCAAAAGGAGAATTCCAGGCGAGATCAAAGTAGTCAACATAGTTTGAATCAGGACCATTTTCCAGGACATCCATTAGATACTTATTTTCGCTGTCATAAGCCATATGGTTGGGTACAATATCCTGCAACCAACCGATACTCCGCTGTTGTAATTCCTGGACTAAGGCTTCAAAACCTTCCTGGGTTCCTAATTCTGGATTTAACACAGTGGGATCAACAATATCATATCCGTGAGTACTTCCTGCTCTTGCTTTAAAGATGGGAGAAGCATAAAGGTCAGAAATTCCGAGTTCCGCTAGATAGTTTGTAATTGCTTTTGCTGCACCAAAGCCAAAAGCAGAATTGAACTGAATTCGATAAGTTGCTGTTGGAATTCTCATATCAGTTACCAGTTATTATTTATCATTTATTATTTGTCAAGTTTCAAGTATCAGCGAACAAGGATAATTGCTCGCTGATGACTGTTCACAAATTACTGTCCACTGCTTTCGTAAAGTGCGAAACTCTGAGAGCGCAGGGTTAATTCTTGTGCATTGTTCAGTCTTTCTGGTAAAAGAGAACCAGAACCTTGCCACTTTTCATCCGCAGAATCTAAAATTTTCCGAGCGTCGTTAACCGGAAAGTTAGGGGTAAAAGTGGAATCGCTTTGGTTAAAGTTCATGAGGCAAAGTATTTGGTTATCTTCACTCCACCTGCGCCACCACACAATTTTCTCAGCTTCAAGAAAGCCTACTTCCATATTTTGGCGCTCTCGTTTCACTAAAGCTGGAATTGTGTTTCGTAAAGAGATAAGGTGTTGATACAACGACCAAAGAGCTTGGTGTTTTCCTTCTTTGCGTTTTTCCCAATTCAACTTGCTCTTGAGAAAGGTTTCAGTAGATTCGGGATCGGGCGGTTCTCCTTGAGCATGAAATGCAGCAAATTCTTGTTTCCGCCCTTGCCTAACTGCTCTAATTAAATCGGGATCAGAGTGACTAACAAAGTAGATAAAAGGTGCGTCTTCCCCATACTCTTCACCCATAAATAAAAGAGGAATGTATGGAGAGAGTAACAGAGCACCAGCGGCTAGTTTCTGGGCTTCAAAGGATACGAGGTGGGATAACCGCTCACCCAGCATTCTATTACCGACTTGGTCATGATTCTGGATGCAGATGACAAACTGATTGAAAGGGCGATCGCCTGCTGAGTTCCCGTGAAAGCGTTGGCGATGCGGTGAATACTTCCAGTCATACACAAACGTGTCCTGGTAAGCCTTTGCCAGGTGTTCGCACTTGCCAAAATCTGAGTAATACCCTGTCTGTTCCCCTGTGAGCAACGCGTGCAAGGCATGATGGAAGTCATCACTCCACTGCGCGTCAATCCCGTATCCGCCTGACTCTACAGGACGAACCACTCGGGGATCATTTAAGTCACTTTCTGCAATCAGATAAAGTTTTCGCCCCTGTTGCTGCCCAAGATCTGCAACATTTTCTGCCAGTTCTTCTAAAAAATGTTTAGCGCCTAAATCGTAGATTGCGTGAACGGCATCTAGACGTAGCCCATCAATATGATAATCCCGCAGCCAGTACAGAGCATTTTGAATAAAAAAGTTCCGCACATTATCGCTTTGGGCATCATCAAAATTCATGGCACTGCCCCAAGGAGTGCGATAAGTCTCCGTAAAATAGGGACCAAAGTGGCTCATGTAATTGCCTTCTGGACCAAAGTGGTTATAAACCACATCCAGAATTACCGCAATTCCCTGTTGGTGACACGCATCAACCAGACGCTTCAACCCTTCCGGACCACCATAGGAGTTTTGCACTGCAAACGGATAAACGCCATCATAACCCCAGTTGCGATCGCCTGGAAATTGAGCCACTGGCATGATTTCAATTGCGTTCACCCCTAGCTCTTGTAAATCCTTGAGCCGGGAAATAATTGCCTCAAAAGTTCCTTCCGGGGTGAAGGTACCAACGTGCAATTCATAAATGATCATGCTTTCTAAAGGAATGCCAGACCAACTGCTGTCATTCCAAGTAAAGCTGTGATCAATCACCTGTGAAGCACCATGTACATCCAAAGGCTGGAAATTAGAGGCTGGATCGGGTCTGGATTCACCCTTATTTAATTGGTAGAAGTACTGCGTTCCTGGTTGAATCTCCTCATCGGTAACTTGCCAGTAGCCCTCCTCCTGCTGCTGCATAGGGAGTACGCGTTCCTGAGGCGAGACAATTTTTACCGCAGCTGCTTCTGCATTCGGTGCCCAAACCCTAAATTCACAACGACTGTCACCTAAATAATGAGCGCCAATTCTCATACGAAGTCCTGAGTCCTGAATTGAAGAATTTTGAGTGAGGGAGATCAGGAAAACGACGAATAATAGTTGTTCTGTTGCTTCCTCATTTTCCTAGTCTCTTGCGTTTATCCAAACCGACGTAGTACCACCATTGAGCGAGCTACAACTGGCACTGCTTGAGTCCCCGTATAACGTCTTTCCTCTGTAACGAAGCGAGGCTCTTTCGTGTCAATCACAACACCCCATTCTCTATGTTGCATTCCCTCTGGTAAGGAAAACTCTATCGTGTCATAGTGAGCGTTAAAGAATAGGAGAAAACTATCATCACTGATACGCTCGCCCTTAGGACCAACACTAGGAAGTTGGTTGCCATCCAAGAACACTGCAACCGACTTAGCATAACCAACGTCCCACTGTTCCTGAGTCATCTCAGAGCCATCAGGGTTAAACCAAGCGATATCACTGATACTCTTTCCGTAGATAGGTCTACCTTGAAACCACTTGCGCCGCCGAAATACTGGATGCTGTTTTCGGAAGTAGACTAGCTCGCGGGCAAAATTTACCAGATCCTGGTTTCCCTGTGGCAACTCCCAATCGAACCAGGAGATTTCATTGTCTTGACAATAAGCATTGTTGTTGCCCTTTTGAGTCCGCCCAATTTCATCTCCCCCTACTATCATCGGGATACCTTGGGACAGCATCAAAGTTGCTAAGAAGTTCCGTCGGAGGCGTTCCCGCAATTCCAACACTTCTGGATCATCCGTTTCACCTTCAGCTCCACAATTCCAAGAGCGGTTGTGGCTTTCCCCATCCCGGTTGTCTTCCCCGTTAGCTTCGTTGTGTTTCTCGTTGTAGCTGACAAGGTCGTTCAGGGTAAAGCCATCGTGTGCTGTGATGAAGTTAACACTCGCATTAGGTCGCCGTCCGTTCAACGCATACAGGTCAGGGCTACCCGTGAAACAGTAAGCAAATTGTCCCAAGCTCTCATCAATACCACGCCAGAAGTCCCGCACCGTATCGCGATACCTGCCATTCCACTCAGACCACAGAACTGGGAATTGACCCACTTGATAACCACCAGTTCCCAGATCCCAAGGTTCGGCAATCAGTTTTACACCAGCCAGCACAGGGTCTTGGTGAATAATGTCAAAGAAAGCTGCCAGACTATTCACTTCATAGAGCTCTCGCGCTAAAGCCGAGGCTAAGTCGAAGCGGAAGCCGTCTACGTGCATCTCCAACACCCAATACCGCAAGCTATCCATGATTAACTTGAGGACTTGCGGTTGGCGTACATATAAAGAATTACCGCAACCTGTATAGTCCATGTAGTAACGCTGGTCATTCTCTACCAGACGGTAGTAAATGGCATTATCGATGCCTCGCAGCGTGAGTGTAGGACCTAAATGATTGCCTTCTCCTGTGTGGTTGTAGACCACATCCAGAATGACCTCAATTCCAGCACGATGCAGTGCTTTGACCATCTCCTTGAACTCAGTAACCTGCTCTCCCACTGTTCCAGAGGAACTGTAGCCGGAGTAGGGAGCAAAATAGTTGACCGAGTCATAGCCCCAATAATTCTTTAACCCCTTGCCAACAAGATGTCCCGGATGCGACAAAAAGTGATGCACGGGCATAAGTTCAACTGCTGTGATCCCAAGCCTTTGGAGATGCTCAATTGCTGCGGGATGCCCAAGTCCAGCATAAGTACCGCGTAGTTCTTCCGGCATATCTGGATGCAGCTTGGTAAAGCCCTTAACGTGAGTTTCATAAATCACAGTTTCGTGCCAAGGGGTTCGCAGCAGATCGTCACCCTCCCAATCAAAGGACTGATCGATCACAACAGACTTTGGCATCAAATGAGCGCTATCTAGCTCTGAGAAAGATAAATCCTCTTCAGGAGATTCCCAAGAGTAGCCAAAAAGTTCTGGACCATTGCCAATGTCGCCATCAATTGCCTTCGTGTATGGGTCAATCAGCAGTTTATTGGGGTTGAAGCGATGACCCTCGCTTGGTGAATAAGGACCATGCACTCTATACCCATACCGTTGTCCTGGTCCTACTCCTGGTAGATAACCGTGCCAAACAAAGTTGCTAACTTCAGTCAGGGGGATGCGTGTTTCATTATCTTCTTTATCAAATAAACAAAGCTCGACACCTGTTGCGTTTTCCGAAAACAAAGCGAAGTTTGTACCTTTACCATCCCAGGTTGCTCCTAAGGGATAAACGTTACCGGGCCAGAGCGCTACGAACATAGATAAATCTCGAATAAAACTTTAGTTGTACAAAAAACTTTGAAGCGCAGCTTCTGCTCATTATTTGCTACAAACAATTCATTTTGAGTCTACCTTTAGGAGGATGTTCTGAGATGAAACTAGGTAGAAATCTCCATTGTCTAGATATACGTCTTTGGAAATAAAGAGCTTTGTTGTGGTATGAGCTTAGAACTCAGCGCACTCGATTCTTACTTACTTCACTTGGTAATAAATAGGACATTATTAACATTTATGATGACAGTTGCAAATCATTCCAAAATTTTCAAACGCTTCGAGATTGAGTACAAAAGCGTACTTTGTGTATAGTCTTGTGATTTGGATAATTAACAATATCAGCGCGAATCTCACAGATGACAACAACGGGGAACTCTTAAACAGCAGATGCACAAATGATCCCCTTGTCACAATGTCTGCATATACATGACATTGGCAATCACTAACAATGCTGTGATTTCGCAAAACGGAGTGCCTTTTGAGCGATGGCGCTTTTCTCCCGTTTCGCGATGCTCCTGAAGGGAGCCGCGCAAGGCGCGATCGCATAGATCAACCAATTAGGGTACTAATACCATAATGCTTGAAATTCTTATTTGATCGAGCTTGTCTGCTTGTAGACAGCAAGGAAGTTAATTTTGGAATGCCTGGAAACATTTGATTTTTTTTAAATAAATTAAGTGATGACCATGCTTTCTTACAGTAACTTGAGCTTAGTATTCCTTTGTCAGCCCTAAGAAAGAAGAATTCGGTATATTATTGAATGGTTATTTTTTAGAAAAAAATGTGTTTTTAATCACAAAATCTTTGAAGACTACTTAATTACTCTTGTTAAAAGTAATATTTACTACATTACTTGTCAAAACTTCTGTGGTTTAAGTATAAATTAAAACTTGACTACACTCTTGAAATTCTAAGATATTAATTATTCATAACTAATCAAAACTCAAGTTATGGATGGAAGTAAAACGCTGTTCCTAAAACAGTATAAGTGATCAGTAACAAAACGCCTTCTAACCAATTGGAACGACCATCGTTGCTAATCGAGTTTGTAATCAACACAGCCATAGCAACTGCTACAAGTTCAAAAGGATTAAAGCTTAAATTCATCGGCTGACCTAATGCCCAACCAACTAAAACTAAAACTGGAGCTACAAATAGGGCAATTTGTAAACTAGATCCTATAGCTACAGCAACAGCCAAGTCCATTTTATTTTTGGTGGCGAACGTGATACAAGTTATATATTCTACAAAGCCGCCAAAAAGAGGAATAAGAATTACACCTGTAAATAGGCTAGTCAAACCTAGAGTAGAAATAGCTTTGTCCAAACTTTCAACCAGAATATCTGATACAAAAACAAGCCCTACTGTGCAAGCTAGTAACACAGAAATTTGTAACCCTAAATTAACTTCTTTTAGGTTAGATTCTTTAGTATCAGTATCAACATCTTCAACTAAAGATGTAGACTTATGAGTTGTAATTGAAAATAATAGCATCAGACAGTAGAAAATAAGTAACAATATTGATGCAGCGTAGGAAAAATAATTTAAAGTGGAGGGCGGTAAACCATTAGAAGTAAATTGGATGGCAGCGGGTGTTAACAAAACAATTACCGCTAAAGTTAAAGAAGAACCATTGAGGCGAGCTACCCCAGGTTGAAAGCTTTGTTCATTGAAGCGCAACCCGCCAACGAGAATAGCAAGCCCTAATGCTAAGAGCAAATTGGCAATTATTGATCCTGTTAAGCTAGCTTTTACTACATCAACTAAACCAGCCCGTAGAGCAACAATTGCTATAATCATCTCAGTAGCATTGCCAAAAGTAGCATTGAGTAGACCTCCTAAAGCTGAACCAATAACAGTTGCAATCTCTTCAGTCGAGTTAGCTATCAACGCTGCTAAAGGAATAATTGCTAGACCAGAAGTAACAAAGATGATTAAAGGATTCAAATGCAGTGATTGTGCAATAATTGAAATTGGCACAAAAACCAGCATCGACAATAAAATTATATTTTTAGTTTTCATAATTCCAACTATATAGTTTTTATGAAATTGCGGTTTGAGATAAAGCACCTAACCTCTAAAAGTAAAGGACTTAACCGCTGGTAAATCCTTTGATTCGCAAAAATCTCATGTCATGCAATGCTAAGCAGTAGTATGAGCGGCATCTCTAGCCAGTCTTGGAGTTGTTGCATCTCCTACTGTTTATGGATTGTCTGTTTTTCTGATGTACTATGATTCTTCATCAAATTGTTGCTTAAGCTGATAATTTCTTGAAACGCAAGGCAACCAGAAATCTCTCTAGCACTAAAACACCTTGGTGAACTGCAAGTAGTGAGTAGGCTTTGACATGAGTTAAGATATAACGCTGTTTGTGGGAATAC